>NCGL01000032.1 GCA_002256935.1 Bdellovibrio sp. 28-41-41
TGTGTTCTCTGGAACTGCAGTTGCGATGGAAGAGTGAGTTTTTTCAAAATCAGCACCCGATGTGTCAATTTTAACAGTGTTTTCAAACTTATTAACTTCCTCTGCATTTTTGTCATCATCTTTGATGATTTTAAATCCAGTAGAATTCATATGTTTGTCTTTCAATGATTCATCAAAATCAAAAACTTGTCCTGAAAAACCGGAAACAATGAATTCTGTTTTTTGTTCTGTAGGTAACGGTGGCGGTGTTAAGGCAGATTGGGTTTCATTGAACTCAACAACTTCGAAATCTTGAGTTTCGCCACGCGCGCGTTTTGTGAACAGATCTTGCCACGCGGGCATAGATTGATCTTCGGTCCAAGGGTGGGTCATCCACTCGCGAATTTCATTGGCTTGGCTGACTTGTTTCCATTGAACAATTCCAGGATACCAGCAGAACCAGTTCTGTAGGTCACCAGCTTGCTTTAGCTTATTCACCATTTCTAACCGAGTTAGGTTAAAAAAGGTTCCCTTTGATTCGATATGGACTAAATGATACTTGGCCATAATTTCCCTTTTGTTTCTATACTTTGAATGTATCGGACGGTAGTAAAATGACTTAAATGTCTGAGCGTTTTCTTTGACAAGAGTCTTGAACTTCAGACCAAAGTCCTATAGACCTTGGTCCATGGATTTAAATCAACTTATCAGAACCGTTCCGGACTTCCCAACGCCTGGCGTGTATTTTAAAGATATCGCTCCCTTGCTAGCCGATAGTCGAGCTCTGCAATACACTGTGGATTCTTTAGTGGAAAAAATTGATCTCAAAAATATGGATGCGTTTGTTGGTTTAGAATCCCGCGGATTTATTTTCGCAAGTATGATGGCCGCAAAAGCCAACAAAGGATTTATCCCATTTCGTAAAAAAGGTAAATTGCCCCCGCCGATTATCGCAGAATCTTACAATTTAGAATATGGTTCAGCGACATTGGAAGCGCAATCGGGCAAAGGCCGTGTCGTTATAGTTGATGACGTGCTTGCCACCGGTGGAACCTTGGATGCTAGCATCAAGCTGGCGACAAAATGCGGATACTCGGTTGAAGATGTTATCGTCTTGATCGATCTTACATTCCTAAATCAATTTCGTTTTAAAAATAATAAAATCAAATCATTAATCGCCTACTAATATTGGGTTTTTTTGCCATCCAAATATCGGGAATTCAGTTTGTTTCAATTAAGTACGCTTTCTCATTTTGGATGACTCAGAAAAAGAACATTTCGGCTTTGTTGTCCCAAAAAATCACAAAATAATTCAAAGATATCCTATAAATAATTTTGTCCAAGAACTGCTAATGACAGGCCTTTTAGCTTCCGATTGTTAGTTATCAGATCAAGTTTCTGATAGCTAATGTAGGAGGAAAAATGAAGCTGAACTTCGACTTTAAACATCTGGATTATTCAAAAAGTTTAGAACTGTATGTCCAGGATTGTGTCGATAAAATTGCCCCGATGTTGTTGAAGCAGAACAGTGGAACTGTGTTCCTAAGCAAAACCAAAGGTCAATTTCACGTTGAAATAAACATACAAACGCCTCAGCGCTATTTTAAGTGCACGGCTAGCCATTACGATGTCTATTCTGCTACGGATTTAGCCATTTCAAAGTTAGAATCGCAAATTCTAAAGGTTCGTAAAATAAACCAAAACCACAAGAAGGCAGAGCTTTCAAAGCACGGTAAACTGGAGCAATTAAACTCCCGTTTCGAGTATAAAACGAAATACCGCAAAGCTGCATAATTTACCTCTAACGAGGGAACCTTTTGACCCCAATTTCGCATAGTGCTAGTTTGGCTTGTTTCATAGCAAGTCAAACCGTCAAAAAAGGGATCGAGAGTGAAAAATTATTTATTTACTAGTGAGTCTGTTTCTGAAGGTCATCCGGATAAGATGGCCGATCAAATTTCTGATGCCGTATTGGATTCAGTCCTGGCTCAGGATCCAAAAGCACGCGTAGCCTGCGAAACTCTACTAACAACAGGTCTTGTTGTTGTAGCAGGTGAAGTCACAACAAAAGCCAACGTGAATATTACTCAAGTGGCTCGTGAAACAATAAAAAAAATTGGCTACGACCATTCTGATAAAGGTTTCGATTACAACACATGCGGCGTAATCGTATCGCTGGGTCAACAAAGCCCAGATATCAGCCAAGGTGTAAAAGAAACGGGAACGGATGAACAAGGCGCTGGTGACCAAGGTTTAATGTTTGGTTATGCAGTGAACGAAACTCCAGAGATGATGCCTCTATCCATCGCTATGTCTCATAAACTAGTAAAAGAATTAGCTGACCTTCGTAAGAAAAACGTAGTGAGCTGGCTACGTCCCGATGCTAAATCGCAAGTGACTGTTCAGTACGAAAACGGCGTAGCGAAACGTATCGATACAGTCGTTATTTCTACTCAGCATGCAGAATCAGCAAGCCTTCCTGAAATCAAAGATTTCATTTTAAACCAACTGATCAAGAAAGTTATTCCAGGTCAGTGGATCGACAACAAAACTAAATTCCACATCAACCCAACTGGCCGTTTCGTAACGGGTGGCCCAATGGGCGATGCGGGTTTAACAGGTCGTAAAATCATCGTAGATACATACGGTGGTCACGGTGCTCACGGTGGTGGCGCATTTTCTGGTAAAGATCCTTCTAAAGTGGATCGTTCAGCAGCGTATGCGTCTCGCCATATCGCTAAGAACTTGGTAGCTGCCGGATTAGCTAATCGTTGCTTGGTTCAAGTAGCTTACGCGATCGGTGTAGCAGAACCAGTTAGCATCAACATCAATGATTTCGGTACAAGCGCGCTTGGATCAGAAAAATTAGAAAAAATCGTTCGTGAATGCTGGAGTTTAAAACCGGCTCACATCGTAAAAGAATTTGATTTATTGAAACCAATTTATTCGGCAACTGCAGCCTACGGTCACTTCGGTCGTTCTGAAGAGTCGTTCACTTGGGAAAAACTAAACAAAGTTGAACAGGTACAAAAGTTAGCGAAAAACGTATAGTCGTTAGGGCAGCGTAGTAAACATTCCTATAGAAAGTAGTGCGGACATAGATGGATCCAAAATTCATAAGAAACTTTTCAATTATTGCCCATATCGATCACGGGAAATCGACGTTAGCCGATGCTCTGTTGAACGCACAAACTGTATGTTTGGATTTCAAATCTAAAGACGGCAACAATTATCAAATTAATCTGATCGATACACCGGGACACGTGGATTTTAGTTACGAAGTGTCTCGGTCATTAGCGGCCTGTGAAGGCGCGATCTTGGTTGTTGATGCCGCTCAAGGTGTGGAAGCACAAACATTAGCGAACGTGTACTTAGCGATTAATAATAATCTTGAAATCATTCCCGTACTGAACAAAATCGATTTGCCGTCAGCTGATCCTGAAGGCGTGAAAAAACAAATCGAAGATACAGTGGGACTAGATTGTTCTGAAATCATCCATGCGTCGGCTAAAGAACGCATCGGTGTCACTGAAATTCTAGAAGCTATTGTTGCCAAAGTTCCGCCGCCAAAGGCAGATCGTACGTTGCCTTTGCGTGCATTGATATTTGATTCGTGGTTTGACGTGTACCAAGGCGTGGTCGTTTTAGTTCGCGCGATGGATGGTACAGTTAAAGTCGGCGATCGTATTCGATTCATGGCGACGGATAAAAACTATGAAGTTCTGCGTATGGGTAAATTTGCTCCGTTTCCAGTGGGTGTTAATCAACTGGACGCTGGCGAAGTGGGTTTTATTATTTGCGGTATCAAGGACATTCGCGATGTAAAAGTCGGCGACACGATGACGTCATTAAAACATGGCGCTACGGAAGCCTTGCCCGGTTTTCAGCGTATCAAGCCCATGGTATTTGCTGGTATTTTCCCGATCGATGCGACTGATTATGAGAATTTAAAAGTCGCACTTGATAAGTTAGCCTTGAATGATTCCAGCTTAACCTTCGAAGTAGAAAAATCAGCGGCACTAGGTTTTGGTTACCGTTGCGGTTTCCTGGGTTTATTGCATATGGAAATCGTTCAAGAACGTTTAGAGCGCGAGTTTAATTTAAATCTAATCACAACAGCGCCAACGGTCGTTTATCGCGTCCATTATACAAATGGCGAGATGAAGGAACTGAATGGAAGAGCCTTATGTAAAGGTGACGATCCATACGCCCACAGAATATATCGGCAGCATTTTAAAACTGTGTGAAGACAAACGTGGTCACCAAATTAAAATGGACTACGTAAATGCAACTAAAGTTATCATTGAATACCGTCTGCCAATGAATGAAATGGTAATGGATTTCTATGATCGTTTAAAATCGATTTCAAAAGGCTATGCCTCGTTAGAGTATGAATTAATGGATTTTGAAGAAGCCGACTTAGTTAAATTAGATGTTCTAATTAACGGCGAGCCTATCGATGCACTGAGCTTGATTGTTCATAGATCAAAAAGTTTGAACCGTGGTCGTTCACTAGTGGCTAAAATGCGTGAATTGATTCCACGTCAGCAGTACCAAGTCGCTATTCAGGCAGCTATCGGAGCGAAAATCGTGGCGCGTGAAACACTTTCTGCAATTCGTAAAGACGTAACGGCAAAATGTTATGGTGGCGATATTTCTCGTAAACGTAAGTTATTAGAGAAGCAAAAAGAAGGTAAGAAGCGTATGAAACAAGTGGGACATGTTGAAGTCCCACAGGAAGCCTTCTTAGCTATTTTGAAAGTGGAAGACTAAGCCGGCTCCACCCGTGAGCCCGAATAAAGGGCAAATTCTCATTTTCTAAAACATTTCTTAGTTTTGACTTCGCGTTATATCGGGACAAACCCTTGGTCTTGTTCCTACAATAGTGAAGTTTAACTACCATGTGGGGACTTTGCTAATGAGTGAATCTAAGCCGAAAATGACTGACGGGGCTTCGCCGTATAATGTGTTTGCGAAAACATTTTGGACCGAAGGGTGGGGATCTATCATCACGGCGGTTATGATTGCCTTGTTCATTCGTTGGGCATTTTTTGAAGCCTACGTCATTCCTTCTGGCAGTATGTTGCCTTCACTTTTGATTCACGATCATATCTTTGTAAATAAATTCGTCTACGGTCTGCGCGTTCCTTTCAGTGAAAAATGGCTAGTGGAATTTAATCCCATCGTTACTGGCGATGTGATCGTTTTTAAATATCCCGAAGACATGAGTACCTTTTACATCAAGCGTGTGATTGGTTTGCCTGGTGATAAAATCGAATACGACAATGGCGTTCTTTACGTGAACGATAAAGTGATCGAAAAAAACGTTCCTATATCTGAAGAAGATTGGAATTGGTTAACTGACCGCGATTTTCAAGAGGGTCACGTCGGTTTGGGCGGTTCTGATCAGTTTGCGCATTTTACTGAATCGTTGTTTGATAAAAAGCATACGATCATCATGCAGAAAAATCGTATCTACGATAATAAATTTGGTCCTGTTACCGTTCCTAAAGAACACTTATTTGTAATGGGTGATAATCGTGATAATTCCCGTGATTCTCGTTATTGGGGTTTCTTGCCTAAAGAAAATATTCTTGGTCGCGCGATGTTTGTTTGGTTAAGCTGCGGGGAAACTCTGCCTCGTCTGCCATTCCTGTGTGATCCCACTACGATCCGCTGGAAACGTTTCTACCACCAAGTGAACTAGTCTATGTCTAAGAAGGGAACCTGGAAACAAGCGCTGGTTACATTTTTTAGTCCGCTTGTTTTAATTTTAGGTTTACGTTGGGCTATCGTTGAACCCTTCGTGATTCCTTCGGAAAGCATGGTTCCTAATCTGTTAGTTCATGATCATATCCTTGTAAAAAAATTCTCGTTTGGTTTGAAAGTTCCCTTTACTGACACGTGGCTCGTTCGTTGGGGTAAGCCTCAACATGATGACATCATTGTTTTTAAATATCCCGATAATCCCAACGTTTATTTTGTGAAACGCCTGATTGGTTTACCTGGAGATAAAATTTCTGTGAATAACGGTCGCATCACTCGTAACGGGCAGCTTTTGAAATATGAAACTTTGGCGGACAGTGAGTATTCCTTCAAAGAATCCAGACCGGATCATCCCGGTCACCCGGTGATTATTCATTCGCAACCTGCCGACGGTGCCGATATGAATTTTGATGTGCCTGAAGCTAAGTATTTTATGATGGGTGACAATCGCGATAACTCTAGCGATTCTAGAGTTTGGGGTTATGTTCCCGAACAAAACCTGGTCGGCAAAGCGTGGATGATTTGGCTGGCCTGCGAGGAAACTCTTGAAGATGCCCGATTTATTTGTGATCCTTTAAAGATGAGATGGAAACGGATCTTTAACTTTTTATGACCGTTAGAACAACCTCCCAGTATTTGACTCTAATCAGTCTGTCGGTGGCGTTTGCCCTTTTTTTAAAGTGGTCTTTGGTTTCTGTTTATCGAATCCCGTCTAAATCCATGTCTCCCACTCTTGTGCCCGGGGATTTTGTTTTGGTGAACAAAGCCGCGTACGGTTTTAAGTTTACTCCCGTGTCAGAGCCTATAGGGGCCTCTTCCCCAGCTTTGGGTGATATTGTATTGTTAAAACTGAATGAAACCTCAGGCACCTACTATATCAAACGTGTTCTTGGCCGCCCGAAAGATGTTGTTGAAATCAAAAATGGACTGCTGCTTATTAACGGGCAGGCATTGCGGACAGAAAAGCACCCGGATCAATTCGATGCGACGGCCCTTTTTGAAGTATTCACTGAGTTTTCGGAAGGCCACCAGTGGTCGACCTTACGAAGTCAGGATTATTCCAAGAAAAACTATGGTCCATTGACGATTCCCGAAGGCCAATATTTCGTTTTAGGCGATAACCGAGATTCCACCGAAGACTCGCGTCAGTGGGGAACCATCAAAGCCAGCTTAATTAAAGGGCGTGTCAGCCTAATCGCATTGTCAGTGAATTGGCAGGACTCCGAAGGCCAAGGCCAAATGAAATGGGATCGCTTGCTCAGTGTGCCCAAATAGTTTGACCATTGGTTTTGCCAACAAAAAACACCGAGTTTTAACTCTTTTTAGTATAGATTTGTGTTAACGCTAGAAAGTCTTTTGACAGGTATGAGGCGAGCAAGTTAATTTTTTCAAGATGTCTGTCGTTTCGCTCTCTGAACTCACTCTCCAGCAAGTCGAGTCTGTTTTTATAAACTCCGACTTCTTTAAAACAAAAAATGTTAATCCACTGCTTTCTGAAACCATCGTAGCCAATATTTTCTTTGAAGCCAGCACGCGAACGCGTATGAGTTTTGAAATGGCCACCATGCGATTGGGCGCAAAATCGATTTTGTTCAGCGGCAAGATGGGCACAAGTCTAGAGAAAGATGAATCCTACCTTGATACTTTATTAAACATCGCTGCGATGAAACCAAATATGATGGTCATCCGCTGCGGTGACGAAGTGGATTTACGTGCATTGAGAAAACAAATTGATGTTCCAATCATTAACGCTGGATGGGGCGCTCAAGGCCATCCATCACAAGCATTGTTAGATATTGCTACATTAAGATCCAAAGGCAAACACATGGAAAAAGAGCGTGTTCTGTTTGTCGGCGATATCAAGCACTCGCGAGTCGTATCGTCGCACTTGGAACTCGCTTCGATTATGAAATACGAAGTGGCTTTTTGTGGACCCGCAGCCTACATGCCTGCGAATGCCAAAGTGCCAGTGTTTTCTACATTGAAAGAAGGAATGGCTTGGGCGACGACGGTAATCTTTTTACGATTTCAAAAAGAACGTCATCAGGCCGGCGGTGAGTCTGTGAAAACAGAATCGTTTCAACTGAACACAGAAACTTTAAAATATTTGAAAAGTGATAGTTTATTTTTGCATCCGGGCCCGGTAAACTGGGGCGTCGAGATGACAGAGGGTGTTTTGAAAGATCCTCGCTGCATGATTTTAGATCAAGTGAATCACGGAGTTTATATACGCATGGCTCTGATTTATATGGTGTCAAAGGGTGAACTATGACCAAGGGATTTTTAGTTTTAGAAACCGGTGAATGCTATGAAGGGAATATTTTAAATTCCTCAAGCGGCACTGTCGATTTCGAACGAGCCGGGGAAGTCGTGTTCAACACGTCTAACACGGGTTACGAAGAAATCGCGACCGATCCTTCGTATTTTTCCCAGATCATCGTGATGACGGCGCCTCAACAAGGCAATTACGGCATCTCGAAAGATTTCTGGGAATCTAAAGACATTCATATCCAAGGCTTCATCGCTTTAGAAATTCAGCAAAGCCCGCGCGAACATTCATGGGTGAATCAGCTGATCAAATACAAAGTTCCGATGTTAAGCGGCCTAGATACACGCGATTTAACAATGCGTCTGCGCGGCGGCGGTACTCCATGGGGTGCCATCGTTGTTGCCGAGAATGCAGCAATGGCAAAAACCAAAGCTGAAAAATTAATTCAAGCTAAACGCGGTATCGATAAAGACTGGGTGTACGCCGTTAGCGCCAAAAATAACGAAGTCATCAAAGGTGAAAACGCATCTGGCCCACGCGTCGCCATTATAGATCTGGGTACAAAGCAAAACATCGTTCGCCTTGCCCTAAGGTATTCCGGCGAGATCAAACTATTCAATAGTCGCGCGACACCCGTTGAAATCAATGCCTACAATCCGCAAGCCATCTTGCTCACAAACGGACCGGGCGATCCTGCGGATGTAAAAGTTGCGGCAGAAACGACTCGCAGTTTTATTGGAAAGCGACCTATTTACGGTATTTGCATGGGTCATCAAATTCTGTGTCTAGCTTTAGGTGCAAAGACCTATAAACTGAAATTCGGCCATCGTGGCAGCAATCATCCCATCAAGGATGAAGTTATCAATCGGATCTATGTATCTAGCCAAAATCACGGCTATGCGGTTGATCCCAAGACATTACCAGCGGATGTTAAGATCACTCATACAAATTTGAATGATCAGAGCGTGGCGGGTATTTATTCGAAAGAAAAAAATATTTTAGGAATACAGTACCACCCGGAAGCGTGCCCGGGACCGCATGAAGCTCAAGGTCTGTTTGGTTTCTTTTTTGACGAGATGGTGGCAAATTACAAATTTTAGGCTAAGTTTGAAGTTAGAGCGTAGGCTAGAAATAAGAGGTATTTTATGGATGAAGTTGAAAAGTTAATCGAGAAAATTTTAAATCATTTCGCCGGACGCGAGTTTGCGGAAGAATTAGATAAAGCAAAAAAAGAATTTTTTGATCACGCGATTATGGATCAAGATAGAAATGATCATTATGAGCTTCGTATGAATCAATTCTTTGATTGGTATTTCTTTTCTAGAAAACTTTCGAACTTTGGTCAAACGCCGTTAGAGGCGTGCTTGCTAGTGCGTGAACTTCGTTTTGACGAAAATGAATTGTTGATCCTGGCGACTTTGAAAAAAAATGTTCATTCATTATTTGAGTTTAGCAAAATCAAAGGCAAAGACGTTTATGTCAAAGACGTTATCAAAAATAATAAAATCATGGTTAAAGATTCCAATGTTTTATTTGGATTTAACGAAGAAGAAATTTTTGAAGCTCGTTTAGTTCAGTTGAAAGGCCAATGGCGATTCCTTAAAGGGTTTTGTTTCCATCCATTTTCTGTAAAGAAAATCATTCTAACAGAAGTGAAAAAATTCCGTAAAAATACGGATCTGGATCCAGAAAGTTTTATCTTTCGTTTAATGAAAATGCGTTACAAGTTTGAACAGTACAAACACGTAAAACCCGAGATGATATATTCTCAAGAGGTTTTGGCTTAAAGCGAGGAAGTTAAGATGCCGAAAAAGTCCAATCTGAAGAAAGTTTTAATTTTGGGCAGTGGTCCTATCGTGATTGGCCAAGCTTGCGAATTTGACTATTCCGGCACGCAAGCCTGCAAAGCCATCATGAAGGAAGGCATCGAAGTCGTTCTGGTGAATTCAAATCCCGCAACGATCATGACCGATCCCGAGATCGCGACAAAAACTTATATTGAACCCTTGAAGCCAGAGTTTCTTGAAAAGATTCTTGAAAAAGAACGTCCTCAAGCAATCATCCCAACTTTGGGTGGCCAAACAGCCTTGAATCTAGCGCTAGAGCTTCACGAAAAAGGTATATTGAAAAAATACAATGTCGAACTTCTAGGCGCCACTCCAGAAGTCATTAGAGCCGCTGAAGATCGCGAGATTTTTCGCGGAATTTTAGATCAAGTCGGCGCCAAATACCCACGTAGTTTCCTAGTGCGCACGTATGAATACGGATTAGAAGTTGCCACAGAATTGGGGTACCCATTAATCCTGCGTCCCAATTATACATTGGGCGGCGGCGGCGGCGGTATCGCCTACTCTCCTGAAGAATATCGATCCATGATCATCCAAGCCCTACATGAATCACCAACTAGCGAAGTTCTTGTTGAAGAGAGCATCATCGGCTGGAAAGAATTTGAACTTGAAGTTATGCGTGATTACAAAGGGACTTTCGTTGTTGTGTGTAACATCGAAAACGTCGATCCATGCGGCGTGCACACGGGTGATAGTATCACGGTGGCTCCGCAAATGACTTTGACGGATCAGCAGTATCAAGAAATGCGAGACGAAGCCTACAAAATTATTAATCTCGTCGGCATTCAAACGGGCGGTGCGAACGTACAATTCGCTGTGGAGCCTGTGACCGGTCAGCGCGTAGTGATCGAAATGAATCCTCGGGTCAGCCGATCTTCAGCATTAGCGAGTAAAGCAACGGGTTTCCCGATCGCTAAAATCGCGGCTTTGTTGGCACTTGGTTATTCTTTAGATGAATTAAAAAATGATATCACTCGTTCGACACCATCTAGTTATGAACCGGCTCTTGATTATGTCGTGACTAAAATTCCAAGATTCGCGTTTGAAAAATTCCAAGGCTCTAAAGATTTACTAACTACGCAAATGAAGAGCGTCGGTGAAGTCATGGGGATTGGTCGTACATTCAAAGAATCCCTGATGAAATCATTGCTGTCGCTCGAATTTCATCCCGAAGGTATTCCGGATGTGGCGTACACGCCAGAACAATTGTCGTATCCAAACTCACAACGGATCTGGGCTGTTTTTCAAATCTTCCGCGATGGCAAAACGATCGAAGACGTTCAAGAATTGACGATGATTGATCCTTGGTTTCTAGAACAAATTCAGCAGATCGTTGTGTTTGAGAAACGTTTTGCTAAAGAATTTAAATTTGATGAAAATAAAAAAGACGAATCCTACCGTATATTGTTAGACGCTAAACGTATGGGGTTTTCAGACGCGCGCATTGCTAAACTAGTGGGCCGTAAAGATGCCGATATTTTAGCTCTAAGAAATAAATGGGATCTGCACCCTAAATACAGTCGCGTAGACACCTGCGCTGCCGAATTTGAATCGAATACGCCGTACTTATATTCATCCTACTGGGCCACTAAATCAGAATTGCCGACGTTTAATAAACCTGTGGCCGTTATCGGTAGCGGTCCAAATCGTATCGGGCAAGGGATTGAGTTTGATTACAGCTGTGTTCGTGGTGTGAAAGCTATTCAGCGCAATAATACGCCCGTGATTATGATTAACTCAAATCCAGAAACAGTTTCAACGGATTACGACACGTCTGACTTGTTGTTCTTTGAACCACTGACAGCAGAATGTGTAACGGAAGTTCTAACGGCTACGGGCGCGCAAGGATTTATTTCTCAGCTGGGCGGGCAAACTCCGATTAATATCACTAAGAAACTTTTGAAAAATGGATTCAACTTGCTGGGTTCAACAATGGAAACCATAGATCTAGCGGAAGATCGCGGGTTGTTCAGTGATATTTGTAAAAAAATTGGATTAAGAATTCCTAAATCAGCGATGGTGGGTGGATATTCTCAAGCCTTGGAAGCTCAAACGGACGTTGGTTTTCCGATGATCTGTCGCCCTAGTTTCGTATTAGGTGGACGTCGAATGGAAGTTCTAGAGAACCCTGATGAATTAAAATCATACTTTGAACGTCACAAAGATTATATTTCAGATGATAAGCCGTGCTTGATGGATCAATTCCTTGAAGGTGCGCTCGAAGTCGACGTCGATATTATTCGCGGTAAAGACTGGAATCTAGTGGGTGGTATCATCGAACATATCGAAGCAGCGGGTGTTCATTCGGGTGATAGTATGGGCGTGATTCCTCCGCAACGTTTGAAAGATTCAACATGCGAAAAGATCGAAGAATTATCACGCATCTTAGCCGATGAAATCAAAATCATTGGGTTTATGAATTTGCAAATGGCTATCAAAGATGACGTTATCTACGTGCTGGAAGCTAACCCGCGTAGTTCGCGCTCAGTACCGTTTATTGCAAAAGCAACGGGAATCCCATTGGTAGATTTAGGTGTCGAAGCTATTTTAGGTAAAACTAAAAAAGAATTGAATCTAGAAAAATACAACTGGCGCAATATTAAAAATGTATGCGTAAAAGGCGTTGTGTTCCCATTCAAGAAATTCTCGGAATCAGATTCAATCCTGGGTCCCGAAATGAAGTCAACCGGGGAGTCGATGGGCCGAGGGGCCGATTACTCGGAAGCTTTGATGAAAGCCTTTATTTCAAGTCACGTAAAGCTGCCATCAAAAGGCGAAGTGTTTTTCTCGTTGCGCGAGAAAGATAAAGATCTTCTGCTGCCGATCGCACGTGAAATTAAAAGTATGGGTTACCAATTGTCGGCAACGACAGGCACTGCCGCCTATTTTAATGAAAATGGTTTGGAATGTACGTCACTTAGAAAAGTCCATGAAGGCCGCCCTCACTGCGTGGATCATATCCGCAAAGGTAACGTATCTTTAGTTATCAACACGACCACAGGCCGTAAGGCGATCGAGGCTAGCTTTGACATCCGTCGCGCCTGCATTGACTATAGTATTCCGTGCATCACAGAAAGTGACGCGAGCGTGGCATTCTTGATCGCTCTTAAAAAGCGAAATGAAGGATCTTTTGATGTTACAAGTTTGTAGAAATTTAGTTTTATCATTGATGATATTCACAGCGAGTTTTTCCCTGGCGTCGGATAACCCAGAGGAAATCACTATCGGTGTTATACCTGGGGGCAATCCCACTCAAATTAAAAAACAGGGTGTGGCGCTGGCTCAAGAACTTCAAGAGATTATCAAAATTAAAACGAATATTTATATTTCAAAGGACTACAACACGCTGATCGAAGCGATGAAGGAAAAGAAAGTGGATTTTGCTTTCTTGACCGCATTAACTTTCGTTTACGCGGAAAAAACGGCACAAGCTAAGGTGTTGCTAAAGAAAGTATACCAGGAGCCCTATTATTATGCGGCTTTAGTGACTTTGAGTAACAGTAAAATAGATAGACTCATCGATCTTAAAGGTAAACGTATTGCCTATGTCGATAGTAAATCGACATCGGGTTATTTGTATCCAAAGGCGCATCTTAAAAAGATGAACTTCCTGGACACTGATTTTAAACAGGTTGTCTATTCAGGAAACCATTCTCAATCGGTTAAAATGCTGGAAGAGGGTAAAGTCGATGCGATTGCTGTTTTCAGTGACGATGCTAAGGGGAACGCAGGCGCATGGACCAAGTTTGGTTCTTTAGATAAAAAGAAATACAAAATTTTGTGGGTTAGCGAACCCGTGCCGTCAGATCCATTTACTGTTCGGCAGGAATTTTATGACAAATATCCAAATACAGCTCATCAAGTTATGGTCGGAATCATCGATATATTTGAAAAGCCAGAAAACAAAGAAAAATATGTGGATATTCTGGGAAGTAAAACATTGATGCCGGCAACTAGCCGTCAATACGACCCAGTTCGTGACGTAATTAAAAATTTGAATATTCAAATCAATTAGTTATACTTGGATCCATGGCGGACATAGAGAATGCGATCCAAGTTAAAAATTTAAATAAATCCTTCAAAAAATCGTTCTATGAAAAAAGGAAACAAATTTTAAAAAATGTTTCTTTTGAAGTCCCTAAAAATAAAACTACGGGATTTGTTGGCAATAACGGTTCTGGAAAAACAACCAGTCTAAAATGTATATTTGAGTTTATTTTCAAAGATTCGGGTGAAGTTTTATTTTTTAACGAAAAGATGAGCCCTGAAATCAGAAAACGCATCGGATATTTGCCTGAACGACCCTACCTATACGAATTCCTGACGGCGGAAGAGTTTCTGAAGTTTCATTTAAAATTAAGTGGCCTGGACTTATCTTCCTTGAATGTAAATGCGTTGATCGAAGAAACTTTAAATAAAGTTGGGTTACTTGATGCCAAGAAGAAAGCGTTGCGAACCTTTTCTAAAGGCATGCTCCAGCGCGCGGGATTGGCTCAGGCCTTGATACACAAACCCGAGATTTTGATTTTAGATGAGCCGATGTCAGGTCTAGATCCTGATGGGCGCTTGATGGTGAAAGATATTTTGAAAGAGGAAAAGAAAAAGGGAATCACAATTTTCTTTAGCAGCCATTTACTGCAAGACATGGAAGAACTGTGTGATCATTTAGTTGCGATTCACCATGGTGAAATCATTTATAACGCTGATATCAAATCATTCATGAATAAATACCCATCACTGGAAGAAGCTTTCCGTAATAAGCAAAAAGAGGTTCGTAAATGAGAGCTTCACTTGTCATAGCGCAGACCACGTTCAGAGAATTAATTCGAGAAAAAATGTTTATTGTTATTTTCTTTTTAGCCATTGCTTTACTTATGTTGAGTGTAGCTTTGAGCAATCTTTCAATTTGGGAATTCCAGCGGATATTGTCCGATTTTTCGTTAGCTTCAATGGAAATTGCCGGACTTGGGATCGCCCTGTTTTCTGGTGCATTCATGATTTTTAAAGAGATTGAAAAACAAACGTGCCTGTTGTTGTTATCAAAGCCGATTAGCCGTCGTGAATTTATCGTGGGTAAATTCCTTGGTTTAAGCGCATTAATTTTATTAACTTTGGTAGTGTTAACGTGCTTGTTGAATTTAATATTACTTGAGACTGAATTTATCGCGAATTCGTTTATTATTTTATTAAATATCTATCTGAAAATACTCGTAGTGCTATCATTAGTTTTCTTACTTTCAGTGTATATTCGACCAGTTATCAGTTTGTTGTTTGGTCTTAGTTTTTACCTCTATGGACATGGTATTAACAGTGTCGAGTTTTTGATTAAGAAAACTAAAGATGAAAATTTGATTGCTGTTCAGCGATTGTTAGAAGCTGTCAGCCCGCAGTTTTTTAGATTCAACTGGAAGAATTACTATTTCTTGAAATCATCACCAGACGTAAACGATATCCTGATTATGTCTGGGTATTTTTTGGTTTGGATTCTATTCTTGATGGCACTGGCCATTCGTGGTTTTAATAGGCGCGATATCGTTATTAATAGCTAGTTAAGGCTGCTCGGACTGAAGATCGCAGAAGTTAACGTTTTCGTTGATGATGCCTTTGCACTGATTCGATTTGCATATAATTCCCGTTTTATCTATCAGGGCTTTGCAGTCTTGGCCATTGCACATGGCTGGCTCATTATTTAGAACGGATTGACAAACTTTGTCGTCGGGTTTGCATTTTTCAGACTGATTGTTGATTAAAGCAACACAAACTTCATCACTGCACAGTTCTGGGCGTTCGGTAATAAAGGCTTTGCAATTGGGGTCCTTACATTTAAATTCCTGTTCTTCTAATATAGCTTTGCAATCATCGCTTTTACAAAGGGCCGGGCTTTTCTGTGCGTAGCCTTTGCAGTCTTGTCTGTCCATACTGGCAAAGCCATTGTTGCGAATTAGAAAATGCTTAAGATATTTTTCTACGGGCTTGGATGCGAGATTTGCGATCTTGATGTCTTTTTCCATCGCAGGTTCTCGTTTAAGAATGTCTGTTTGAAAGCTGGATGATTGCAAAGCACAACTAGACAGCGACAAGCTAAGGATTGTAAATAAGCCGAACAAAATTCGTTTCATATTTACTAGGATACATGTTTATAATTGAAAAATGATAAACGATATTTTACAGTTACCGACCGAGGTCCAGTATTTCTTTTTTTTTCTAGTGGGCTCGATTTTAGGAAGTTTCGCTAACGTCGTAATCTATCGACTTCCAGAAGATCTATCTGTAATTAGACCTGGTTCACATTGCTATCAATGTAAAAAACCCGTTCGTTGGTACGACAATATTCCCATCCTTACATGGTTTATTCTAAAAGGACGTTGCCGTAATTGTGGTGTTGCGTTTTCGTGGCGGTACCCATTTGTCGAATTTTTGACGGGCCTATTGTTTGTGCTGAGTTTTCACTTTATTGGGTACAAATGGTTCTTGTTAGAAGTTTTGATTTTTCAATTTGGCATCGTGGTTTGTAGTTTCATCGATTTTGACCACATGATTTTACCAGATGAATATACACTGAGTGGAATAGTTATTGGTTTGCTTGGTGCGTGGTTAAATCCAGAACGTCAATTCTTAGAAGCCTTTCTGGGCGTGCTTTTCGGAGGCGGGTTCTTGTGGTTCATGGCGTACGCGTATTATTTACTTTCAAAAAATGAAGGCATGGGCGGCGGCGATATTAAATTGCTCGGATGGATGGGGGCATTGCTGGGATGGAAAGCGATTCCGTTTGTCATTATGACGTCGGCAATTTTAGGGTCGGTCATCGGGATTGCGATCGCGGTAAAAAACAAAGATGGATTGAAAACAGCGATTCCATTTGGTCCCTACCTAGCCTTTGGTGGGGTTTTATACATTTTTGGTGGCAACGAATGGGCAATTCAATACTTTAATTTGTTTTTACCTGGATTTTGAACCTGTAGGTGATTTGACTCTGCTCTAGGTCCATTTAATATTTATCTATATATGTTTTTTAGCTCAAAAAAAGTTTTAGGTCTCGACATAGGGACTAACTCTATAAAAATTGCCGAACTAGAAGTGTCCAAAACTGGGGCCGTGTTGCAGAACTTTGGTTATATGCCAACGCCGATTAACGCAATGGCACCCGAAGAAATCAAAGATGTTTCGGCCTTAGGGTCGGCGATATCCAATTTGATTTCTGAATTAAAAACAAAACGCAAAAATGTTTGCGCCGGTCTCAGCGGTACTTCTGTCATCGTCAGGAAAATCACGATGCCGAAGTTAGATGGAAAACTTTTGAAAGAGCAAATTAAGTTTGAAGCCGAACAGTATATCCCCTTCGATATTAACAACATCTCGCTAACTCACGTAGTTTTACCTTCGCTTAGCCAAGGTGGAACGATGGATTTATTGCTAGTCGCTGCTCAGAATGAAATTATCACTCAGTATTTAGCGACAATCGAAAATGCAAATTTGAAATCTAATATTTTTGATGTGACTGGTTTTGCTTTAGCAAACACGTTTGAATTCAACTACGGAAAAATTAGGGATCAAAATATTGGATTATTTAATTTTGGTAGCTCGGTGACTAATTTCATTGTTATCAGTCAGGGTGATATTGTGTTCTGTCGTGATATCTTGGTTGGTGGCGTGAACTACACTAGCGAGATATCAAAAAATCTGGGTATTTCCTTCCCGGAAGCAGAAGCTTTGAAAATTTCTGCATCTACCAAAAGAGATATTCCAGAAGATGTCGTTAACTATATCAATTTCACGACAGAGTCGATTATTGAAGAAATTAAGAACTCGTTAGATCTATTAAACGTGTCGACTAATGGATTAACATTAAATCGCTGTTTCTATACTGGTGGATCATGTCAGACTCTAGGTCTGGTGGATTCATTAATTAAGAGCACAGGAATTAACTTTGAACCGTTGAACCCGTTTAAACGAATTCAGTCTAACCCGAAGAAGTTCTCGTCAGCTTATATGAAACAGATCGCAAATCTTTCACCAATTTCGCTTGGTTTAGCTTTAAGAGAGGACTCAGATCATGATCCGAATTAATCTCTTAAATCAGAAAATACGCTCACAAGCAAATCCTCAGTTAACTGCAATTTCCATCAATGCCGATGTGGTAATGACCCGCGAGGACGTCCAGAAGCAGGCATTTGCTAAGCTTGGCATCATGATACTTTTTCCGTTAGCGTTCTATTTTTATGACAACTTTTACTACCAGGAAGAAGTACAATCTCAGTTTCCTCCTTTAGAGCAACGTATTGATGAATTAGGAAAATTTAATGCGGCTAAAGAGAAATTCGTAAATGATATTAATCAGTTCGAAAAAGAAGGAAAGTTAATTCAAGATAAAATTAATAAAATTAATTTTCTTGATGCTTTACGTGGCTATGAAATTGATATTCATAAATTTTTTCAAAAAAGCCTTCCTCAAAAACTTTGGTTTGATGAAATGACTTATTCCTTTGATCAAAAGTCTGAAACAGGCGTCAAAGGTGAAATACGAATTCGTGGTCTTTCAATTAATCCGTCAGATATTGCTGTATTAAGGAAAGTTGTTAAGGAAAATATTCTTTTTACTGAGTGCGAGATCGTTAGACAAAATACAGTCACTTTTGAAAACCAAAGTGCAGAAAGCTTTGAGATGGTAGTGAAAATGGAGAAAAGACTGTGATTCAAGTATTGGCGCGTATAGTATCGCTGGATTATCCTAAAGTAATTTTTGTCGGTCTATTCTTTTGTGGTCTCTATTATTTTCTGTATTTCCAAGATACGACAACCCGCTTGGAAACGCAGCTTACTAGTTTGAAAATGACTCTTAGCGAAGAAGAAGCAAAAGCAAAAAATACAAAAGAAACAGAATCACGTGCCGAAATTGTAAAAAAGAACGTGGGTGAGCTAAGTAAAAACTTAGATACAGTCCAAAAGCGACTTCCAAGTAACATTACTACGTCCGACGTTATTTCATTTATCGAGTATTTTTCTCGTGAAACTCAGATTCAGATTTCATCAAAGACGCCTTTAAGTCCGGTGAAAGAGGATATCACTGAAAAGCTACCGGTCAGTATTAGTTTTGCCGCTTCGTATTCTAAATTAGGTAAATTCTTTGTGGCGGCGGCCAATTATGATCGTATTACTACAATTCCTAAGTACACGATAAGGCGATCATTGGAAAAAGACGCACAGACTTTGCAAGTCGAGATGGAAATAAATGGTTACCGTGCGTTTGAAGCTAAAGATGAAGCTAAAAAGGATGCTAAATGATTTCCAATTTAGCTCTCTTCATTTTTTCTTTGTTTATAGTGGGTGTAGCCGAGGCTCAACAGACGCTACCAATACCTGACCCAAACACGGGTGCGACATCTCAACCCGCAGCACCTCCGGCTCAAGGGCAGCTTCAGGGCGTCGAAGAGTTATTAGATGGCTCGGGTCTAGTAATTAATAAAAATGTTTTTACATATGACGGCAATGAAGGCAGAGATCCCTTTAAAGTTTATCGAGAATATGTTCAGCCCATAAATACACCAGGCACAGGAAATACGAATCCAGGTAGTGGTGATATACAACTTGGCAATGGAAAGAATATCCGTACTATTTTAGTACCGGAAGATATTGTTGTTCAAGGTATAATGTACAGAAAGAAAGATCCTGTCGCATTGGTTTTGATCAAAGGCGTAAAGGGATTAAATAAATTGAAAATAAATTCGCCGGTAGGCCGCAACGAAGGAAAAGTAATTGATATTCAACCTGACAAGATTGTTATCGAGCAAGTGAAAGACTTCGACGGTCAAAAGTTTACTGAGAAAGTTGTATTAGAAGTTAGAGCTAAGAAGAATTAATTTAAACGAGGTATTTTACATGGACGTAAAAAGAATTGTTTTTTGTTTAGTGGCGGCAGCTTACATGTTGACCTCTTGTTCCAGTCAGCCCACCGGTGGTGACGAGGATTTTGCGGCATCCGATGCATCGGCACCTACAGATGGTGACGTATCATTATCAAATGAAAATTTGGATGCTCCACCCTCCGCCGATGAATTTTCTGAAAACGCAACTCCAACAACTAACGAAGGCTTAACTGAACAGCCGGCTGATCCCGGGTTGACAGAGCAACAAGCGCAAAATGACTTAGGTGCGGAACAACCGCCGACTCAAGATAATCTAGCTCCTCAGGAAGCACCTCCGCAAGAACCGGCGGCCGTTGTTGAAAACACACCGGAGCCTCAGCCGGCCGCACCTCAGCCAACGCCAACGATTGAAGAGCAACCAGCTCCTCCGGCGAATCGCATTGTTCGAATTACTAACATTGAATTTAAAGGCAATGAATCGGGTGGTACGCTAGTGATTTCGACAAATGGTGAATTTCAGTTCACTCAGTCGCAAAATACGGCAAGCAACCAGTTGATTCTTGAAATTCCAAATTCTATTTTAGATAAAAAGGCCTCTCGTCCATTGTTGCTAAAAGATTTCAAAGGCGGCATTGGCGCTGTTTCTTCCTATTACACAGCCGCCAACCAAACAACGCGCGTTGTCCTTGAGCTGCGTCCAGGAGCTCCAGAGGTTTTGATTCAACCAGAATTAAATTCTTTGCTAGCCGTCACAACGGAATCAGCGACTCAAACAGATCAAGTTGTTAACACTGATAAAATAGAAACAAATACAGCCGAAGTTAAAAACTCAGGCAACTCTGCGGAGGGAATGTCGCTCGCGGACGCTATTGGAGCAAAAAACTTTGATGGCGAAGACATTGACTGTAATTTTAATGACATTGATACGAGAGAGCTAATTTTAACAATGGGTGAACAAGTCGGCATTAATATAATTGTGGACGATATTCCTCAATCCACAGTTGATATAAATATCCAGACTGTGCCTTGGGATCATTGCTTGGCCGTTGTAATGAAACTTAAAAAATTGGGCTACTCTAAAATTGGAAATATTCTCAGAGTAACAACAAATGACAATATCAAAAGGGAAAACGAAGAAGAAATTAAAGCACAAAAAGATAGTCAGGAATTGGCTCCTTTGAAAGTGCGTCTTTTCCCAATCAGTTTTGCTGAAGGCAAAGATTTAGAAAAACTAATTGGAACTTTTTTATCAAAAAGTAGAGGATCGGCTACGTTTGATGCTCGAACAAATGCATTTATCGTCACAGATACGGAAGAGATCCTTCGTCAGGTCGGGATAATGATTAAGAACTTGGATACGCCACCGAAACAGGTTCTGATTGAAGGAAAAATCGTCGAAGCCAGTAACAACTTCAGTAAACAGATGGGTATCAATTGGGGTTTTTCAGGCCAAGCGGTGAAGATGGGCGCGAAAACCAATTTTACTCCGAATTTCTCAATCGGTTCAATTAAAGAATCTACAGAGAACTCTCTAGGTTTCACAATTGGCGTTGTCGACTTTATCGGAAACTTACAAGCGTCGTTGGCTCTTTTAGAAAAGGAAGACAAGGTTAAAGTTTTATCGGCTCCTAGAATTGTGACGATTAATAACAACCCAGCAAAAATTGCCACTACATCTCAGATCAAAACTATCGTGAAAGATAATACGGGTAAACTGAGCGAAGGAACGCCGTTAGAATTGAAATTAAATCTAGATGTGACGCCGCAAGTGACTAACGATGGATCTGTAAAAATGAAAATTGATGTTAATCGCGACTTTGCCGGTATTGCTGCTGATCCATCACTTCCAAGTTCGGCACCAAAATTTCAACGTCAAATTCAGACAAACGTTTTGGTGAAAAATGGTCAGACTTCAGTTATTGGGGGCGTGTTTCAAAACGACACGTCGGAAGCAGAGATTGGTATACCGGGTTTAAGAGACTTACCTATCGTTGGATTTCTTTTTAGACAACGTCAGACGGCAAAAGCTAATACAGAACTATTAGTTTTCCTAACTCCGAAGATTTTGAGTTATAATGAGAGTGAAGGCACGACATCAAATTAAGGGTTACTTATGAAAAACTGTTTTAAAATTATACTCGCAAGTTTGGCTCTAAGTTTCTTGAGCTGTTCCGGCGGTAGTGATGAAGACAATAGTAAATATCTTACTTTTGAATTGGGTTCCAAGACAGCAATACTTATTCCGGCCCCAGCTGTAACTTCTAGTTGTGAGCAGCTATCAAAATTGGATTCGAGTACGGGATCTGTTGCGGGGACCTATTTTTCTTTAGGCAATCCGACCATTCGTTGGACGTTAACAGAAAATGCGGCTTTATCGGAAGTTCGTATTGTAGCGCTTAAGTTAATATTAAAGTCCCCTAAAGTCGGGGGAGAGTATTCTTGCATTTTTTCCGACATCGCATTGGGGTCGCTATATTACAAAGTGACGCAATCAGATGGCGTCGTCACGACAGCTCGATGGGACGGAAGTTTGGGTACGGTTGCTGGTGGTACTCTCAACTCGACTGGCGATTTAATTACGACGAGTGGATTTACTGGGTGTAATATCAAATGCGGTGGCATTAGCGTGCCTACGAATGCAGGCAAATTTACCGTAAATGGTATTTGGGAAATTATTGGTGTTCAGAAAAAATATAAATCTGCTGAAAGGGTAGAGTACGATGAATTTCCACTCCGAACCCAAGGGGAATTTTCTGTAGAGAGTGTCCTTAACTAGCCCATTCCCGACTTAGTAAATGCTTCATTTTTACCGCTGGATTTAGATCAATAGTAATAGATTTATCCATCTACCGAAATCCGATCCTATGGCATTGGACATAATAATCTGTACTCCTAAATCGAATGCCTTTAGCCTTAATAGTATGCAGAACAAGTTCTTTAAAAATATCATTTATTCCATTTTTTTCATTAGTTTCACAGCCATCATTAGCTGCGTGATCATGCAAGACAAGCCTGGCATAAGAACTACACAGTCCGTAGAGACTACGGTCGACGATGATATGTACACTAAGCAAGTACAGCCCATATTTAATCAGCGCTGCGTGGCTTGCCACAGCTGTTTGGAATCGCCTTGCCAATTGAATCTTCAGTCTTATGAAGGCATTCAGCGTGGTGCGATTAGAAACAGTTTGGTATACAATGGAGCTCGCATCAAAGAAGCCAAGTTGACTCGTTTATTTGAAGATGCTCATAGTGTGACAGATTGGCGCGCCATGGGTTTCTTTGACGTTATTGGTAAACCAACGGCTTCGATCTTGTTGCAGTCTTTGAAGATGGGTTTTGTAGACAGAGTTAATCCGACAGATGAGGTGAAAGAGAATCAATATTGTGCGGATGATATGAAAGATTTCAGCATAGTCGAAAATGCAGATCGAAAAATGGCCATGCCATATGGATTGCCTCCGATCTCTAAAGAAAACATGCAAACGATCAGTGACTGGGTAGCCATCGGCGCACCGGGGCCGAAAGAAACCGCCACACTATCACCGCCTGAAATTGCTTTGGCAAAGACAGCTTGGGAAAGATTTCTAAATCAGAAAGATGGAAAATCAAAACTGGTAGCACGGTATTTATATGAGCATTTATTTCTTGCCAATTTTTATTTGGAATCAAATCCGCGCTATTTTTTGAAGCTCGTTCGCTCGTCAACTTCGTGTAATGATGACCTAAGGATAATTGCGACCCGCCGACCTAATGACAGCCCAGGGGTCGACAGCTGGTATTACTGCTTTATTAAATCCCCGGGTGTGACGGTTGATAAAACTCATATTCCTTATAGCTTGGCGACGTCTAAGTTAGCATGGATTAAGAAAAATTTTATGGACATAGCGTGGACAGCTCCAGAAGGCGCCATGAATTTTAGTAGCGAAGCTGCGGGCAACCCATTTGTTACATTTAAGGCTATTCCCGAAATTGCTCGTTATAAATTTTTGCTTGAAGATTCTCAGTACCATATTGCTACATTTATTAAAGGCCCAGTATGCAATGGAACAAATGCCGTGAATTCTATTCAAGAACAGTTCTACACATTTTTCATAGATCCCAAATCTGACTTGATGGTTTTAAGCTCAGATTATGCAAAGCAAGTTGTTGATCAGTTAATTTTACCAGGAAAATGGGGATCAGAAGTCGAAGTCACCAAAATGATGGGGGACTATCAAGAGCTAATTAACAATCGTAATTTATATCGAAAAAAGCGTGGTGATCAGTTAAAAGAATTCAGACCCAATGGACTTACATTGAATGACATCTGGGACGGCGATGGAAACAATGACAACGCAGTCTTAACAATCATGAGACACGGCGACAGTGCCCGTGTAGTTAAAGGTGCTTTTGGTGATCTATCCATGACGGCATTTGTAATCGACTATTCTTTGTTTGAGAGATTGGTATACAATCTAGTCGTAAATTTCGACGTCTACGGAAATTTGGGTCATCAGTTTCTAACACGTGTTTATATGGACTTGATTCGCATGGAAGCCGAAAATAATTTCTTGGATTTCCTGCCGGCTGAATCTCGTATGAAGACAAAAAAGAAATGGTACCAGGGGTTTTTGACGTCCTATAAACTGAACTTATTTGAAGAGAAACAATTCTCGCCCATTCCCGCGGGTATCAAATTCGCAAAAGACGGTGATAATCAGTTAGATCTTGTCCGAAATATCTTATTTGAGCGGCTTAATTCAAAAGTACGCGGACCAGTGGATACGATCAATTGGAAGAAACTAAAGTCTGTGCCGAATCAATCTAACGAAGAGAAAAAGTTAGCTCGTTTGAGTGGTGTGCAAGGTAATTTTAATCGACGATTCCCAGAGGTTGCTTTTCTTGTGATCACTGAAAATGGCATCCCTAAGCGTAATTATTCAATCGTGCATAATCGTCAGTTGAAAAACGTGTCTTGGATTATGATGGAATCTATGCGACTAGATCCAAGCAAAGACACATTGATGATCGGTAAGGGCTACTACGGATCATATCCAAATCAAATTTTCGCGGTTGAAGCTTCGGAATTACCAAAAATGATAGGTCAGATCTTAGCTATTTTTGATCAGTCTGATTACGATAGAATAATTAACAAGTACGGACTCTTAAGAGCAGATCCTCGCATTTGGAAATTTTACGATTTCTTAGTTCAGGATTATATCACGACAGATCCTGTGAACGGAGGGTATTTAGATCTATCCCGCTATTCACTTCAATAGATTAATCTTTAGACTCAAGGATCAGCATAACGATCGAACGGGACGCTTTAGCCGTCCCTTTTTCTTTGTCGTCCGTATTAGGTATTCCAGCTGCTTCCAAAGATTTCTTCATTCGTGCATCGGCATCGCCCCATAGCTCAGATAGTTTTCCAGAACGTTCGGCCATGCTGACCATTTCAATATCGGTCTCGACTTTTCTTTGGTCTCGAATGAAATTTTTTATTCTGGCATTTCGTTGCCTAACAAGTATTTGTTGTCCTTCTAAAAGTTCATCTTGATCTTCAGATGGGTATTCCTCGTCCGACCACGTAATGAGTTTAATTTCATCCACTTTCCGTTCTTTACTGATATTAGAGAGAAGTTTTTTTAGCTTAGTTTTTGAATCGACAGATAATTCTGAGGATCCTTTTTTAAATTTGAGTTCAGTAACGGCATGGGCTTCTTCTTCGGCCGCTATTTGTTTGGCTTCAATACTGGCCGTGTTCGTTGGCTTTGCGTCGCCTTTGGATATGTTGTCAACAGCCGTCGGTTTGTTGGAACAGGCGCTTATCATTAGAATTAAAAGTGTAGCTAACTTTTTCATTTTTCATCCTCTGTTTTTGTAATAGTCATGTCGTCCTTGGATAGACTGATTTCGTCATCTATGCCTTCAGGAATTTTTTCGGAAAACCCATTTTTAAACGCTTCAGAAATTGCTTTGGACGAATTGACTTTGAATTCACCTTTTTGGTACGAAAATAGAACTTTCGTGGCCAAAAGTTTTTCCTTGGCGCTGCGTAGAATAAGATTCGCGGTAGCTGCTGATACTTCGATAGCGAATTGTTTAAATCCAGTGAAAATTTCGGGATTGGCCACTACGTCAACTTTATGAAGGAATGGCTTAACATAGCCTTCAATTGAATTCCTATTTGAGTGAACTTCTGAATAGAGATCCAGTTTCCCAGACGTGAATGTCAATGGGACTTTGTTTTTCAGCCAGTCATTTGCATTTGGCAAATTGAAATCACGAAGTTCTAAATCGGCATCCCATGCGATTGGCTTTTTCAAAAGGTTAAGCTGCGAGACGATTTTTACTGTAGACGAATTGAATAAGTCACCACGAAGCGACAAAAGTGAAACTGGCGCGTTTCCTGTTCCCGTCACATTGCTTAGTCGTCCTTCTATTTTGCTTATACGCCAGCGTTTTGCCTCAGGAATTGATAGTAGATCTGCAAATTCAAAACTAGAGTCTTTTATGTCTATTCGGCCCACGCGCACGGGAAATAATTTTTTCGCGGCGGCTTGCGATTCATCTTTAGATTTATCGGGCGCGTTGGAAAAGGCATTCATTATTTTGTTTGTAATGACTAGTTTAGCTTTATTGATTTCAATATCGGTATTGATTTTACCTGCGAATAATTCACGCCAAGCTATGGATACGTCAACTACGTTCACAAATACAAACTTTTCGGCGGGATACTGTTTAAGGCGTAAACTAAAACCTTCCATTTGGTAAGCTCCACGCAAAAGGCTAATATCGAAATCTTCGATGTGCCCGGTATAGGTTTCAGAAAATGTTGCCAGGAACTGGTTAGTCTGCCGCAGAATAAATTCCGGCGTTACAGCGCGAACAATTAGTAACAATAGAATAAATCCCCAAACATATTTTCTCATGTTGGTTTTTCTTTCAAGAACAATAAAGCGCTTACATGAGCACCAATGAATGTAATAAGTGAAGAGTAATAAACCCACACTAATAGGACAATGATCGAACCAGCGGCCCCATAGGCTGAACCAATGGCACTATTTCCAAGGTAGAGTCCGATCAATTCTTTGCCGATAACGAAAAGTAGCGCAGTGGTTAGTCCGCCATGAAAGCTGTTCCTCCAAAATATTTTTTTATCAGGAAGATAGCGGAACAGTAGGCAGAAAATGCCGACATAAAATAGAAACGAGACGCCAATATTTAAAATGCGATAGAAATCCTGATACGAGCTGAACGTCGCAGAAATCAGCGAAGAAATAGTCAGCGAAACAACCATTATCAATATAAAACTCAATGCAAAACCAATATGTAGTATGCGTGATTTAATGAATATTTTGACCAAGTCCCAGTTTGAGGTTTCCACCGTTTGTGGTACCGCTTTGAAAAGAATGTTATTCAAAGCTGACTTCAATTCTCCAAAAATTAAACTGGCAGAGAATAGCAGCGTGATGACCCCGAATATCCCTGACGCTGACGCTAGATCGGGTCGCTCTTTCGCATTCCGAACAATTAATTCAAATGCGGCCGCTGCATCTGGACCTATATGGGCGTGAACTTGCGAAATAAAATTGTCCAAAAGATTTCCAGATAAACGTGACGATATGGAAATAAAAATAATCAAAAGTGGAGCGAGTGATAGGGCTGTATAATAGGATAGAGAGGCTGCGTATGTGGATGTTTGCTCCAGATCAAATCGGGCAAAAAGGGACTTAAAGAAGTTTCGAACTTGCATATAATCATCCTCGTCGAATAAGTGTCAGACGGACAATTACAATTGCATATTACGTGCTAAGGTTTTTTCTCTTCTTTCTTGTACGTGCCTTGTTTGTCTTGGACAAAGTAGCGCAAAGAAATAAAGGTGCCGTAGTGATCACCGCGCTCGTTCAGCTTGTTGGTGACCGAATAAGAATAACGAATGTCAGATACGACTGCGATTCTTTCTGCTTCCCACAATTCATACTGAACAGCTAGATCAAAGCCATATTCAGTGATGTCTCGTGCCGAAGTATCGACTTCTTGATCGGGAGGAAATTCTGTACGGAAAATATGTGGATCGCCTACCGAGTAGGACGAAAACAAGGTCAGAGAGCTTGATAATTTTGAGGTTAAGAATCTTCGATAGCCCATTGTAATATGAATTAAATCGGTATTTTCAGCCAAGTACAGGCTGTCTTTTTCGCGAAAAAAATACTTGTCCAGATAAAATATTCCGATTTCCAGAGCCCCATTTTCGTTGATATCACCATTAACTAGCAGGCCTATACCTGTCTTGATTGGAGATTGAATTCCTGAATCCGAACCTCTAAAATTAGTTTTGTAAATAAACGGACCTAAATTTGCTGTAACGTTTCCCTCTTTAGGGGTGTACGCCGATGTTAGTTCTGTGAAACCATAAAAAAAGATGAAGAAAACCCATTTTAAGTTTTGCATGAATGAAGATTAGATCCGATGATCAGTAAAGTTCAATTTAATTCTTTTGAGGAAATACTGTGCTGAGACTTTCTGTCTTTTTATTCTGTTTTTTTATGTGCTTGGCATCAGCCCATGCTAAAACGCCAGAAAAACCAGCAGAAAAACCAGCAGAAAAACCAGCAAACCGGGTACAGAGTTCCGGAGACATCCCAGAGAATAAAAAAGAGGCTGAATCCAGTGGGGCATTTATCCTTAATCCTCAACTTGAGGAACAGTTTATCGAGGGCAATATCGCTGTCTCTCAATACTTTGATGATCTGGCCGATGGTTTAGATACATTTTTAATGGGAAAGCGTATCACTCGACGTCGGAATGAAACCAGTGTTAGAGTTCAAAATAATACCATCGTTCTGGAAGGCGAAAACACTCAAAACTCAACGAGTATTGGTCTTAATCTTAGACTTCCGAATGTAGAAGAATACTGGATGCTGAAATTCACCACGTACGATGAAAGCGAAGAACGTCGCGGGGTACAAAATGGTTATCTTCGTCAAACACCACGTCAACAAAACTACGGGGCGTCCGTCGGTGTGTTTCGTAAGTTAGGTAAGGTGAATACGTCCTTTCAACCGCGTATTGATTTAGGTGATCCACTTAAAATATCTCATTCTATCACATTTGAAAGTGTAGCCGAATTACCCAATTATAGTGTGAATCCAAAATTAGAGTTATTTTCTGATCCCAAGGACGGCGTTGGGTTTTACACGGCCTTCAATTTTGGTTTCGGTTTATCGAAATATTATAATTTGACGTTAATTAACAATGGAACTTACGGAGACAAAAAGCATTTGTTAAATACAGCGAATGGTTTTTCGATTGGCCAGTTTGTTGATCGAAAAAATTCAATATCTTATAGTTTGATTTTCAATGGAAAAAATCAGCCTAACTATCACTTAGAGAGCTACGATATTTCGGTAGCATGGAGTCAGCTAGTTTATCGCAAAATTTTTGATTTCCAGTTAATCCCGTATCTAAATTTTGCGCGTGATCATGACTTTCGGGGGCGCCCGGGAGTCATCCTGAATTTAAATTTAAATTTCTAGCGCAGAGTGAAAGTTAAATTCGACTCACCATCTTTTTCATTTCTGAACGCAAAAATATCCATTAAGATTTCGGAATCATCAACTATGAAATCGGCATTGAATCTGAACTTACCTTCAAGTAACTCAATACGTTTAGCCATTTGAAAGTATTGGCTCTTAAGGCATATTTCATGCAACTCGTTGAAGTTAGCACCAGTCATGTAAAACTCTTCCCATTTTTTATCCAAGGATGAATTGGCTTCGTTTTTGAGTTCATTATTCAAAGTCAAAATTTCATTTTTCATGCGATCATCGAACGCTTTAGGAAGGCCAATTTGGAGAGCCTTAGTTAGCAGTCGCTGGCTATAATTGCGAGAACCCAGGCGAGTATAGGCTGCTGTCATCAACAAATAACAACGGGCAAACATTGTGAGTAAAACAGGATGAGCCGAAATGTTTTTTTCAACTTCAGTGCCCCGAAACTTACTAACAAAGCGCCGGGCACGTGACGTGGTTTCATCAAGTTTATCTAATCCAGCATAAAAATCAGCGAGTTTGATTTCAGCGCCGTGAGGTGTTTCCGCATTTTCATCACAAAATGCTTCTAAGAAAGAAATGTAAGGCAAATTGTGGTTGGCGACAGCTAATGCAAGATCACTCATAATTGCTGATTTGAATCCGTGCTCGGTCAATGCTTTTTGTAGAATAGCGATCTGTTGCTCTGAATCTTTTTTTTGCACGGCTTGTTCGAAACTACCTATAAAGTCCATTATGTCTCCTGATATTAGAAATTTTCAAATAATTCGGCGACGCGCGCTTTTTTTGCCCATGTAGCAAGACTCATGCGAATAGCCATTTTAATTAGCTCGGTTTCCGTTTTTTCGCCCTTTGATTCCAAATGAGTCAGTTCCGATTCCAAATTTACTAACTCTTGGATATAGAATTTTCTAGCATTTTTAATACGCTCAGCGACTTCTGGTGAAACTTTTACCCAGCTATGGCTGCGGTAGTTGTAGATAGGTCTGTCTTCATAGTGATGCAACCCAAAGGCGACTGTGGCCTCGACGTCTGAGAACATTTTGGCAAATCGCGGTGATACGAAATCAGAGATATCTCTCTTTGCGGTGACACGATCAGAAGTTAACCGTAGGCCCATTGTTTTAATCTCGGCGGCATTAGACTTTTCCCAGACTTGTGCTGATACACTTTTGCCCACTTTAGAAGAGTACTGATCAAGCAAATCCATGTTCCGTGTGCTATCACGCAGTTCAATACCTAATCGCATTTTGGCGACTGACGACGCTGGACCGTATATTCTGCCTCGTAGTCCAGCAGAGAAAAATTTTGAATTTCTGCGATCTAATTTGTCTTGGGATTCTTGAATGGTATTCTTCGTATACAAATTAGATAGATAGCTTTTTACGCGTTCTGTAATTGATAGATCAGATACAAAGTTAGCGACGCCCGTTAGATCGTTACCATGTAAACCCTCTTCTAATCCTTTTAAGTATAAATAGTCATTTAATTGTTTGAACCAGTGTATAAAGTTTTCGTACAAAGTGTAATTCTTGGGAAGCTCAAAAGAAACGTGAACATGAAAAGAATGTTTTTGGTTGAACAACATAGAAACATCGCGCACCTCGCGCATCAGACGCTGTTGATTAATTTCGTATTTCTTGTGAGAGATTTCCCAGCCATAGCCATGCCGCCGATGATCACGGACTTCTTTAGAGTAACCCCCAACGGCATCGGGTTTGAAATCAGTAGGCATAATCTTGCTGGCGCGAACAAACGTTTTGGATGGAACTTTAGCTGCTTTTAATAAGGCAATTCGTTCCTCGTCACTTCTATTCATCCAATCTTTTTCTGAAAATTCGGTAGGACGGAAAAGCATACTTATATCAGAGGTGGTTCCTTCTTTTTCAAAAGAATAGGTAACTAGTGAATCGCCGCTTTTAAAACTCTCAATAAAATATACGCTTTGGGTAGCGAGGTAAGTAAGTTCTGTTTTGAAAGCATGCAAACCGGAACGGCTAAGTAAATCATATAGAAAGAGCGCGTGTGCCTCAGAGGTTACCCAATTATTCATGGCCTTGCCTCGATCTTTTGCATTAGGGTGATCAAGTACTGCTGATAAAAGACCTTCAATTGATTTTTTAAATTGGACGTCATCACCTACTATTTTTCTGACATCAAAACCTAAGGAATAGGGGTTATACGAATCCTCGATGGATTCATCAATAGCTGTTGTTAGTTTTTGAATAGGTCCGATTGGTGGCTTTCGTCGGTAGTCCTTTAGCACTTTTTTGCTAAATATTTTCATTAGTGAGGTGGCTGCGGTGGAAGTGCCTTCGAATAGCTCTACTTTTTTCTGAATCATGTGGGCCGTGTCGCCATGAGATTCTAATATTTGGCTCCGACCATTTTCATCTTTGTATTCTGTTCGAATATGAGTAAACCGCGATACAAAATTACATTCCCAAGCACATCCTTCAAGAGAAAAACTTTTATCGCTGGTCATCGGAGTAATTTTTGGATTCAGCAATACAATATTCTCGGTACCAACCGGGCTCGCGATGTTAACAACAACGACTCGTTGCCGAATACCAAGATCCAGCGCCGACCTTACAATACCAGGGCGAATTTCTAAATCTCTTTGAAGCTGAGAAATAATGGTTTTTGTTGCCGAAGAATGAATTGCAATGTCATCGAGGACGCTCAGTTTTTGGTTTGTGGTCGTAACTGTCGCTTTATCTGCATAAAAAGCAAGGCATTGAGAGGTTGATGGCTTGGCCAGTATAGGTTGGACACCTGTAAAGAAAATAGTCAGGGCAAGCAATATAAAGAGATTTAAACGAACTGGTGGCATTTGTCTTCCTCGGGTATTTCTGAGGAATTAGATTGCAGCTATGAGGCCGTGGGTGTGCCTAATGCGGCTGGTATTTTTCGATAGTGTTGACTAAAGATTCGCGGGTAATAGGTTTTGAAAGATATTCGGTAAAACCTGACTTTTTAGCTAGGTGAGCTTCCTCTTTCATGGCATGCGCCGTTAGGGCGATGATAGGTCGCATATAGTTTTTGCTACGTAGATAGCGAACGGCTTGGTGACCATCCATTACAGGCATTTGAATATCCATTAATAACAAATTATATTCATTTTTAAGTGCGAGTTCAGCACCTTCGCGGCCATTTTCTGCTAAGTCAAACTTCACACCATGCTGATCTAATAAAATTTTTAACAAGTCTTGATTGTCGAGACAATCTTCCACGATAAGAACTTTGGTGCCTTGGTACTGACTTCGTAACGTCTGAGACCAGTGATTGAGTGGGCCCTTGGTGAAGAAATGACCTTGAGGTACGATATCTGTGTCCGTAGGCAATTTGACTTGGACTGTGGCTTTAAATGTAGAGCCTTTACCTAGTTCGCTGTGCTCTAAACTGAAATTTCCACCTAAAATTTGGCATAGCTTTCGTGTTAGAACTAAACCCAAGCCAGTGCCACCAAATTTTCTAGTCGTCGATGGATCGACTTGAATAAATGGTTTAAATAAGTGCTTGGCTTGCTCTGAAGAAATACCACGACCAGTATCATTAACGACAAAAGATATTTTATCACCTTGAAACGAAACTTGCAGTCGAACAAAACCGCTTGAAGTAAATTTGATGGCGTTACCGACTGCATTGGTCAGAATTTGTCTTAAACGTGTAGGATCAGAAATTATTTTTTCTGGCAGAGCACTTTCGGCTATGGCGATAAAACCAATTCCATTTTCGTTAGCACGGAAACTCATGGCAGCACCGAAATCGTTTAAGAATTCGGCTAATTTAATTTCTACTGGTTCAACAACAACTTTGCCGGCTTCGACTTTCGCTAAGTCCAAAATATCGTCAACAATGCGAAGTGCCTGATGGGAATTTCGAGTCATGACAGCTAGATATTTATCACGATCTTCTTTACTGGCATCTTTTTCAAGTGCCAGATGAGAAAAACCCATGATGGCTCCTAATGGTGTTCTGATTTCATGGCTCATGTTTGCAAGGAACACACTTTTTGCCGCGTTTGCATTTTCGGCGGCGATTTTGGCTTTTTCGGCTTCCTGCTCTGCTAATTTAGCCTGTATCAAAGCGTCTTTGAGTAGAATTTCTTTTTTCCGTAGTTTTCGATAAGCAAGTACGCCTTGAGTTGTTTCAATACACGTTGTTAGGGCCCCGACCGTTTGTCCATTATCGTCGATAACTGGCGAGATACTGTAATTCCAAAAGGCCAATATCATTTTGCCTTGGCGAGATATTTTTAACGGCAAGTCTTTGTACATTTCCGATTTTTTGCTGATGAGTACGCGTTCAATCTGTGGCCCTGTGGTTTCCCAGATGTCTGCCAAAGCTTTGCGGCCGGGCTGGCCCATAGTTTCGGTGGAGCGGTTATAGCCAAGAATGGGACCGTAGTTATCGTTGTAAAAACAATACGCTTGTTTTCCCCAAAATAGAAACATTGGGGTTGGGTTTTGAAACATGATAGCTAAGGTGGCTTTTAAGGTGGCTGGCCATGTTTCCATTGGGCCCAGCGGATGGTTTGACCAATCTATTTTTCGGCAGATATTTGCGTTGTCGCTGTCGTTTAAAAAGTACATCGGTTCCATTGCGTGCAATTATCACGCTCAAATGGCAGCTCAAAGTCTTTTTTAAATGAATCTTTTTTCAGCACTTTTGACAGTGTAATTGGGGATTTTTTCCCCGCCTCACTGTGTTTTCCTTCCCCAACTAGAGCAGAGATACAATTATTTTGAGAATTTTTTTTTGCAGCGGTTTCCACAGAAACATTATCTACAAGTGATTGATTTAGACGTGCTCTACTAGCTTTTGTAGTTTGTTAAATGATGATGATCAGCCATCAATGCACGACGCGTGTTCTGACTTTGGAATTCCTTCATGAGTAAATGTAACACGAGTTCCATCCTTAATATTTTCGAACACTGCTTGATCAATTCTGGGCCAGACCACGCACGCCAAAGACACTCAGGAGATGAATTGTAGTTTCTATAAATGGATATAGAGGGTGTATTGTCGAAGGGAAGACTTGTTTTCGATTTGGTTGATTGAATGTGCTCAGATCGATCCATAGATTATACTTTTTTATGGTTACTAAAACTTCTACCCGACATGAAGTGCAATTGGTGTGCTAATCTTAGACGATAGAGAAAGGCCTCAAAATGAAGAACCGCTTTGCTACGTACTATATTACTTATAAAGCACGTGTCGAAATAACATCGTCGTATTTTGAGAACCGCTCTTTAAAAGTTAACCATTTTCCTTGATGATAGGAAGACGGAGTAAATAATGCTGAAAAAAGAATTTTTCAAATCCATATTTTTGTCTTTTTCTTTCGCTTCAGTGGTCTTTGCCTTTCAAAATTGCTCGAACCCTTTTCATAATGAAAATGCGTTTATCAGCAACGTTAAGCCGCAAACTGTGAAGTCGGCGCCCATTCAAACAATTGAGAAATCAAAACTTTCGACCAAGTAGTGTCGCACGACATATCCAATTCACATTGAGGATACAAACATGAAATTTTTTTTGAGTTCGATTGAGATATTTTTTCTGTTCCTGTTTAGCAAATAACGGAAATTTATTTACCAGACTTTTTGTTCTTTTTGCTAAGGATCACGTCTTTTTGGCAGGTCTCAAGGTAGGCTTCGAACTTGTTTTGACCCTGATATTGACCATCGATGTTGCCCATAATCCACTCTAGATTAATTTAGTAACTTTGCAAAAAAAAACAGGACTCAATCGCGAAAATCTTTATAGAATTTTTTCAAATGAAAGAGCCCCTAGACTTGAATCATTAGTTAAAATCTTAGATGTTCTTTCCTATACAGCTTTAGCCGCCGAAACGCCTCTGAATCCTTGGGGGCATCGAGCATTTAGTTAATATGAACTATTTTCCTGGTGCAGATCAACTGCACCACTTTGGTGCAAACAATCTTGCATCTTCACGAAGATTCTTTATAAATACCTTTATGCAAACGTTTAAAACTTATCTTCAGCAAGAATTCGTAAAGAGAACGGCAAAAAACCCGTCCTACTCTTTGCGTGCGTTTGCACAGAAGTTAGGTTTAAGCCATGCCACGCTTTCATCGATGATGGCAGGAAAAAGGAAAATCACTGAACAAAGTTTTCGTAAGCTTGCGAAAGCATTGGATATGAGCCCAAATGAACTGATGCGGTTCCAATCTTCAAATCATTCTCATGAGAGTTCAGCAAATTACTTTGTTATTCAGCAAGATGCATTCGCAATTATGTCTGAATGGTACTTTGACGCAATTTTGGAGCTTTCTCTTATACCAAGTTTTCGCTTGGAACCCGCAATCATCGCGAAATCCATCGGCATCACCGCAATGCAAGCGAAAATTGCACTTGAAACCTTAGAAAGACTTGAGCTGATCTTCAAAGACAAAAATGGTAATCACAAGCTTCAGCACCAAAATAGCATAAATTTACTCGATCCAGATTTCACAAGTGCCGCTAATAGAAAATATCAAAAATCGGTTTTGGAAAAGTCGGTAGATGCATTAGAAACCATAGATCGCAAACGACGTGACCATACGTCAACAACAATGGCGATTAATATTCAAGACCTGCCGAAGGCCAAAGAACTCATTCAAAAATTTAGACATGATTTAAACGCATTTATGCAGAGAGAAAAAGTGCGACCAGATGAAGTTTATCAACTTCAGGTCTCTTTTTTTCCACTGACACAAAATTCAATTAAAAATGAAACGGAGTAATTTATGAAACAGATACTGTTAACAATAGGTGTATTATTGGCCAGCCAGATATCTATGGCGGAATCAACCACAGCTGTCACCAATCCCAATATAAATGAGCTTAAGGTGAGAATGGATAAAGATCAGATCCGCGCAAACCTTTCAAAACATAAAGTCACATACCAGTTATTGTCATTAGGTCAAGATCGGGGCGGTGGAGACGAAGTAGCACTTGAATTTCAGAGAGCTTTTGCTGTTGCCTTAAGAAAATTGAAAAATGAACAGCCTCAAGTCTTTCAGAAATTTTCCATTGAAAAGTTGGAGAAGAGAGCCTCCTCAATAAACGTTATTGTAGTGGACGATGCCTTGAATATTTCTGTTAAAGAAATCATTCAAAACTCTATTGCCACCAATGCACGAAGTACAAATACTATTTTAATAAATAGAACGCGATGGAATGCTATTAGTGACGATTGGCTAAAAGAGGGAATCGCTTTACACGAAATTGCAAGTTTAGAGGGGCTTGAGCAGACTGGCTACTACCCCATTTCATCTATCTATGTTTCCTTAATGGGAGGAAGCTCTAATTCCCTTGAGGCAAATTTATCAGTGAACACCTTAAAACAAATAGTCGCCTTGAATCCCCAAGCGAGTCCAAAGGAGATTCTTAAAAAACTTTTTGAAGAGTCCTCTGTGCCTGCCTCTGTGAGTGATTTTGATTTGAACACTGACAAAAAAAGTAACCAGGAGTGCCAAGGAGTCGGTTTTCCAGACATTGATGGTTTGGCGCCAATGAGGATTAGACGGGCCCTGGTACCAATTCAAGAGGCTTTACCCGATGGTGGCCCGCTATTTCCCGCTCGTCCTGCTATCAAAGAGGATCGTGTTGTCTTTGCGATACAACCACAGCAGTTCGAACGGCTTACCGACGATCCGGAGTTTCTAGGAGCGTGGAGCCATGGCGCCAGTACGATTATGAAAACTGAAACCGAATTGCTTGAAAAAACACGCTACACTTCTCATGGTCAAGTCAACGCACTAGAAAACAACCTTCTTGCTAGACGTAGCGGAGGCCTCCTGATCATCAAAATGTTTACGGTGTCTTTGAATCCAGCTGTCGGCGTCGACTCAACCCACAAATATATTTACTGTTATCGTCACTAAACTTAATTATTAAAAGAATTTGGAATAATTTATGAAAATATTTATAATCTTTTTTACATTTATTATCTCTTTAAATGCAGTGGCCCTTAAAGAAAAATCTAGCGCTCAAAATTGTATTCTGGGTGATTCAACACACACTCTTTCTGAAGTTGTATTAAAAAATAGAACTGCGGAGATTCTACAGCAAGACATCAGAACAAATCCGTCTCTACTAACTAAGCAAACCAAAAATGTAATTCATCAGGCAATGAACTTACTTTATTCTGAACCAATGGATTGGAACCAAGCATTTGCTCTTTATACAACTAATGATATTGATAAATTTCATGGTGGAGCAATCGATTTTTTTACTGTTCCTGCAGATAAATCGTCAAAGTATGTACAGGTTACTTATTATATGGGAGTGGGTGGAGATATTTCCGGAGCGGCGGGAGTCGTTTTTAGGATTGATCAAACTGTTGAGTTTGATGAGAGTGGAAAACTTGTATATGGAGAAAGTAATCCAAAATTAATAGCTCAAATAGTGGGACCAGCAATCGACTTTTGTACAAAAATGCACTAAAACACTACACAAGAGTCGAAAAGTTGGTGCGCGAGAACCCGAAGTAGAAGAACCGCTTTTGGCTATGAAGTCGGTATTATTTGAGTTTGAGGTCGATGAAATCCCCGAACCGAAGGCTTTGGCCCCGCAAGACCTGCTAAAATTGATTTTAAAGTTTAGATCATCCAGTAGCCAATTGGCTATAATAGAAACTGATGAAAATTGAACTCTATCTCTCAAAAAGAGGCTCATCGCCAATCGAAGATTTTATCACTGATTTACCTAAAGGTGATCAGGCTCGTTTTGCTGATGTCTTTGAAGGGATTGAAAAGTACGGTCTAGATTGCCCGAGGGTTCAGTTTAAGCCACTCAGAGGAAAACTTTGGGAGATAAAGTTTAATGCTCCAGGCGGCGGTTTTAGAATTGCCTATGTACTTGTTGAAGGACAAACGATGATTTGGCTTCATGTTTTTAAAAAGACAACACAGAAGACGCCACTTAATGATCTGGATTTAGCTGAAAAAAGAATGAAAGAGGTTTTAGGATTATGAAAAATACAAAATCAGGAAAAGACTTTTTCAAAAAATTATTGAAAGACCCAACTGTTCGTATGCATTACGAAGAAGAGAGCTCAAAAACTGCCATTGCTTACGCTGTCAGGTCGGCGCGCCTAAAAGCAGACTTAACCCAAGCTCAATTGGCGAAAAAGGTTGGGACATCACAAAGTGTTATTGCGCGCCTTGAAAGCGGATCAGATAAAAGAACACCGTCTATTCCATTTTTATCTAAAATCGCGGCGGCTTGTGGGGCTCAGTTCGAGTTTGGATTTACTTTTTTAAAGGCAAGCTAGCTCAGATTTATTAAACAACTATTGATAATACATCATATAAGCTCTTGAGAGCGTTTCCTTAGTTTGAGCCAGCGTGAAAATTGATATAAAAAAAAAGAATTTTTCAAATCCATATTTTTGTCTTTTTCTTTCGCATCATTGGTCTTTGCCTTTCAAAACTGCTCAAACCCTTTTCATAGTGAAAATGCGTTTATCAGTAATGTTAGGCCGCAAACTGTGAAGTCGGCCCCCGTTCAAACAATAGAGAAATCGAAACTTCCGACCAAGTAGGGTCGCGCGAAATATCCAATTCACATTGAAGATACAAACATGAAAATTTTTTCTGCTTCTGTTTAGCAAATAACGGAAATTTATTTACCAGACTTTTTGTTCTTTTTGCTAAGGATCGCGTCTTTTTGGCAGGTCTCACGGTAGGCTTCGAACTTGTTTTGCCCCTGATACTGACCTTCGATTTTGTTAAAACGATTCACGCATTCTTGGCCATCTATATTGCCCAGAACCCACTCTAGATTTATTTCATCGACCGGATCAACTTCTGAAAAAGCGGCGGCTGACGAAAAAAGTCCCACATAAATAATAAAATACGAGAGTTTCATGAATACCTCTGAACTTTATTGTAATAATACCCTTTTAAAAAACTAGTCTAGAATTCAATGATTTTTTCTATCATCGAGTGAGTAGAACCAAATGTATAGACTCAGATACCTAAATGCTTGTGCTTAAATGATTTTTTGAAATTGTCCACCATGGACCGTGTAGAACCTGAAATTGTCCACCATGGACCGTGTAGAACCGAAATTGTCCACCATGGACCGTGTAGAACCCATGGACCGTGTAGAACCGTAGAACCGTAGAACCAAGAAAAGTTGGTGCCCCTCGCCCTATGCTGAGAGAACCACTCAGTTTGGATATAAGGTATCCAATCCAGTGGCATGAGTCGAGAGTGAATTTAGCGGAGCTGGCAAAACTACGTTATATACACGGCTGGTCAAGGCAAGAACTGGCCCGTCATTATGGGCGGACTCTCAATGCCATCACTAACTACTGTCAGAGCATCAGACGCAAGAATTTTGATCTTGATGGGCTGACTATAGAGGAAAAGGAGCAAATCAAATGGGCCTATCAAAATTGATTTCTTTATCTGTTACGCTGGCGTTTTTGGCTGTCGGGACTGGGAATTTACCTTGGGTTTTGAAACAGGTCAGAAAAGCCCAGTTCGAACTTATTCAGAGGTCAAAAGCAAGCACGTGGCCAAAGGCTATTAGATTGCACAGACAATTTTAAAATAAAGTTTATAGGGAAAAAGAGCAACTCTTCTTCCCTATGTCAGTTTTTAACCAACAAGACTTTTTAACATCCATGCTGTTTTTTCATGGTACTCGATACGCGCGCCTAGAAGACTGTTTGTGCCTTCATCATTTGCACCATCAAGTAATGGCAAAATTTCTTTAGCGGAACGAGCAATTTGCTCATGATCTTTAAGAAGATTTTCTATCATTTGTGTAGCCGCGACTTCTGATGCAGGATCATCTTTAACAGAACTTAATTCTGAAAATTCACGATATGAACCTGGAGCTTTTACGCCAAGAACTCTAATTCTTTCTGCAATTCCATCTACTGCCAGTGCGAGTTCATTGTATTGTGTTTCAAACATAAGATGTAGTGTTTGAAACATTGGACCCGTAACATTCCAATGGTACTTGTGTGTTTTAAGATAAAGTGTGTAAGTCTCGGCTAAAAGTTTTGAAAGAGATTTTGCAATTTCAACTCTTTTACCTTCTTGAATACCTGTATTTAAGCTCATTGATACCTCCAAAAAATGTTTAAATGAATGTTACTCTTCATATGGGGAATGATCAATTTAAAGAACTAATTCGCATATTATACTGTTTTTTGAGTGCGATAGAGAGAAGGCACTCCATTTTATTCTGAAGAAAAATAGTGACAAGGCGCAAGAATGTTCTAGGAATTGAAATTTTCCTCAATCAGTTAGACTAGGACACTAACTTGATCTAAACTTTTTCTGTCTAAGACAACAAGGAGAAAGTTATGTCAAAATGCCCATTTTCAGGCAATCATGGAGCGCGTGCCACACAAGGAACGCAGTCAAATAAAGATTGGTGGCCAAAACAATTAAATTTAAAAATTTTGCACCAACACTCACCGAAGTCTAATCCCATGGGAGAAAAATTCGATTATGCAAAAGAATTTAAAAAATTGGATTATGCTGCTCTAAAAAAAGATTTAAAAAAACTCATGACAGATTCACAGGATTGGTGGCCAGCAGATTGGGGTCACTATGGTGGTCTATTTATTCGTATGGCTTGGCATAGTGCTGGAACATACAGAACATTTGATGGCCGTGGTGGTGGCGGTACAGGTAACCAACGTTTTGCTCCGATCAATAGTTGGCCAGACAATGGCAACCTAGATAAAGCTCGTCGTCTTTTGTGGCCGATTAAGAAAAAATACGGAACAAAAATTTCTTGGGCCGATCTTATGATTTTGGCAGGTAACGTTGCTTTAGAGTCAATGGGCTTTAAAACTTTTGGTTTTGCTGGTGGACGTGAAGATATTTGGGAGCCAGAAGGGGACATTTATTGGGGATCAGAAACAGAATGGCTTGGCGACAAACGCTATACAGACAAAAGAGATCTAGAAAATCCATTGGCTGCTGTTCAAATGGGTTTGATTTACGTAAACCCAGAAGGGCCTAATGGGAATCCTGATCCCGTATTATCGGCAAAAGATGTGAGAGATACATTTGCAAGAATGGCAATGAATGACGAAGAGACGGTAGCCCTAGTAGCTGGTGGACATACTTTTGGCAAAGCACACGGTGCTGGCGATCCAAAGTTAGTCGGTCCAGAGCCGGAAGCTGCTCCAATAGAAGAAATGGGATTTGGCTGGAAAAATAAACTTGGCTCAGGAAAAGGAATCCATACAACAACAAGTGGTATTGAAGGTGCATGGAAACCTAATCCAACTAAATGGGATAATGGATATTTGAAAGTTCTTTTTAAATACGATTGGGAGCTTGTGAAAAGTCCAGCAGGTGCGCATCAGTGGCTCGCTAAAAATGTAGCAGACGAAGATATGATCGTTGATGCTCACGATCCAAAAAAGAAAAATAGACCAATGATGACAACAGCAGACCTTGCACTTAAGTTTGATCCTGCTTATGAAAAAATTGCTCGTCGCTTTTTAGAAGATCATAAAGCCTTTACTGATGCTTTTGCTCGTGCATGGTTTAAGCTTACACATCGTGATATGGGGCCTCGTACTCGTTATCTCGGGCCTGAAGTTCCAAAAGAAGAGTTAATTTGGCAAGACCCTATTGCCAAAGAAAAAGGTCCATTGATCGGAGAAAAAGAAGTCACTTCTCTAAAAAAATTAATTTTGAAATCCGGTTTATCTAACTCACAGTTAGTATCAACAGCATGGGCTTCAGCTTCGACATTCCGTGGCTCTGATATGCGTGGAGGAGCTAATGGTGCTCGTATCCGTCTGGCACCACAAAAAGACTGGGAAGTTAATCAACCAAAAGAATTAGCGAAAGTGTTAAAAAAACTTGAAGCTCTTCAGCTAGCGTTTAATGCAAAATCAAAGAAGAAAGTTAGTTTTGCTGATTTAATTGTTCTCGGTGGATGTGTTGGAATCGAAGAGGCTGCAAAAAAAGCTGGTCATAAAATTAAAGTAGCATTCACACCAGGGCGTGGTGATGCTACCCAGGAAAAAACTGATGTAGAATCAATTTCAGTTCTTGAGCCAATGGCCGATGGTTTTAGAAACTATTCTCGCAAGGGACTAGAAAACCACACTGCCGAACTCTTAATTGATAAGGCCCAATTGTTAAAACTAACTGCACCTGAAATGACTGCTTTAATTGGGGGCTTGCGAGTTCTTAATACGAACTATGGACAAGCAAAGCATGGTGTTTTTACCTCGAAACCTGGAACACTTACAAATGACTTTTTTGTGAATGTTTTGGATATGAAGACAGATTGGAAGCCCACTGATACTGAAGGTGAATATCAGGGATTTGATCGCTCAACTGGTAAACCAAAATGGACAGGAACTCGTGTTGATCTAGTTTTTGGGTCAAACTCTGAGCTTCGAGCAATTTCAGAAGTCTATGCTCAAGATGATTCAAAAGAAAAATTTGTTACAGACTTCGCAAATGCTTGGGTTAAGGTAATGAACCTTGATCGCTTTGATTTGCACCGTTAAGTAATCAACTCGATTTTTTTAAACAGAAGTCGTCGTTATGACGGCTTCTGTTTTTAGTAATGAAGGCAAACATCAGTCTCTCATTTTTGAGAGACTCTCTCAAAAATGCGGAAACACTTTGGCCCCACACTTTTTGCCGAACAAGTCAGATTAAATAGTTACATCCACACATCAATTCATAAATAATTGGCACGGCTTTGCTAATAGATCACCTCATCGGAGGTGATTAAAATGAAATCAAAAATCTAAAAAAGAAGTCTTCGCTAAAGACTTCGCCATGCGAAGACTTCACAAAATAGTGTTCCCTGAAGTGTTCCTTGTAGGAACACTATGGCTTTTTTTGAAAAAAACAGTATGCCCACCAATATGCCCAGTGGGAATACTGAGTAATTGCGTTAAATGATTAAGTAAAATTTGAAATTTATTTTTGATTTAAGGTATTTGCCGCCGCAATGAGTGGCTCATTTTTACCTTTCTTTTTCCGTGACCCCTCCCCCCCAACGATGTGGTGGAAAGGGGTCACGGATCGAAAGGTATTAGGTCAGTTTGGGCGGCGGCAAAAGTGCGAGAAGTATTGAGTGATGAGTTGAGTATATCCATAAAAAACAGGGATAGCTCATGAATAAAAAATGGGACGAGATCGAAGTTATAAACTTAAGAAACGAAAAATTTAATGAAAAGGTGTATGAACAAATGATTGAAGAAGTAGCCAATGTTATTTATATTAAACTCTGCCAGCTCCAGAAGAAGTCACTCTCTGACTCGTCAACTGTAAAAGATAATCTTTTAAAAAGGACGGGATCAGATGCTTAAGAACAAAAATTTAAACATTGCTTTGTACATTAGAGTTTCAACTGAAGAACAAGCGGAAAACCCTGAAGGCTCCATTAAAAATCAAGAGCAACGGCTCCGTGAAGCTGTGGCCTATAGAAATAAACAATCCAATTTCGGCAAAATTTTTAATGTCTATGTAGACGCTGGAATTTCAGCGAAGGACATGAACAGGCCCGCCTTGCAGTCCATGCTCAAAGACATGAGAGCACAAAAAATAAACCTCATCATGGTCACAGAAATTTCAAGGCTCTCTAGAAACAACAGAGACTTCTTAAGTATGTGGGACATGATGAGTGAAGTTAAATGTAGCTTCATGAGCCTTCGTGAAGACTTCGACACCACCACAGCCGCAGGTGAGATGTTATTATTTCAATTGATGAACTTTGCTCAATTTGAACGAAAGCAAACCAGTGAAAGAGTTTCGGCGAACATTTTAGCACGCGCTAGTCGTGGCCTTTACAATGGGGGAACTATCCCGCTAGGTTTTAAAAAGTGTCACACAAAAAATGGAAGCTTGGACATTGATGAGCCTCATGCAACTACAGTTAGAATTGCTTTTGAAGCATTTATAAGAGAAGGAAGTTTGTCTCGTGCGGCTCGCTGGATGAATGATAATGGTTACAAGGCCAAAGCTCATTTAGAAGGTGGCGGTTCAAGAATGAGGCTAGGCCATTTTACTGTTGATAACTTGCAAGCAATAATTCGGAACAAGGCATATATCGGAGTTAAAACCTACACTCAAAAAGGTGAACAAAAGGAAGTGAAGGCAGTTTGGCAGCCTATTGTCGATGAAATGGTTTTTGCGCGAGCAAATGAAAAGCTCACCAAAAATCATTCAAGACTTAAACCATTAAAAGAAACGAGCAAACACCCTTATCTTTTATCTGGTGTATGTTTTTGTATGAAGTGTGGCGACCATATGCCAGGGAAGTCTGCAACAGGTAGGAATGGCAAGGTTCCTTATTATGAACACTCATGGGCAACAAAAAGAAACTCGACTTTAACCAAAAAAACTTTCCAGTGTGAACCAACACGAGTTCAAGCAAAGAAAGCAGAAGCCTTGGTATGGGGTGAGTTTTGTAAATTTATTGAAAGCCAAAAATTTTTAATAGAACTTCAAAAGAAAGTGAAAGCCATTCATAAAAATAACGACGAAGAGTCAGAACGTGGAAAATTAAAGGCCAAACTTTATGGTGTGAGTTCGCAATTAGACGCTTTAGCTGAAAGATTATCAATGCTGCCTAAATCTGTTTCAGCGACGCCAATCTTTAAGCAAATGGAAAAGCTGGAGTTGGTTAAAAAAAATTTGGAGGAAGGGCTTTTAAAGATAAAAGATTTGAATATTGATGAACGGCTTGTGCCCATTGAGACTTTTGAAGAATTTGCGGCGTTTGCGGGCCTTACAATTAAAAATAACCCTGACTTCAATATCAGACGCAGCCTTTTACAGAAATTCATCCATAGGGTCGAAATTGGAGTGGATTCGATTAAAATTTATTGGAACTTAGATAAAGATTTTTACGAACAGGAGCTAAAAATAAAAAACCCCGAAAAAAATCGGGTTCATCACGGTTAAAGGTGGGAAGCAATAAGTCATAAAAAAAGGAGCATGAAGAATTAATCTCTAGCGCTAAGCTTTGGGTATCTGACATCCAACG
>NCGL01000033.1 GCA_002256935.1 Bdellovibrio sp. 28-41-41
ATAAAACCGATCATGTAGGACAAGCCGTACCAGCGAACGCCGACATTGCCATGAATCGGAAGCAAAACAGGATCTAAATTGTGAACATAGTATTTGTAGTTTAAAAAATCCTGAGCTTCAGCCATGATCGACACTCCATTTTATCAAAATGATTCAATTTTCTGGGGTCCCATTCCTGTACCCGCTCCTATTGTTTAATAACTGGTGTTAATTTGCAACATCTTCTTAAACGCTAAGTACAGGAATAGAATGAATAATGATGAAAAACCGAGTCGCAATATTGCTCTTAATTTTGTTTCATTTAGTGGCCTATAATAGCTGGGGGCAAACTCAGTTGAATTTCTCGGAACGGGCGAAAAAGCGTGAGGGTTCAAGATGGACCTTGGCAGAATGGTTAGCTCAAAAAGACCGCAATAAACTGATGGATCAGTGGCTGTGGCTAAACGCACCGTCTCCTTACGAATTCAGTCTGCTGGCCGCCAATAACTACTACAAAAAAAAGCTAACCAGCGACGAAAAAGAATATACGATCACGAGTCTTGAGGCCAGCGCCTACGCCAACATTTTTGGTCTATCGGTGGAATACGACAAACGCGGCGACGAAAATGAAAACGATCTGAACGGATTGTTCAACGTGCGGGTATTGGGCTCATCGATTCAAAGTAGCTCGCTGACATTGAGCTTCGGCCAACGGACGCGCACATTCTCGGGATTAGACCCGGCTTCGATAACACGCAACCAATTCTATCAAGCAGCGCTACAACTCTACATAGGACGCTACTTTGGAATCAACGGCTCCTACCGCAGCTACATGTCCTACGCAGACCCATACTTCGGCGAGGTAACTGGCTACCAAAACCAAGCCGGTGCCTTTATAGAATTCGAATTCCTAAGAATCTACGGGGTCTATTACCAAGACATCCAAAAAAACGCAAACCCCACAACCCCCGACCCCGAAATCAAACGCGAAGGCGTGAAAACGGGCCTGCAATTCTTCTTCTAACGGTCAGCTGCTACCTTTTTGCAATGCCACGCGTTTCAATATGTCAGCAGCTGACTTTCTCGCAAGGTATCGAAATTTGCAGAGTCGAGCTTTCATGGGTTACATCATAAGAAAATTGCACAAAGAGTTCCCTTTTCAGATATCCGGCAGATGCAATAATAAAGAAAACTTTCCGGTTCCGCTTTCTGAAGCCTGGGAAATATTTAGCGACTATCTCTTTATGCTTCATCGGAACTACGAAATGAAAATTCATTCCTTTGTATTAATGTCGAATCACTATCACCTCTTGATTTCGGATCCCGAATTGAAAATGTCGAAGGGGATGGCTACGTTCATGCGTGATACTAGTAAAGAAATGGGGCGACTCAGTAATCGGATCAATAAAATATGGGGTTCACGTTTTCATTCGTGCCTAATAGACGATCCAAAATATCTCTTAAACGCATATAAATACAATTATCGGAACCCAGTGGCAGCAGGAGTTTGCCAGCGAGTCGAAGACTATCCGTGGAGTACTCTACAAATACTTTTAGGTAAAAAGTCCGGAGTTATCCCTTTAGTTGAAGACGAAACCCTTATGAGCGATCCTGAAGGAACTTTAGATTGGCTCAATGAAGCATATCTTCCTAACGAGGTAGAAGTCATAAAGGCGGCCACTAAAAAGAAAATTTTCAAGTTAAGTAGAGACCCAAAATCAGGAAGAAAGCAGCTGCTAACTTCCTTTAATTCATAGCATTACAAAAAGTCAGCAGCTGACTTTAGAGCCAGAGGGTTTTTACTCCGCGCTCTTTTCCTACTTGTTTGGCTTCTTCGTAGCCGGCGTCTATGTGGCGGAATAGGCCCATGGCTGGATCGAAAGATAGTACGCGTTCTAATCGTGCGGCGGCTTCATCGGTTCCATCGGCTACTATTACTTGGCCGGAGTGTTGGCTGTAGCCCATGCCTACGCCGCCGCCGTGATGTAAGCTGACCCATGTACTACCGCAGGCAACGTTGCCCATCGCGTTTAATAGTGGCCAGTCGGAGACGGCATCACTACCGTCTTTCATTGCTTCGGTTTCACGGTTTGGTGAAGCTACGCTGCCGCAGTCCAAGTGATCGCGGCCGATAACGATAGGGGCTTTTACTTTTCCTTCTTTTACTAATTGATTCAACATCAATCCGGCTTTTTCGCGTTCGCCGTATTCGAGCCAGCAGATACGCGCAGGCAAGCCTTGGAATGCGATTCGCTCTGATGCCATTTCTAACCAGCGCAACAAATGCGTTTTGTGTGGGAAAAGTTTTTTCATCGCCTCATCAGTTACGTGAATATCGTTAGGATCACCCGATAGAGCTACCCAGCGGAATGGACCGCTACCGCGACAGAATAGCGGACGAATGAAAGCCGGTACAAACCCTGGGAAATCAAACGCGTTTTCTACTCCAGCCTCTTTTGCACGAGCGCGAATATTATTTCCGTAATCGAAAGTAATAACGCCGCGTTTTTGATATTCCAGCATACCGCGAACGTGTTTCGCCATCGATTGGTACGCGCGTTCTAAATACGATTTTTGATCTTTCGTTCTTAATTCATCAGCTTCTTTTAATGTTAAGCCTTCAGGGATGTAGCCTACTAAAGGATCATGTGCCGAGGTTTGATCTGTTAAAATATCCGGTTTGAATCCGCGGTCTAGTAATTGGTAAATCACCGTGGCCATGTTTCCACACAACGCGATCGATTTAGCTTCTTTAGTTCCTTGATATTTTTTTACGCGCGCTAAAGCATCGTCTAAGTCAGTAGCCACTTCATCGACATACTTAGTTTCTAATCGTTTTTGAATACGAGTCGCATCAACATCCACTGCTAACACGATCGCACCCGCGAACACGCCCGCTAAGGGCTGCGCTCCGCCCATACCACCAAGTCCGCCTGTAAGAATAACTTTACCCGCCAAGTTGCCACCGAAATGTTGGCGACCAGCTTCAACAAATGTTTCATACGTTCCTTGAACAATACCTTGAGTGCCGATGTAGATCCAACTTCCCGCTGTCATTTGTCCGTACATCATCAAACCTTTTTTATCTAACTCATGGAAATGCTCCCACGTCGCCCATTTAGGAACTAAGTTTGAGTTTGCAATCAACACGCGAGGTGCATCTTTGTGGGTGCGCACGATACCGATAGGCTTGCCCGATTGAACAATCAAAGTTTCGTAATCTTCTAGCGTCGTGAGTGCTTCTAAAATTTTATCAAAACTTTCCCAGTTACGGGCCGCTTTACCGATGCCGCCGTATACGATCAAGTCTTCCGGCCTTTCTGCAACACTAGGATCGAGATTGTTTTGGATCATTCGATAAGCCGCCTCTTGAAGCCAGCCTTTGCAATGAAGTTTAGTTCCCGTCGGAGCTTTTACTACACGTTTTCCTGTCGCCATCATAATTACCTCGTAATAAAAAAACTAAATTAAAATTTCTACGTACTGAACAAGCGCACAAAAATGCGCTCTTTTTAAATTAAACTTCCAACACGCCAACTTGATCTTCGATAAACGTCACAAGTCTTCGTGACTGAATCATTTCAAAGATGCGTCCGATGTCGTATGAAAAAACACGATCTTTTTCTGCATACGGAACTTCTTCACGAATGTAGGCTTTGATGGCCTCAAGTGGAGCCGATGCCGTCAAAGGCGCTAGTAAATCTAAACCTTGAGTCGCTGATAGTAATTCCATCGCCACAACATTCTGGGCATTGCGCAGAATTTGAGTGCACTTGCGGGCAGCTATTGTTCCCATGGAAACATGATCTTCTTTATCCGCTGATGTTGGAATACTGTCGACACTGGCCGGATGAGCTAGAACTTTGTTTTCGCTGACAAGTGACGCTGCTGCCACTTGTACGATCATATGACCCGATTGCAAACCGCCGTCTTTGATCAAGAACGCTGGCAAATCTGACATCGCTGGATTGATCAACTTAGCAATACGGCACTCGCTGATAGAAGCTAAGCTTGATAGTGCGATACCCACGTAATCTTGACTGAACGCCACTGGCATACCGTGGAAATTACCGCAGGAAAGAATTTTTCCTTCTTCAGGAAATACTAATGGATTATCTGTTGAAGAGTTGGCTTCTGTTTCCAAAACTTTTTTAACAAAGTGATAGGTGTCTTTCACTGCACCATGAACCGCCGGCATACATCGTAATGAATACGCATCTTGTACACGGCCACAGTTGAGATGGCTTTCGCCAATAGGACTTGTTTCTAGTAATAGTCTATTTAAGTTACGTGCCGTTTTTGCTTCGCCTGCATGTTGACGAGTGGCAGAGATCAACGGATCAAATGCTTTACGTGAACCCTTCAAAGCTTCTAACGACAAGGCACCCGATACGTCTGCAATCTTCATCAAGTCGCTGACTTGATGAAGAGTCAACATCCCGATCGCAGTCATCACTTGACAACCATTGATCAAAGACAAACCTTCTTTTGCTTTTAGTTCTAGAGGTTTGATTTTTTTCTTCGCTAGTAAATCTGTCACTGGCACAACTTGATCATTGTTCCATGCTAAGCCTTCACCAATCAGGGACAAAGCTAAGTGAGACAGCGGAGCCAAGTCACCACTGGCACCCACCGAACCTTGCGACGGAATACACGGAATAACATCCGCGTTTAAAAATTCGATAATTTTATCAACCAAAGCACTGCGAATACCACTATGGCCAGTTGCTAGTGCGTTCGCACGCAGAATCATCATCGCACGTGAATGCCATTTCGAGAAAAAATCACCAACACCAGCAGAGTGTGAACGAATCAAGTTTTTTTGCAGAGTTTCGATTTCGGCGTCAGAAATACGCACGCTTGAAAAGGCTCCGAAGCCTGTGTTCACGCCGTACATAACTTCGCCTTTAGCTAATTTACCTTCGATGTATTCGCGTGAGGCATCCATTTTTTTTCGGGCTCTTGGATCTAGCTCAAATTTAGCATTAAAATTTGTGGCTGCTTGGAATAGGTTTTCTACTGTGATTGATTGGCCATCGATGATCATTTTTTTCCTCACTTATGTCGAGCGAATGAACGTTGAAAACACCAGAGTAACAGCTCGATTTTGATCTAGTTTTGATAGTTCAAATCAGTCTCAAGTTCAATCTATTTTCCGACAGAAAAACTAGCCAGCTGGCCCGTATAGAGCTATCGCCAATTCCATTAGAATTTAGGCTATATGCCCACATTCTCAACGTTCTTATTGAGCCTTATAATGACCTTTCGTGTTTATGCCGTCGATTTATCCCAAGTTCGATCGGCCGTTCAATCGAGAGTCCCATGGTATGAGGTGCCTGATTTGAGTCATTTCGACTATCTCGACACGAAAAACAAAATTCCAGAATTAGCTAAAAAGAAAGCGCTCGCCTACTACGAACTCTACAAGGATAAGATCCCAAACAAAAATTACATTACGGTATTTGATGCCTCAAACGTTTCTGGCAAACCCCGCCTTCATTTGATTCATATTCCTACCGGAGCGACAGAAAGCTACCTTGTGGCTCATGGAAAGGGCTCCGACCGCAATCACGATGGCTATGCCGAAAAATTTTCTAACCAGCCAAATTCCAATGCGACTTCATTAGGATTCTATATTACCGAAGCCACCTATATGGGCGACAACGGATATAGCTTACGATTGAAAGGTCTTGAGTCAACAAACTCGAACGCCTACGCGCGCGCGATCGTTGTTCATGGAGCCGGCTACGTCGATGCGAAAATGGCAGCGGCTCAAAATAAAGTTGGTCGAAGCCAGGGATGCCCGGCCGTTGAAACCAAATATGCCAAATCCGTTATCAATAAAATTAAAAACGGCTCTGTGTTTTATATTTGGTCCCAATAATTTAGTATTTCCAATCTTCGACGTATAAAGTTTCAACCTGTTGGGTTCCTGCCATGTGTTAGTCTTTTAGATTTTTTGGTACGACTGAGATATCGAAACGATAGTAGAGTGGAATCGTAATGTGTTCATTGACATAAATATCCACCACTTTGTTTACCATTTCTTGGCCACTTGATGTTCTTTGTAGCTCACGCGAACGATTGGCCGCCGTCGTAGAGAATCAAATTCTTGACCGATTCCGATACGAAGGATTTTTTCGTCTTCGGCTTTTAGAACTGAAGATAGCGAGATCAACACCACCAAAACAGATAAAATTGAACGCATCCTTACCATCCTTAACAAATAGTAGATTTTGAAAATTTGAATGCAAGTTTGTCCATCCAAATTTAGATTTTTTTTTCAATTTAATTCAAAGGTTATTTAGTCAGCCGGGGTATATCGTCGAGACCCTAGAATATTAGCGTAACGATCGAATCGCCGCCGCATAATCATTTTTAAAAACATAAGTACCAGCAACCAACACGTCCGCATTTTCCACATGAGCTCTGGTTTTATCACTTACGCCGCCATCAACCTCGATCAGATAGTTTAGGCCGCTCTGCGAACGATGATTTTTTAACCAGTCTATTTTTGCAACTTGATCCATCATAAAGCTTTGACCGCCAAACCCGGGCTCGACCGTCATCACCAATACTAAATCGCATAAAGGTAAAAATTCTTTGATCGCATCTAGAGACGTACGCGGTCTTAACGTTAAACCACTCTTTACGTTACTAGCGCGAATCTTTTTTAAAAGCTCAGCTGTTTGATTCGTCGATTCAACATGAATCGTCAGGTAGTCCGCGCCCGCTTTGATAAACTCATCGACAAATTTTTCTGGCGTTTCGATCATCAAGTGAACATCTAATGGAATCGTCGATACTTTTTTAATCGCCGCCACTACAGGTGGACCGAATGTTAAATTTGGTACGAAATGGCCATCCATGATATCTAGATGTAAGAAGTCGGCACCCGCTTGAGTTACTTTCTTAACTTCACTTTCGATATTAGCAAAATCAGCAGCTAACAAACTCGGAGAGATTTTCTTCATTGTCCAAACCTTGCCTTTGTATCGAGTGATGTACTTTTCACAAAATCAGCTGCCGACATGCGATTTCGCGACTCCGGCTGCAGCTCGAGCAAATCAATAATGCCTTTACCGCACTGAACGGAAATACTGTCCGCGTGGATTCCTAGCACATGACTCACTTTAACCGAGTCCTCTACGCTAGAGCTGCGCACCGCCGTTTTATGAATTTTAATTTTTTTACCATTCAACCATGTGTAGGAACCAGGTCCCATTGAAAAAGCGCGCACTTGGTTATGAATACCTTCGCTTGATGACTGCCAATTAATTTCTGATTCCGCTTTATCGATTTTTTTTGCGATAGTCACAAGTGATTCATCTTGCTTTACGGGCATCAAATGTCCACTGACGTAATCTTTAAGATCACGCTGAAGTAGCTCAGTCCCTAATTCAGCTAACTTTGCGTACATGAAGTTAGCATTCCAGTCGTCTTGCACTTCAATTTTGCGAATTCCAATTACGCCGCCGGCATCCAGTTGTTTAACCACTTTTTGCAAAGCTACGCCGGTTTCTTTATCGCCATTTTGCAACGAGCGCTGAATAGGGGCCGCTCCCCGCCACAATGGCAACAATGAGCCGTGAATATTCACAGCACCAAATTCAAAACTATTTAAAAATTCGTCATTCAGGATTTGTCCAAAAGCCACAACGATCGCAAGGTCCGCTTTCCAAGATTTGATTTGTTCCAAAACCTCGGGCTGCTTGCGCAAATTTTCTGGAGTCAGCACGGGCAAGCCATGCTCAAGTGCTAAGACCTTCACTTCACTCGGAGTCAGTTGAAGTTTACGTCCTGCAGGACGATCCGGTTGAGTCACAACGCCAACGACTTGGTAATAGGGATCACTCAGTATGTATTTCAAACTGGTGGCTGCAAATTCAGGTGTTCCTAAAAAACAGACTTTAAGTGTTTTCACGTCCTACCCTATTTTTTCACTTCAGATTTTTCTTTTTTATCTTTTTTCGGATAGCCGTGTTTTTGAATTTCATTTTTAATTTTCTTGCTCTTCAAAAAGCTAATACGATCGATGAATAGTTTGCCTTCCAAATGATCTAACTCATGCTGGATACAGATCGCTAGCAAGCCATCTGTTTTGAACGTGTACTTCTTGCCCGACAAGTCATACGTTTCTACTTCAATCACTTCTTTACGTTCGACCGTTTCGTAAAACGACGGAACGCTGAGGCAGCCTTCATCAAATGTTGTTGAACCAATACCACCAAGAACTTTGGGATTAATCAAAATCAATGGTTGAGTGACTTTGCGTTCAAGCTCGCCCATTTCTTCGATTTCGTAACGACTGCCCTCTTCATCTTTAGGGCGCGTGTCTATAACGACAACGCGTTTTAATACGCCCACTTGAGGCGCTGCTAAACCAATACCGTGTGCGTGGTACATAGTTTCAATCATATCATCAGTTAATTTTTTTAGTTTGCCGTCAAAGACGTCCACTGGAGTCGAAACTTCCCGTAATCGTGGATTCGGGTAAGTTAAAATTTCCAAGATGCCCATATAATTCCCTTTGCAAAAAAATCTATTTTTTCGTTTTAGAGATCAGCACAAAACCAAGGCCGATCATACCCAAATTCGGAATCCAGGCCGCCAAAATAGGAGGCAAATGGCCATGGTTGCCGAGCGTGATGCAGGAGTTATAAAAGATCCAGTATAAAAACACAAGCCCTATACAGATACCAATCTGTAACATGACACCGCCCGAACGACCTCGAGAGACGCTAAAGGGGATACCTAGCATCGTCATCACCAATCCCGCAAACGCGAAGGCGATTTTAGCCTGGTAATCGACCTCATAACGAATTGTATCGAGCCCGGCCTCTTTATTTTTTTCAATAAACTTTGAAAGTTCTTTCTGCGATAGCATCTCGGAGGTTTGGCCGCTGCTTTGTAAATCTTGCGCTTCTTCATTCATCACGATCGTTTTATTCTTGAATGTCGATGTTAACGGGAAATTTGAGTCTTTGTAAAAAACCGTCACTGTCCCATTTTTCAGGGCCCACTGATATTGATCCCGACGTGCTGGCGGTGTACCGTCTTCGGGTTTGGCGGGCATCACGGGGGCCGGGGTTTGGCCCTCGGCCTTTAAATCGACGTCATCGGCAGTGATCATTCGTTGTAAATTCCAGGCTTCGTCAAAAGTGTACAAAGTTAACCCTTGCGCTTTGGTGCCTTCCACATTCAAGGTTTTGATATTAAAAATTTCGTTTTTAGAACGGTACCAAATACGATTGGTCTTCACGATCGAAAACATGCCGGGGTTTTTCTTGATGTCATGGTAGAAAATGTAGTTTTTCTGACGGTTGAGTGAGGGAATGACTCGATCACTGAGAACAAAACTTAGCCCCGACAAGAACGTCGCTAACACCAGAATTGGCATCGAAATACGCAGAAGACTATATCCGGCCGCAAAAAGAGCGATTAGCTCGTTCGACTTGTTCATACTAGAAAGACACAGAATAGTGCCTAATAAACAGGAAACAGGGATCATTTTCTGAAATAGGTCTGGGACATACAGCAAATAATATTTTATCAGCGTCTCTGCTGTTGCCGAAGGGTAGCTGACATACGTAGAAAGTACGTCAATAGCCAAGAACACAGTCAAAAAAACTAGGATGCCACCTAGGAAAAACCCAATAAAATTTTTAGCGATGTATCGATCAATGAGTACCACTCTCTGATTATGGCTTGACTCACTAAAAAAATCCTTATTTACTTGATGCATGGCTTTGCGCGTCTTGTTGGCGGATGAGAGTCCAACGATAAAAAAAGTAATTCAGTTAGCTCTGCAAGACTACTCTGTTGAAGTCAAAGCTGTGCCCGTTGGCATAGATGTCGTACCGATTGCCAAAGTTTTCCAACCCGATGTTATTTTTGTTGATGTTCTGCTGGTTAAAAAATCAGGCTACGAAGTCGCTCGCGATATTAAAAAAGACCCAGATTTAACCCATATCCCAGTTGTACTGCTGTGGAACTCACTTATGGGCATTGATGAAGCCAAAGCCAAAGACTCTGGCGCGAATAAACGATTAGAAAAACCGTTCGAGGTGGAAACGTTGCGTTCCATCATTCAAGAATTGAGTCCTAAAACCGTCAGCCACCCGATTAGCTCTTTTTTAAATTTTGATGAAATTGGTTCGATCAAGAATTATCGCAAAGAATCTACAGATTCACGTCAAAATATGACGCCACCAAAGATTCCCAATTTCAACATTCCAGCGCAATCTAACGACTACGTTATCGATGACTCTATTTTACCCGATGAATTGCAGTTAACCGAAGATAGCGAAGATTTTGCTCAGGTCCCATTGCACAAATCCATTCCATTGAATGCACCAGCAATTGATGATCAGACAGAACTCGATGGCCCAGAAGAATGGCAGTCAGAACAAGTAAACAAAACGTTCCCACCAAAACAAAATGTATCCGGCACCATCGAAGAAGAAGACTTGATGAAAGCCAAACGCAAAATCACTGATAACTTCGAAGAAATTATTTTTTCGGACTCGGAATTGGAAGAGGATGATTTGAATGCCGGCAAACCCAAGATGCCGCCGACAATGACAGCCCCAACCGGTTCATCTAAAAATGAATTTACGGTACCTGCACTATCAAACATTCCACTAGATGCTAAAACTCAAGAAAAGATTTTCCGAGAAGAAGTCCGTGTGATTGCTGAAAAAATCGCTTGGTCGTTGTTACCAGACATCACTGAACGCATCGTTCGTGAAGAAATCAAAAAGCTCCTTCAAGAACCTTAGAAACTATTCGATCGCACTCTTCACATTCACTATTTGTTTGTTATCTTGAATCGTCCATACATCCACTTTGCCATCATCACCTGGATAACCGACAGCACACGCTTTAAAGGTCGTTGCTGTCGCCACACAGCCGTACTCGGACGCGATTTTTTGGAATCCAATATCGGGAATATTTGGATGCATGGGTTTTAAGCCCAAACTATCGGAATCGATCTTTGTTGGATCGAATTCAGGAAAACTAACCAGTATCGCCTTTTTTATTTTTTCGTCGGTTTCTAAAACTTTGGTGAATCCAAATTTATAGCGGGACAGCTGTACCGGGGTTGAACTGCCCCCACCCATCACGCTTGAGGTATAAATACCAAATTCCGCCCAGAAAGACCTTTGACTGATAAAAACTTGCAATAGGACTGTTTTAGCTTCTATCTGGGTAACTTTCGCTTGGTAGGCATTGCGATGCTTTCCCGCTTGTACACCGACATAAACCATAACACCGAATATGATCACGACTAAGGCGGCCAAGATACCCAGAATTTTCAATTTATTTTTCACGAAATCTCTCCTGAAACCGTAAACCAAATTGTGAAGGGGCAGACTCTTTTGGTCAAAGAGAAACACTTAAAAAGTAATAGACTATTTTAGTCTTGAGCTCTATTAATGTTCTTATGTTATTAAATGACTTAATCAAAGCAGCTATCAAAGAAGACATGCCCTCGGGCGACGTAACAACGGACTCTTTGGGACTAACTCCAAAACCAGGAAAAGCCGTGCTAAAAGCGAAGGAAGATATTATTCTTTCAGGATTACTTCCGTTTGAAAGCACTGTTTTGATGCTCGAGCCGAATGTGAAAATCAAATGGCATTTTGAAGAAGGTCAACGCGTTCTTAAAGGACAAAACATTTGCTCATTAGAAGGTGATTTAATTCAAATTCTAAAAGCCGAACGAGTCGCTTTAAATTTCCTAGGTCACTTGTCTGGCATCGCTACCTACACTCGCCAATTTGTCGATGCGGTGGCTGGAACCAAGACTCGAATTCTGGATACACGGAAAACTCTGCCTGTTTACCGTGAAATTGAAAAGAAAGCGGTCGTTCATGGCGGCGGGATGAACCACCGAATGAACTTATCAACGGCGATTCTAATCAAGGACAATCACATTGCGATGATGGGTGGAATTAAAGCTGCGGTTGAGCGCACTCGTAAAAATACAAATTTAGATATCGAAGTTGAAGCCGGCACATTAGACGATGTTAAAATCGCGGTGGCATTAAAAGTTAAGCGTATCTTGCTCGACAATATGAACAACCAATTGTTAACGGATGCACGCGCTATTATCCCCGACACTATTGAAACAGAAGCGAGTGGTAACATGAGCCTAGCTCGCGTTCCCGAAGTAGCAAAGATCGGAATTGATTTTATTTCCGTGGGCGCATTGACTCACTCAGCACCCGTTGCTGACGTTAGTTTGCAGTTCGACTGGCAAAAGAAATTATAAAATAAGGACAGTACATGGACGCAGAATCTCCACTAGACGATATTTTAATCGGCAAGATGACCTATGCGTGGGCGCAAAACTCGCAGATCCCTTGCTTTTATAAAGAATCGATTGCTAGCACTAATTCTCAAGCAAAAGAACAAGGTTTAGCCGAAAATGATTTCATGCTGTTCTTAACAGACCAACAAACATTGGGACGCGGTCGTGGACAGAACACGTGGACCACGGCTCGGGGCGCGGCTCTATTAAGCACATGGTGTTTTTATTTAAACGACAATCCACACGTTACATTTCCATCACGTGTGGGAATGGCACTATTGCGAGCATTACAGAACACTTGGTTTTATATTCCATTCGCTTTAAAAGCACCAAATGATATTTATATCGGCGATAAAAAATGTGCGGGGTTACTAATTGAAACGATCACTCAAGGAAATGAAATCAGCACATTCATTGGCCTAGGTTTAAATGTTTTGAAAAAACCAAGCGAAATTCCAAATTCTACTAGCCTAGTTGGTGAAATGCCAAAAAACTGTCCTTTGTTAGGGACAGACTGGGTGCGCTTTTTAGAACGCTTCTTTTTTGAATTAACCGAAGCCGCACAATTAGCGAGCGAAGAATTAAATACTACGGATCGCGAAAACTTAAAAAACGCCTTGAACAAACATGTTTTACTGAAAACCAAGTATGACGATGTTTCGGCAGATGGTGATTTGATAGCAGACGGAAAAATAACACCGTGGAATCAACTTTAAAAGGAGAACGATATGGCACTTACCTACACTCCAGCAGATGAACTGGGCACGCAATGTCCCGACTTCACATTGCCGGGAACCGATGGCAAATCCTACTCGTTAGAAAATTTTACGAATGGAAATCCATTCGTGATTATGTTTATTTGTAATCACTGCCCCTACGTAAAAGCCATTGAAGATCGCTTGATTACACTCGGAAATGATTTGAAAAAGAAAAACGTATCTGTGGTCGCCATCAGTGCCAATGATGCTAATACCTATCCAGATGATTCTTTTGCTGAATTAAAAAAACGCGCGGAACTCAAAAACTACCCGTTTCCGTATCTATATGACGAGTCTCAATCAGTTGCGAAAACATTTGGTGCTGTATGCACACCTGATTTCTTTGTTTATAATAAAAAATCACAACTGGCTTACCGTGGACGATTGGATGACAATTGGAAAGAATCCACCAATGTAACTCGCCGTGAATTATTGCAGGCCGTAGAATCTTTGTTAGCTAGCGACGAATTCCCTCAAGGCCAAACGCCTTCGATGGGTTGTTCTATTAAATGGAAAACATAAAATGAAAATAGTATTTATTGGTGTAGTTATTTTTGCGATCGGTATCATCGGCTGGGCTTCGATCAAAATGGGTTTTTACAAAGATGTTACCGTTGCAGAACAGGACATGCCAGAAATGCATTTGGTTTACTTGGAACACATTGGCCCTTACCACAAAATTCTAGACTCATTGGAAAAAGTTGAAGCTTGGGCTAAGGACGCCAAAGTCGATTGTTCTAAGAGCTTTGGCCACTTCCTAGATGATCCCGAAGTTGTAGAACATGAACGCTTGCGTTCTCATGTTGGTTGCATCGTCGATCAAAACAAAACGGATTTACCTGAAAACTTTAAAATGCAAAATCTACCTGCCGGAAAATATGTAGTAGCCGAATTCATGGGCTCGCCAGCTATCGGACCAATGAAGGTTTACAAAAAAGCCCGCCAGTATTTTTTTGATAAAGGTTTAACGCCGCCCGAAGATGCGATGGAAGTCTATAATCGCATCGATGAGAAAACGATGAAGACATCGTACTTATTCCGACTGCCTATTAAGTAAATCGAACAGATCTAGAAAATCACACGCGTACGTAAACTACGCGACGACTTTTGAATTTCATCGACTAATTTTTCAGACTTCATATTTTCGATGTCAACGACCAGATAGCCGATGTTTTCATCCGTAGATAAAAACTGACCCTGAATGTTGGCGCCGTATTTTGAAATGATACCATTGATTTCACCTAAGACCCCAGGCTCATTTTTGTGAACGTTTTGAATGCGAGTGATTCCTTCAACAGCATGTAATTCCACTTGCGGAAAGTTCACAGCCCCTGCCGTAGTGCCCAGTTTTAAAAATTTTCTAAAACTTTCTGCGACCTCAAGACCTATAGAATACTGAGCTTCCTCTGTCGATCCGCCGATGTGTGGAGTTAGAATTACGTTAGTTAAACCCTGTAGTGGTGATACAAATTTTTCTTTGTTAGACGAAGGTTCAATCGGGAATACGTCGATCGCACAGCCTGCAAGATGTTTAGATTTCAAAGCCGCAGCCAGATCTTCGATCACAACCACAGTTCCACGACTGGCGTTAATTAAATAACTGCCTGCGCGCATCAGTTTAAGTTCTTTCGCCGTGATCATGTTTTTAGTTTGCGGCGTTTCCGGAACGTGCAGCGAAACGAAGTCAGATGACTCTAGTAATTCAGCTAGTGTACGTTTTGGTTTTGCATTTCCAAGAGGTAATTTCTTAATCACGTCAAAGAATACAACTTTCATCCCCATCGCTTCAGCCAAAATAGATAACTGACTGCCGATGTGACCATAACCAACGATACCTAACGTTTTGTCACGCACTTCGCGACTGCCATCTGCGGACTTGACCCAGTCGCCTTGGTGCGCTTTCATATTGCGATCACCAAGTTGGCGTGACAGCGATATCATTTCCGCGATCACAAGTTCGGCCACACTGCGCGTGTTGGCATGAGGCGCATTGAACACCGGAACACCGATGGATTTTGCGTAAGAGAGCTGAATTTGATTTGTACCGATACAGAATGCGCCGATACCAATCAAATGTTTTGATTCTTCTAAAACTTTCTTGGTCACTTCAGTTTTTGAGCGAATACCAAGAACATTGTATCCTTTTAATTTTTCAATGAGTTCTTTTTCATTGGGAGCATGGCTGATGAGATCAACGTGATAGCCTTCTTCCTCTAGGCGGGTTTTCGCAACAGAGTGAATACCTTCAACCAACAATACTTTAATCTTTTCCATAGATACTCCTATCCGCTTCACAGATTTTTAAATGTTAATGTAAAAATCGGAATTTCTAAAGGAATTTTGATGACGTATTCACTCAATAAAACGACTAACTCTTTGCATTAATGATTTAGAAATAAGCACTCTACGGGCAGACTTATGGGAATGGAAATAACTGAGTTTAACTTACTTGTTGTCGATGATGATCCGCTGATCCACCAAATCTTTAAAACGTTGGTCTCAAAGCCTTGGCGTTTGTACAGTATTCAAGATTACAAACGCATCCCAACCGACGTAATATTCCATAGTGCTTTTGTCGATATGAACCTAACTGCTGACCTATCGGACCCGATCGGCGTGACGGTGATTAAATCCTTGGCAGAAAGAGATCCTCAAACCGAAATCGTGGCCATGTCGGGATTGCTGGACAGAAAAACAATGGAAGCGTGTTTGATCGCTGGCGCTCAAAAGTTTTTAGCTAAACCATTGTCTAAAGAGGAACTGCAGTCGACGCTGGAAAAAATCCTGGCTCATTGTCAGATTCGTAATTTTGATTTTCATAATCGCGGCAAACATCTGACTCGTTGGGTGGGTTCATCCGAAGCCAGTCAGAAAATTTTGAAACAGATTGCATTGATGAAGGGTGAACGTCGATCGATATTGATCGAAGGCGAAACCGGCTCCGGCAAGGAAGTTCTTGCCAGCCTTCTGCATAGTCAAGAAAATGAACGTCCGTTTGTTGCCGTGAATTCATCCAGTATTCCAGAAACTCTGTTCGAAAGTGAAATGTTTGGTCACGTAAAAGGCTCGTTCACTGGTGCTGACAGTCACAAAATGGGTCTAGCGGAAGCGGCCCACGGCGGCGATTTATTTTTAGATGAAATCGAGGCCATGCCGTTGTCGTTTCAAGCCAAGCTACTGCGATTTTTAGAATCTGGTGAAATTCGCCGCGTCGGCGCTAAAGAGGCCATTCGTGTTCAAGTGCGCGTAATCGTTGCATCCAACAGACCGTTACCTGACATGATTAAGAAGGGTGAATTCCGCGAAGATCTGTACTATCGCTTAAGCTCACAAAAAATAGTTATCCCGCCACTACGTGATCGTAAAACCGATATTCCGGCCCTAGTTCATCATTTTCTAGAGACCGAGCGACCTTATAAAAATAAATCTGTTGAGCCCGAAGCCCTGACCGCGTTACAGTCCTACAGTTGGCCGGGGAACGTGCGCGAATTAAAACGAATCATCGAGCAACTGTGCCTGACGTCGCCCCTACCGATTGTCCGAGCCTCTGATGTTGGGATGTTGCTTGAAATAAAGGCGCGTCCGACCGCTGGCAGCGTTGATTCCTTACCAGAATCTTACAATCTGGAAGACGGCTTAGAGACCGCATTAAAGGCTTTTGAGAAAAAAATGATTGAAACAGCGCTTAAACAATTTCACACTGACATTGATGAAACGGCGCGCTTCTTAAAGGTATCGCGGTCGAATTTGTATAAAAAAATTAAAGACTTAAAAATTACTGAAAGTTAAAAATGGAATTCCTGAATCATTCGTTATTGTTCTCTGATCCGATTTATCGTCAAACAGCGTTTATTGTTTTGGCTATTATTTTTGGATCAGGCCTGATTGTTTATCTTTTTCGTACAAGCAATTATTATTTCAAAGGGGCATGGGCCAGCATTAAATCGTGGCTGTTTGTAGCTCCGTTAATGTTCGTGGTTTTTTCATTTCCTAATCCGGCGCCATTGATCGTGTTGACTTTAATGTCCGTGTACGGGGCTAAAGCTTTTTTCCAAATCATGGGTATGTACCATCGCAATTATTTTGTGATCATCTGCTATTTGGGAATTTATGGTTTAGGCATCAGTTCGTATTACAATCAAGTAGCACTATACAACCAACTACCGATTATTGTTCTCGGCATTAGCTGCTTAGTGCCTCTATTGCGCGATAATTATAAACGCATGATTCAATACATTTCGATTACGCTACTTGCGTTTATCTTTTTGGGTTGGTCATTCATGCATTTAGGCTTGATCTTGAATTTAGAAAAGGGTCTGTACCAAATCATGTACTTGGTTGTGTTAACAGAATTTTGCGATAACACAAATTTGGCGATCTCTAGATATTTTAGAAGCTTTCGTTTGTTTAAACGCATTGATCCGAAGCGAACATTAGGATCTACCGTTGTTTCTGTTGTACTGACGCTAGGTTTAGCAGGATTTATGCGCTGGTTGTTACCGGATCAAGGCGACAAGTACTGGTACACATCTGGTCTAGTCGCATCCTTGGGGGGATTACTTGGAGACCTGGTGATGGCAGTGGTCCGTCGCGATGCCGGAGTTAAAATTGTTGGCCCTTTCATCATCGGGCGCGGCGACTTCTTACAACGAATCGATCGACTTATATTTGTCGCTCCGATTTATTATTACGTCATGGTTTGGATACAACAGTAATGAGAGACTGGAAATACGATAACGAGCAATGGACTCAGTTGCCGACTTACTTAAAGCATCTGCCACTTTTTACCCGAGCGCACGATTGGACGAGCATGTTCTTTCGTTTTGCATGGTCCATTTATCTAAAAGTCGTATTCACATTTTACATTCGCCTAAAAGTGGTTGGTGATTACCATTCTCTGTATAAAAATCACCCACGCTTATTAATTATTTCCAACCACGGCAGTCACTTAGATGCGACATCGATCGCCGCTTCGATTCCGTCGCAATACTGGTTAGATTTATTTATCGCTGCGGCGAAAGATTATTTTTTCTCGAACGCGTTCTTTACATTTTTCTCGCAACATTGTTTGGGCGCCATCCCGATCGATCGCAAAGATCGCAAAGGCGAGGCGATTAATTTAATCACGCGTATGTTAACCACAATGGATCGCATTTGGTTGATCTTATTCCCTGAGGGCACACGCACGCCCGATGGAAAGATTCATGAGTTCAAGCGCGGTGTTTCAGTATTTGCTGAAAAAACGAAAACACCGATTTTGTTATTATTCTTAGACGGAAACACAAAACTGATGCCGAAAGGTCGACCATGGGCTCACCCAGGGAAACTTACAATTTACATAGGTCCCGTGATCCCACCGTCACCGATTGATCAAGTTTACAAAGCATACAAAGAGTGGGTTACAACGATCAATCCCGATGCATTTGCTGATGATCAAGCTATAAATTTCGACGCATAAAGGAGTTCTATATGGATGTCTCTCCTATTCAAATTAAAATTGGTGAATATGAACTGCACCCCGTCCCGACTGGCGAATTTGCCCTAGATGGCGGCGCGATGTTTGGAACAGTTCCTAAAATTCTATGGGAGAAATCAAACCCAGCGGATGATAAAAATAGAATTCGTATGGAAGCGCGCGGCCTGTTACTTAAAGGTAAAAAAAATATTCTGATTGATTGCGGAAATGGTTCAGACTTTGTTGATAAGTACGGCGAAAAATTAGGAAACAAATTTGCCGAACTTTATAAAATCGAAGTGGGCGGATCCAGTCTTAAGCAGTCTTTGCAGAAACAAGACTTAACACCTGAAAGCATTGATATCGTGATATTGACTCATTTGCATTTCGATCACGCTGGCGGTGGTGTTACCAGCAAAAATGGCAAACTAGTCCCCACATTTCCCAATGCAAAATATTATGTCCAAAAGAAAAATGTCGAGATCGCACTTAAGCCTAACTTACGCGAAAAGGCGTCGTATTACGCATCCAATGTGCAACCGCTGATTGATACGGGTGTATTGGTGCAACTCGATGGCCCAAGTGAAATTGCTCCTGGTATTACGACTTGGATTTCTAATGGCCACACGCAAGCTCATCAAATGGTGCACATCACGGACGGAAAAACGACCGTTATTTATTGCGGTGACGTGGTTCCCACGAGTTCGCATGTTCGCCTGCCTTGGGTTATGGGTTATGATTTAAATCCATTAATGCTGATTGAAGAGAAAACTAAGTACCTTGGTCAAGCGGCCAAAGAAAACGCGTACCTATTTTTCGAGCACGACCCTTATTGTGATTTAGCCTCGATCAAAGAAATGAATGGTGATTTCGCCGTTCAGCAGCGCTACACTTTAAGCTGATTAACATCAGTTGAAGGGTGCCGATTGCTTCAGATTTTTAAAGATGTTTTTAAGAAATTACGCGAAGGCGACATTCGCTGGATAGCAAGCTCGCTAGCGTTCACTACGATTTTGAGTTTAATTCCCTTTATGGCTCTGGTACTGGTGTCATTCAAAATGATTGGCGGCATTGATTACCTAATCCCTCGAATCGAACGCTTTCTTCTGCGCTATGTGAAAGAAGCGATGGGTAACGATGTTTCCCAGTGGATTCATTTAGTGCTAGAAAAAGTCCAAGCCCAAACCATCGGGACAACGGCCGTTATCGTTTTATTCTACACGTCTTGGCGACTTTTTAGTGACATGGAAAAAGGAATTCAAAGAATTTGGTCAAACGATGTTTCCCGTCCCATTTATCGACGCTTTCTGGTTGTTTGGTTCGCCATCGTCATTTTTCCAAGCATGCTTGCTGTGTACGTGGCGGTAAGATCACTAGATATGGTTCGCCCCATTGCTCGCGATTACGCGGTTGCGATGGATGGCGCTGCGATGTTTGTGTTTCTGTATTTCATTTATAAATTGTTTCCGGCCGATCGTGTATTAAAACGCGTGGCTTTTGCGGCGGCGACATTTTCAACGATTAGCATTTCCCTCCTACAAAAAAGTTTTACACTGGTAGCTCAAAAAGCATTCTATATGAATAAATTCTATGGATCGCTTGCGGCCATTCCATTAATATTGGTTTGGATCTTGGGTATCTGGCAAATCGTACTGATTGGTACGGCCTTAGGAAGCGCACTTCAGAAAAGTATATTAAAAGAAAAAATGGATGCCTCCAACCGAGTCGTCTAATTTTTGCTATCCGAGGAAACCACCTGCCTTGAGCAAAGTGACTGCTTTGTGGGCAAATTAGAACTAACCTCCATAAATTTCAGGGTTTTCAGGGAAATTCTTTAAATTGGTGATTACCCATAGACAAATTAAAAGTCCTGAGGCATATCATTAGCTTATCGTTATTCCAAAATGGTCGCGTAGCTCAGTTGGATAGAGCAATTGCCTTCTAAGCAATAGGTCGGAGGTTCGAGTCCTCCCGCGATCACCAGCAATGCGCTGGAGTAATAATAAATATCAATTCCGTTGGGACCGACTAACAGTTGCTGGATTAAACGTCGCAAAGCCCTTTTTTGCTGAATTGCAGATAACTTTGTCCAACCCTTGGAAACCGCATGAACACGCCCCTCAAGATCACGACGAACTTCAGAAAGCGATATGACATTGCTCTCTGAATCACTCACCTCAGAAATACTTTTCTCCAAACTGATCTTACGCTTTCCTAAAGACTCGATCTTTTCGTAGAAAAACTTAGCGGACTCAGAACCTTGCTCGGCCTTCATTTGGAATTTAAATGCGGCTTCCATTTCCTTTTCGACCTCGTGCAGTTCCTTTTGAAGACGCTTTTTTTCTCCTTTAGCTGATGATTCAAATTCTTTTGCTTGCGCCGCAATTTTCCCCGCAACCGTATCAAGATACTTTCCTTCATGCAGAATTTTAGAAATGTGTTGTGATAGTGCGTCCTCTATTTCTTCGGCCCGAATTCTTTTTACCGAGCAAGTGATGACATCACCCTTTGAATACCCGTGGACATAGTAACGGTGGACACTGACTTGACCATGAGCTGACTGACCAACAAGAACTCGTCCGCACTCAGCACATCGAACAATTCCAGAGGCTGAAAAAACACGTCGCTCCGCGCCCGAAAGACGACGACGCTCCTTCAGTTTATTTTCATCAAGTAAAACTTGAACGGCATCAAAAACATCTTTGCTGACAATTCCATTCCAAGTGGCTTTAACCAGTTGGTACTTTTGATGTGGCTTCAACAGTCTCGATTCGGCATCTTTGTTCTTTCTGTTAACTTCTCGCATTCCAATGTATGCGGGATTTCGCAGAAGACTACCAAGAGTTTGATGGGTCCAAAAACCGCGTTCAATAAGACGTTCTTTTCTATTTCGTTTTATCTTCGGGCCAATTCCTAGTTCTTCCAAAGCGGCGATTGTTCGGTTTAAAGAACCAAGCTCCAAGAATTTTTCAAAGACAGTCCGAACCATTTCAACTTCGTCTTCATTGACCACATAAGTGTTTTTTCGTTCTGGAATTTTACTGTAACCCAGAATTTCATGCCCGCCGTTCAGTAACCCTCGCATCGCTCTCGAATGGCATCCAAGAGCAACACGCTCGGCGGTTTGCTCTCGTTCAAACTGAGCCAAGTTAATCATATTATAGAGCATCATTTTTCCGGCTGGCGTACTCGTATCAAACTGTTCTTTGATCGAAAGAAACGAAGCTTCATGCTCCTTGAGCACTTCGAGAATTCCGCAAAAGTCAGAAATACTTCTCGAAAGCCGAGAAAGGTCGGCCACCAAAATGTGGTTGATTTTTCCTCGCTTGAGATCAGACATCATTCTTTGAAAAGCAGGACGACGGGTATCTTTTGCCGAATAACCGTCATCAACATAAAAATCGACGACCTTTCCCCAGTTGGGCTCTTGCACATTCTTTAAATCAACGAAGGCATTCACTCGATACTTCTGGTTATCAAGTGATCCATCGACAAGACTTGCCTGCTCCTCAGTCGATACCCTGACATACCCACCAATTTTAAGCTGCTGCATCGAATTCCTCCCGATCAACTTTCGCGACAGGTCCCTTTTTTGAAGCTAGGCGAATCATTTTTGCCGCAAGTTCAATGATCTCGTTGCTACGCAACGAAGAGTCTGACGACGTATCTTCAACTGGAATCAAGTTCACATTCGTAGAGCTTAAGTCTATTTTGTAAGATTCGATATATTCGCGACGTCGTTTCATCGACGACCACCTTTTGATGTCTTCGACTGACGTTCGCAAATATCCAGCAAAAGATCCCGTAAATCCAAAGATTTCTTTTCGGGCAACTCCGAGAAGAGCTGCATGACGGCAGAAGCAAGTCGGCTTGAATTCCTGAAACCCGTTTCGATATTGCTGATAGCTTTGTTTCCAGAAAGACCCAAAATCAGCGCAAGTTGGTCTTGAGAAAGACCTAACTTTTCCCTGATCGCTTTGAATTGTTTTCCGGTCATGCGGCATCCTCATATTTCTCAAGTCCATCATTGATGGACTTGTTAGTCAATACTTTCTTCTTCTTTGGGATCTCGGGCTCGCCATGAAATTGCTTTCGTAGAGCCTCTTTAAGGAAATCAGGCATATCACCGGTTTCCCTCATGCGTCGATAAACGGCCTCCAGCATCAATGCATCGGTGTATTGACTTTGCCGAATCAATCCAACTTCGTGATCCGTATAAGTTCTTAGAAATTGGGTTATGATCCATGAAGCGACGTCCTGTCGGTGAATTCGACCCACTTCAAAACCGGTATTGACCTTTTCAACGAGTTCTCCCAAATCGTCGGCCACGGCCTTAGCAACCGTGATCTTGACCGAGTTGTCGTTATCACTCTTGGAATCTAACTTTGTTTGTTTAACCTCTTCTTTCATAATGGCACCTCCTTCGTGGTGAAATTGTTTGTTGTTGTTTGAAATGAAGCGGACACGCTTCGGCATAAGTCGCGCACAGACGCGACATGGATAACAGCGGACTGCCGATCACGGCGAGTCCATCCAAGCCGAGGGATGACGGAACGGAATCCCTCATCATACGGAGCGTAGAGAATTAGATCAGGTAGGCCTTTCGCAAAACTTCGTTCAAAGATACGATCATCAAATGCCGCTACATCATCAATCGACAGCCAATCAATACATTGGCCTACCTGATCTAATTCTCTTTGTTTCGTTTTGTACTTTCCCTTATTAATTCCTCTTTCACTTATCTTTTTTATTTCTACTGACTTCCACCCAGTCTCGTCCCCTGGTTCCTGACCACCTTCAATCAACATCGTTGGGTGGGGGTGGTCAGGAAAAATCGCAGATTCAAGGGGACGAGACTGGGTGGGCGCGATCTGGTTGAATTTGCTTTGGAATTTCATTACGCCGCCTCCAATTTTTGAGGTTCGTATTCTGAGACTGATTTCTCATTTCGATCTCCTTTAGCTGCTCCAGTTACAACGCTTAAGAAGTTTTGGAATGTCATTTCGTTATTAGCAAAACGTATTGGTGAGATCAGTTCTGAATTGAATCCTTCGTAACAAAACGTTCCAGGTATTCGCTTTCGTTCAACAAACTCCCTGCTGCTGAAAGCATACCTGATTGCTCTTTCTGTTGACCTTCCCGAGCAGCCAAAAAGAGAAATGCTAATCTTTGCCATATCCAAATAGGCCAACGCAATTTTCGCATAACGACTTTTTGATTTGGTCACTTTCTCGATTTCCAGCGAGCATCTAACAGTCTTTGCATCCGACACTTTCAAATCGAACACCAAATCGGGAATGCGCTGAATTTGCTGGGAACCCAAAATTGAGTATGCTTCGATTGGACTTCTCATAAGCTCATCCTCAAGCCAGGAATCGACTAGCAAATTCGTCTTAGCCAAAGACAAATAAATGCGTGCAACAATGGCATCGTGCTCAATGTAGAAATGCGACCTTGAGGGCCGAGCCTTTTCACCAAAAGCCTTACGGCTTTTGTGTGATAAAATAAGCGTATACGCATTATGCTTTGATTGAACAAAGTGCCCATCTTCCACAAGCCTTGTCCAATATCGGTATTTTTGTGCGCGACTCATTCCACAGAAAAACTCAAAGAAAAGTTCTTGCGTTAAAAAGCCCCAGCGAGCCGCAAACTCTAAAGAATCTAAAATGACTTTCTTGCTTGGAGTTCTCATCGAGCCAACTCCTTCGGAGCTGCCGACGGAATCAAAACAAAATGACCAAGCTCAATTCTTCCGGATTCTAGTGATGGCTCCACCCAATCTAAGGTAAAGTCCACCAGAGCAGCCCCTTTTAGAGATTGTGGGATTTTAAGTTCTGATCCCATTGTTACCTGACGAATACGAACCTCACAGGTTTTTTCCCCCGTAAAGATGACTCTTGCGCCATCAGGATTTCCGCATTTCGGCGAGTGCGCGCATCCGGCCACAAGCATTGAAAGAAATAAAATTGTACGTTTCATCATGCTGCCTTCCTTTCTTGGGTTAGCTCCGCCATCACATCCGCACGAGCACGCATGGGTGTCTGCGGCTGATTCACCAGAGCTGAGTTTTCAAGTTTTGGAAGGCCTGTTGGCTCCGATTTTTGAATTAACGGAATTTGAGGAGCATCAAGGTCGAAAGACTTTTTGAATTTCAATCGAACAGGCTGGCTTCCTCTTGCATGAGGAAGTACCATAACGGCTTCTCCAACACCAAGCTCCTGCTTGAAGACGTTGGGATGATACTTGAATTCTTCGACCTCACGAACCGAACCATCACCTGTTTTCTCGCTACCGAAAAGACCTTCGGTTTGTCTCTCAGTTACTTTCGACCCCTGAATAGTTCCGATAACTGACGAAAAGTATTCGGCAGACTCCGGCTCATTGGTGCGCATGAAAACCTTGAGATTTGAATTTGTGAGAATCGTGTTCTTCACACCATCGCCCAAACCATCAAGATCGCCTAGAGCTTGATGAGCAAAAACGATTCCGACATTTGCACTTCTAGATTTGTTCAAAAGTGTGACGAAACTGGGTGTGAGGTATTCAGTGAAATCATCGAGGTACACCGAGAAGAATCCCTGACGCTCGTATTTTCCAAGATGTCTCGACGAAACCGCGCTTTGCAAACATTGAAGAATCATTTTGCCAGTCGCTTTCCCGAGAGTTGGGATCTTCAAAGCTGGGAGCTGACAATAGATGATCTCGCCATGCTCCAGGGCTTGCTCAAGATTGATGTCTGAAATTTCCGTGTTGAATACCTGACTAGTTTCACCAACCGCAAAACTTTGGAGTTGAGCCACAAGTCCACTTGTTCTTTGTTCTCGCTCATCGCGGTTCAGTTTTAGAAACTCTCCGGCCCAGACTTGGAGTCTTGGCTTTTTGGATGCAACAGCAAGTTCCGCCAAAGACTTTTCGTTTTTCATGCACTCAATCATTCGGAGAGGCGTCGGTTTGATCCCAACAGCTTCTAAGATTAGAAGGGAATGCAGGAAGACATCGTACTGAATACTTTTGAAGTATTCGCTTTCAAAGTTGAAGGCGTTAAAAACACGTTCTGTGATTTCAAGTGCCGAACCTCCACTTAAGGGATTGAATGTGTGGCTGATTCCAACATTGAAAAGCGAAAGTAGTCGAACATCGTTTTCACGATGGTGGCGTTTTGCATAAGCATAGAGCTTGTTCAGGAGGCTCATGTCTGACTTGCCATCAATGATAAGAAGACCTCGGCCTTTCTTAATATCATCAATGGCCCACGGTAAAATGACCGATTCAGTTTTTCCGGCGTTTGTTGTTCCAACGACTTGGGTGTGCATCTTTCTGAATGGTTGTTTGACGTAGACGTTTTTGCCGCTCAAGGAAAGACCAGCAAAAACACAATCCTCGCCCTCGATGGGAGTTATGATCTCGTTTTCCAAATCAGCAACCTTGGTTCTATTTTGTAAATTTTTACGAATCATTTGAAATGCGAAAACAGCAAGAAGAGAAATTGTGAAAGCGATTGCTATTCTCCAAGTTACAATAAACATAACGATTTGCGCTTGGTACTTTAGCCAAATGACTCCGGCTCCAAGAGCAATCGTTAAAAACAAAAAACCTCGGTCTGACATTTCTGATTTATTACTGCTCATAGTTTTCACCTCCTTCTTGTAATTTGAAAGATTCGTTTAGAACCGCATCACACTCGGCCCCAGGATTGAGTTCGATCCACTCTCTTTCTGTTTTTAATTTTTCACCGTAGGCTTGGGCGCGAGATTGAGCTGTGGCAGCGACAGCTCCGAGAAGTCCGTTTTCGACTCCACCCTTAGAGTTACCCATGATGTCGGTTTGCATACTCCCAGCAGCGAGTCCTCCTACAAATGTTGTGAGTACCTGCCCCGCAGTGTTCTTAAATCCGTCGGAGAAAACCTTTCCGCTGATTCCGGGCTGTCCTGCCTTATCAAGCGCAATAGCTGAAATGCGCTTGATCTGTCCGCTAGGCAATGAAATTTGATCGAACCGAATCTGAGCGCGATCTGTACCTCTTTGAAAGCTGGCTTGTCCGTAGAATCGTGTTCCCGCTGGAAGCTTCAAGCCCGAATCAGAAACTGAATCCAAAATGGACTCCGCCAAAATTGGAACAGGGTCTTGCGAAACAATCACCTTATCCATAAGTTTTAAGGCCACTCGAATGCCTGAACGTAGTTCGGTCTTTGCGTTGCCGCTCTTGGACCCAACAATCATTGATGTATTGTAATTGATCTGGCTCCCTCCTGATCCACTTGGTACTGTCACTCTTGGAGCAGCCCATAGAGCTTGTGCGGAATCTTGACCTTGAGGTGAATTTTGCGAACTTCCAGTTTCTAACTTCTTTTCTTCTGGGCGTTCAATCTTCTCCACAAATTCAATTGGAACGTCCGTTGGAAGCAAAAATACAACTGTCACGAAAATCACGATTCCAAAAACCGCCAAAAGCTTGATGGTCTTAAAATTCAAATCAAACTTTCTACTGAACGAATTCTCTTCGATGATCGAAGTTTTCATTCCTTTCTTGAGTCCCTTTATTTTTTCACTGACAAAGGAAAGTACCTTTTTTACTTCCATAGATCCGCCTCCGAAATTTGAAGTGAAACCGATTGCTCGGAATTGATCTCAATCGTTACGGGTTTTCCGGTTGCTAAATCAGACTTCGCGAGCGATATGCCTATTCGTAGTGGTTTGCCTTTTTCCACTTTAGAGTCGGACATAAAAAGGCTGTTGATGACTCTGGAATTTCCCAGTTGTCTAATCCAAACTGATTCAGGCTTAATCGTCGTTCGCAGATCTTGAGTTGATGTTAGAAGTGCATCAATCAAGATGAATCCGCTCGGACCTTGACCAATACGAACCACTGCAAGCTTTAAGTTCTTTTTAGTAGCTGATCGCGCAACACTTCGCCACTTCGTTTCTGGTTTTGGCGATTCCGGCTTTTTCAAGTAGACGATATAGTCGGCTTGATCCTGACTCCCAGACACAAGTCTGAGATTGAAACGCCTAAATCCCGTTACAAGATACAAATTGGTTTTTGCTCCGTAGCGAAGTGGTTTGATAGTTACCGCTTTGTCGAGATATTCGATTTTGAAACCTGATTGATCACCGATGATCGCAGATTGAATAGTGTCTGGAAGTTGCAAGATCGTCGCAATTCCCAAAGCTGTCTTAACTGTCAAAATGTCATCCTCTTTGACTTGTGTTTTTCTGATCTGCGCAAAGCCAGTCGTGGCTACAAGCAACGAAAAGACAAAAGAGAGTAGGCAAGATTTCATCGCGCAGCCTCCTCAGTTTCTTTTGTCACATACACACCCCAAGGGTTGATGACCGTCCGATCATCGACCGTGAACTGAAGCAATAAACGAAGCTCGGTTGCGGCCTTCAGATTATCAAACTCAGTGATTCGATCAGCGAGCACGCTGATTCGTTTTTCTTTGAGATCAACTGTCACTGACTTAGGATAGACACGTTGGCGAACCTTTTTTTCTCGAACAAACTTCATCGTCTCTTGCATTGAGCGTTCAAATGCCGAAACCAATGACGGCAGGACGAAAAATTTCGCTTTTGTGAGTTCTTCGGAAATATTCTGCTCGTTCCACGAATAGCGGTGTCGAATATATTCTTTCGCAGCCGACTCGATTTGAGCGTCCGTGACTTTTGTTTCGATAGCGGCCACAGAGCCGCTGCTCTCCAATGCGATCACCGTTGGTCCCTGTTTAATCAGGTAGAGAACCAAAATGAGCATCAGAAATGTAACTGCAAGCAGAGCCCCCAAGAGAAATTTGATATTCAAATTTTCTTCGGCGAACTCACGCATTGCTCTTGGATAGGAACTAAGTTGAATTGAAATTTTATCTTTCATACAAACACCTCCTTTGACCTTTAAGATCGTTTATTTGTTGTTGAATGGGATTTTTGAGTGGGAACACTCCAAGCACGCGGCATAATGACCTGGGAAAGCTTCGCACCTTGCGCAAGCTTTGCGGCTGGAGCTACTGCGGTCAGAACGCCAGATACTGCTGTTGCTCCAATACTTGCGGCCGTCGATTGAACACCTTCGCCAATTAACGAACGCAAGATCCTCGGCGTAAATAGCAGCGCGATGGCAATGATGAAATTCATCGCCACAAGTGGCAGATAGGACTGTTCGTTTTCATAGATGAATCCGAACGAAACCGACTTCAGCATTGCCGACAAAATCGCCCAGATGATCTTCCAAGATGCGACTTCAATAAGGCCCTTGTAGAGATTCGTTGTGATGTTCGCAGTGGACGGAAACATATAACAAAGGATCATCAGCGGAGCCGCAATCGACAAAAGTCCCCAGTAAAAATAGTAGAGAACGACTGTCAGATACTTTGCGATATAGAGCAGAGCAAAACTTGCGAAGCTCAAAATCGCCATAAAGAATCCATCGAACTTCAGCAGCAAAACTTTTTTGGCGGCTGCATAGCCGAGAGATTTGTCTTGAGCTATCTTCATGAAGGCTTCAAGACCCGACATATCGTCAATCTTCGATGCAATCCCATCGCAAACATCTAAAATGAAGTTGGAAACTTCAGGAAATGAAACGATAAGTAAAGCAGCGACGAAGGCTCGCTTCAGAATGTCTGGATAGTTCGGGTCTCCTGATCTTAAAAAGCCAAAGATCACCGAGAACAGAATTGCGACAGGCAACATCAGGTAAAAAAGCTGACTCAGTCCCTGATAAAGATCCCGCACAAGAGTTCCTAGCACTTCGAGGTTTGGCATCATTTGCCACCTCCCGAGCTATTAAGGCGCGGAAGTTTTGTTTCTTTAGGAAGGCTATCAAAACCCTTTGAGAGTCCCTGATAGTTCTCCTGAAAGTTCTGAGTCGAAAGCTTTTCCTTTCGAGTATCGTAGGCCATGTTTTGGGCCATAATCTTGAGCATCTGGCTTTGAGTGCGCAGAAGTTGCGTCGTGACACCGATCAAAACTCCGAGTGCTTGATTCTGAAGTTTTCCAGCTCCTTGAGGACTGACTACTTGAGCGTGATAAAGAATCTTGTCACGCTCTCGGTCCACTTGATCGGCGTAGTCGTAAAGATTGCGATTCATCGCAATGACTTCAGAGACACTTTGATCTTGTGAGCGCATTAAGTCTTCATCCATGCCTTTTGGAACAACTCCGTAGACATCTTGAAGAGCGGCCAAAACACGATCTGCGTCCTTGAGATCTCCATAAACTCCAGGGTTGAAGTTAGGATTGATGATACGAATGACATCAATACCACTTCTGATTCCAGCGTTAAGATCACGCATTAGGTTCAAGGAGTCTTTTCCGTTTTCAAGAACACTTTGAAGTGTAGCTACGGTTTGAATCGCTTGCGCTAGAATCTGCACTAGAACTGCAACGTCTCCTCCAAAGAGGTCCGCTTTCGCGGACCTCGGGGAAAACATCATGACTGCGCACAGTAGAAATCCAATAATTTTGTTCTTCATGCGGCCACCGCCTTCATGGAAGAAACACCAAACGGTGCGATTTCTGCAGCCTTCATTAAAGCCGATTCGAGAGAGTGACCTTCTTCCCGCAGTTGATTCAGAAACTGATTGTCACGCGCATCTGATGTCGAGATCCAGTATTCGAGCGGTGATGGCTCAATACGGATGATTTGACGGCTTTCTCCCTCCATCAGAAAGCCTTCGCTGAATTGTCCTTTCCGTTGTTCAAGACTTTGAATCAAGCGAAGTTCTTGAGAGTTAAGTTTTAACGCCTCTCGAAGTACGTTCGTATCTCCCTTTTGAAGCATCACTAGCTTTGTAGCCGTGTTGTTCAAAATTGCTGGACCCATACCACTTGCGATGATCTCTTCCACACCTTGGGTGATGAACGTGATTCCACTTCCGGTCTTACGAAAAGTACGGGCTGCATATTCCATAAAGGAGCTTGCAGCAGGGCTTTTCAAAAGTTCCCAGGCTTCGTCGAGAAGCACTCGCTTTGGAACGGTTCGATCCGTTTCAACTTGCTCCAGGATGAAGTTTGTCAAAATTAGGATCATCACTGATTGAAGATCTGGATACTGAGAAAGTCCTTTTAGATCGAAGGCGACAACAGATTTATCGACCGCAATTTTTCCGTCACCGTCTAGTAATTTTCCGTAAGGTGTTTTTCCAACCCAAGGAAAAAGAAGCTTTCCAATTCTTCGCAAAGACTCTTCAGAATCGCTTAGGCAATGCCGAGCCAAATCTGTCAACAAAGGCGAACGCGGTGTCGCCTCATTTCGGGCTTTTTCAAAGACTGTCGTTAAAGCTGCTTCAAGCTGAACTCGATCAAATCGGTTCAACTTTTCACCATGATCTACAACCATCTGCTCGATGATACTTACGAAGCCTTTCAACCGATCTCCACTTGGAGGCTCCGCTGGATTCAGTAGCTCAAATGGATTGATGACGTACTTCCCAGAAAGATTGATCTCGAAGTATTGACCACCCAGAACTTCGGTCATCTTTTTGTAAGATCCGCCGATGTCGATTACATAAAGGCGACTTCCGCGAGCAATCTGCTGAAGCATCAAGAAGTTGTTGGCAAAACTTTTTCCTGACCCACTGGAGCCCGTTGTCAGCACGTTGTAGTTGCTTAGGCGGGATGAATAAGGATCGTAAGAATACAGCGTTCCGAGGCGGGTTTTCGTAAGACAAACCGGATTCTCGTCTCCAGTCGCGGCTCCATAGAGCGGTAGGAAATCGACGAGATTGTGTGTCTTCATAGCCTTTGCGCGCACAAGGCTCAGTGGAGCGAGCGGCAAATCTGATTTGAACGCCTTCCAAGCTGCAACTGTCTCTTGAATTCCTTCAGATCCACTCAAAGTTTTAAAACGTGATAAAACCTCCTTGGTTCTTAGGTTCAATTTCTTTTCGCCTTCGGCGGTCGCTGACTCACGAAGAATCATAACCATCTCGGCTTGGTAAATACGCTGACCTGTTTCGATAAGTTCACGGATCAGATCTGTTGTTTGTGAAAGCCTGGATTCGGTCTCCAAATCTGAAACTCGGTTGCTGGCTGTGCTTGAAAGCGAATGCGCCATGCGACGTTTGCTTTCAAGAGCCTTCATCTCTTTAGCCTGGTCTTGGATTCGGAACGAAAAAATTAGCTCGTATTTGAATGGCAAAGCCAGAAATGAACTCATCATCCCACCGAAGGTCATCTCAGGAAGAGTTTTGAGGGTTAGAACTCGTGTTCGACGCTGATCTAAAATAAAATCTTCGCGATCAAGAATGAGATCACCGAACACAACCTGAGCCCTTGGAGAGATGTCGTCCAAATCTGTCAGTCGCGGCGAGATAGTCGGTTGCGCGATGTCTTGAGAGCGTTTGGGGTTGAAGTAGCTGTAAAGGATTTGAACAAGATCATCTCGCTCGCAACGACTTGTTGAAAAACCAAGCGAAGAGAGAATGCCGATAGCACTCTCAATGGCTTGTCCGAGAGTCTGAACCTGATCCTCATAGTTTTTTTCAAATTCTGACGAAAACTTCTTTGTTTGACCGAAAGAAAACGCTTTGGGTTTTTGAACACCAGACGTTCTTAAGAAAAAGAACAGTCGTGGTCGAAAGATAGATTCGGCTTGAATCTGATCGAGCAAGTGTTGTGATCGCTTTTCATCAAGACGTTTTAAGAACTCATTTTCTGTTGAGACCAATTTGCAGTGCTTCTTAAGGACCTCCTCGAAATCAGATTCGACTTTCACCAAGAACTGCGCTGTGGTTCCCTCTGGCAGAGAATTAGTAAATGCTCGAAGTCCTAATGTGAGTTGATTGATTCGAGATTCATCGTAACACTCAATATCTAGCGGCAATAGCTCGATGCCAGCAGAGACTGAGCCGTCCGATAAAATGGCGTGTGGAATTGGATGCTGTTCAAACTCCCAAAATGGAAGTTGTTCGCACAATGCAGCTTCGATCATTGTTCACCTCCTTTTTTAAATCTGCGGTACTGCCTATCAATCGTGTTGGCCGCAAAAACCGTTGGTGAAATGAAATGCTCGAAAAAGTGTTGAAGGTACTGATCGGGTTTTCCTTTTTTGAAAAAGAAAAGAGTAAGTCCCAAGAGCAAGCTTGTTCCGAACACCATTGGGATTTTGAAACTTGTCGAGCCAAAAATTAGATTTTGAGCCGAAAGATTGAGAAGAAGGACAAGAACATCTGAAAGTTCAAGTCCCAGAATTTTGTTTTTTGTTTCGAGAGTGCGAGGCACTGTCGAAGTTAGAATTGATTCGTCATTCATTATCGCACCGTCTGCGAAATGAAGTTGACGATAGCCTCCGCACCGAATCCCACGATTGTCGCGATGATTGCGTACCAAAGATGTGTCTTCGATTTGTCATTGCCAGACATCATTGAAAATGCAGCCCAGGCAATGGCACAGATCGAAAGCGATGGGAGAATAACTCGCGTGAGCTTTGTCTGAATCCCCATGAGAGAGGATTCAACGCTGGCGAATCCAATCTCAGGAACGATAAAGATCAGAGCTGTTAGCACAGCATAGAAAAAGAATTGATTTCGGTTCATATTTTTACCTCCTTTTTTAGATTGATTAAGAAGCAATGGCGTCCTCCCCAGAGATGTTCTTGTCTGGAAACAGGCAAAGAAAGATAGGTTCAGGCAGAAGCTGCACTCGAAGTGAGATGAAGCTTCCTGCGAGTTTTCCTTCGCCAATTCGATTCCAGTGGGAACGCATTTCACCAGTGGGAAGTTGGTATTCCTCAAGACTTAAAACGGTGTACTTGGTGTCATCTTTGTCGTCTGGAACGACGAAGTAGCTGTTGTTAGGAAAAACAAAAAGCTTCAGTCGAAACTTTTTGCTTCCGTGTTTCATGAAAGCGATTCCGACACTTTCGCCCTCGATGATTTCACCACTAGATGTAACTTCACCTGTGTAAACACCAAAACGATCCGTTTTACGAATTGGAACGACATTGCCGAATGGAAAGTCTGATGAGTTACTCATACAGCGAACCTTTCCATGTCGCACATCTCGACGACATCTTCGGTCCAGCCGCATTCCGAGCAAGTGAGATAGCCGCTCTGAAAATCAGTGAGGCCTCCACACTCAGGACACTCTTCTCCATCAAGCGGAGGACCTGATTTTCTAAAGTTCAGAAAACGACGCTTCATCGCAGGCTCTTCACGAGTCTGATACAAAGGCTCGTCATCCCGTCGATAGATTGGATTTTTGTCTTTAAGTGTTCGTGACATTAGTTGCTCCTCCATTGCTCAGAGGAATTTGGTCTGACCTTTTTAGACTCAAGCTGCTGCCAAGTTTGAAAATCCAGTTCGTCGGATGTCGCGAATGCCATTTTCACTCGCTGCCAAAGCGAAGGCTGTTCAGCCTTTTCTAGTGGAATGAGAGCAAGGTTGAGCATGGTCTCTTGCTTAGATTGTTTTTGATTTTGGTTTGCATTCATAAATGCACCTCCTTTGTTCGAGTTGTGAGCCGCGCTAATCGCGGCTTTCGAGGAGATGTAAGAGCAAAAGAGATGGCTCGTTGGCTTAATGAGAAGCCAAATTAGCTAAGCTGCTGAATCGAATGAGGAAGTGAAAATGAGAATTGAAATACAGAATGAGCCCAGGGTGGCGGAAACTCGCCACCCTAGTTACGTGATTTCAAAAGTATTTTGAATAGATAGAACAATACAGGAGGATGGTGGAAATCCGCCACTGGCGATTCCTATCACCACGCCCTTGAATTCTAGTTCCCTATAAAATTAAAACGATTTCGTAGTGTGAGACTCGACATTTCAATAAAAGATTTGATCGTAGCTGGAACATACTTCTGAGCCGGATAAACAAAATGCATTGGAGCAATTTCAGACGACCATTCCCGCAAGACGGGAACAAGTTTTCCAGATTTAATTTCGGATTCACACAAAAATGAGGGCAACAATGCAATTCCGGCTCCCTCAAGCGCTAAACCATGCGCGAGGCTCATATTGTTAACGGCAATTTTTTCAGTGAGCGCAACATTAATGGAGTGTTTTCCATTTTTCAGGTGCCAGCCATCAATTGACAGTGGAGTGAAATGCACTGCGGCTTTTGTAAACTGGCTACTGCAAAATTCAAAAACCAAAGATTTTGCCACTAGTTTTCCATTTGAATACACCAATAGTGAATTTGATTTTAATGGTTCAAAAGCTTTTTGGTCCTTTTTGAATAATAAGTTCAAGGCCCTTAAGCATGGGATTGACGAAGTTCTCTCTTTAGAGAATTTTGATGAAGATCTGAACAAGAAACCATAAAGAACTTATTTCAATTTTGTTTTGTTTTTTTAGAACTTTTCTTTTGGTTTTCAGTAATTTGCGCTAAATTTTTCTCAATCCATAAAGTTAATTCTTGCATATGTTTGGCGACTGATTTGCCCATTGGAGTTAAGCTATACTCCACTTTCGGTGGTATTACTGGATAGGCCTTGCGTAGCACAAAGCCATCTTGTTCTAGGGTTTGCAGTGTTTGTGCGAGCATTTTCTCACTAATACCCTCAATTTTATTTCTCAGCTCACTAAATCTAAATGTGCGCTCAAGAAGCACAACCAAGATGAGTGAACCCCACGTACTAGAGATATGGTCTAAAATTTGCCGCGAAGGGCAATTAACCGAAAGGACATCTGCTTTCAGTAACTTAGAGCGTGCCATAATGGGCCTCCTTTACGTTTTTTTACCATTTTCATTCTTTATTTTAAGCTTACCAAAAAGTGGGTACTTACTAAAAGAAAGAATAAGTGATAAAGTAAGTATAAATCATTTCAGGAGGTTTAGCAAATGATAGCAGTAACAGGAGCAAGTGGAAAACTAGGTCAGCATGTAATACAAAATTTAATAAAAAAAGTATCTCCCTCTCGGGTTGTGGCCTTAGTGCGGAATCCAGAGAAGGCGCAAGAGTTAAAATCTTTAGGCGTTCAGGTTAGAAAAGCGGATTATGATATTCCTGAATCTTGGGGATCTGCTCTGAAGGATGTTAAAAAACTATTACTTATCTCATCTAACGAGATTGGGAAGCGAGAAGCTCAACATAAAGTTGTCATTGAGGCGGCGAAGACCGCCAAAGTAGAGATTTTAGCTTACACTAGTATTTTAAAGGCTAATACATCAATATTATCTTTAGCTAAAGAGCATTTAGCGACAGAAACAGCAATTAAAGAAAGTCAGTTGCCGTATGTCTTTTTAAGAAATGGTTGGTATTTAGAAAATCACACTGAAAACTTAGCACCGGCTCTTGAGTACGGAGTTATTCAGGGGGCCGCCGGCTCAGGAAGATTTTCATCTGCAAGCCGTGAAGATTATGCTCTAGCAGCTGTTGAGGTTTTAACTGGTACAAATCATAATAATAAAATTTACGAGCTGGCGGGTAATGCCTCGTTTACTTTGAGTGAGTTAGCGATAGAGCTTGCGAAGCAAGTCCAGAAGCCAATTGTTTATAAAGATATGCCATTTTCTGATTATAAAGGCTTTTTAGTCAGCGTTGGTGTTCCAGATATTTTTGCTGATATGCTAGCGAATTCAGATGTTGGTGCCTCTAAGGGAGATTTGCATAGTGATGCAAAAGATTTATCTAACCTAATTGGAAGACCGACAACATTATTGTCAGCAGCAATTGCTAAAAGTTTAAAGTAGTTGAAACTTTTAGATCTGTTCAAGCATGGCTTGCGCATGACCATCGGCCTTAATGCCGCGAAATTCATGCGTAAGCTTGCCATCTTCGTCTAGAATAAAAGTACTGCGTTCGATGCCCAATACTTTTTTGCCGTACATATTTTTTTCTTTGATGACATCAAAAAATTTACAAAGGACTTCGTCTTTATCTGATAAGAGCTCAAATGGGAATTCGTATTTACATTTGAACTTATCATGTGACTTTACGGAATCTCTTGAAATTCCAAAGATTTGAATTTTGCGTTTTTTAAACTTAGGATAAAGTTCTGTGAATTGCTGGCCTTCAAGTGAAAACGAGAGTAGAAAGGCAGAACGAAACAAGGGTGGCGGACTTCCGCCACCCTTGTTAGGTGATTCTGAAATAAAATTAATTATTTAGTGCAATAGAAGGGGATGGCGATGAATCGCCAGTGGCGACTCACATCACCATACCCCTGAACTATCCTATAGGTTTAAGAAGATAACTAATTGCCTAGAAAGCTAAAACGATTTCGTAATGTGAGACTCGACATTTCAATAAAGGCTTTGATCGTCGGTGGAACATACTTCTGAGCCGGATAAACAAAATGCATTGGAGCAATTTCAGAAGACCAATCCCGCAAGATGGGAACAAGTTTTCCAGATTTAATTTCGGATTCACACAAAAATGAGGGCAATAACGCAATTCCGGCTCCCTCAAGCGCTAAACCGTGCGCGAGGCTCATGTTGTTAACGGCAATTTTTTCAGTGAGTGCAACAGCAATGGAGCGTTTTCCACTTTTTAGCTGCCAGCCATCAATTGAAAGTGGCGTGAAATGCACACAAGTATGATCACCTAACTCCTTGGGGTTCGTCGGCTCACCTTTGTCCTTTAAATATTTGGGGGACGCATAAATTTGAAATACAACCTCTCCTACTTTTTTGGCGATCAACGAAGAGTCTTTTAACTCCCCGGCACGAATAGCAAGATCAACTTCATCCTCCAAAAAATCGACTCGCCTGTCTGATAACAGAATGTCGAATTTCACCTTCGGAAACTTTTTTAAAAAAATTGCGGTGAGGCTTGGAAGAATCGTGTTTCCAATATCTATTGGGGCAGTGATTCTGAATTGTCCTTGAGGTTCTATATTTGCAGAACGTACTGCGATTTCAGCCGCATTGATTTCATCAATTGCTTTTGTTGAGCGCAGAAAAAAGGCCTCTCCCGCAGGCGTCAAACGAATCTTGCGAGTTGATCTTGTAATAAGAGATATCCCCAAACGCTTTTCTAAATTTGAGATCTTCGTACTAACGGTTGACTTGGGCATGTCAAGAGCTAATGCGGCTCCAGTAAAGCTGCCCTTTTGAATAACCTTAATAAATATAGCAACCTCGTTTAAATCCATGGCTTATTATTCAATATAATGAACAGTAAGTCTATATAATACCGTCTAATAAACACTAAAAATTTCCGATAGATTAATTGTAAGTAAATAACAACTAAGGAGGATTTTATGGCTACTTATAAACTTGACCCAGTGCACTCTTCGGTAGGCTTCAGTGTAAAACACATGATGATCGCAAAGGTCCACGGTGCATTCGAAAAGGTATCGGGTAAGTTGGACTTCGATAAAAACAATATTGGGAAGGCTTTCGCAGAAGCGGCGATTGAGGCCGCGAGTATTAATACGCGTGAGCCACAACGTGATACACATCTACGTAGTCCTGATTTTTTCTACGTGGAAAAATTTCCCACGCTAACCTTTAAGTCAAAATCTGTGACAGGTTCATTGGACGGAGATTTAAAAGTTACCGGCGATTTGACGATTAAAGGTGTTACTAAGCAAGTGACTCTAGATGTTGAAGGGCCCTCTGACGAACTTAAGGACCCATATGGGAACTTCAAGATCGGACTTTCAGCGATCACAAAAATTAAGCGCAAAGATTTTGGCCTAACATGGAACGCCGCGCTTGAGACTGGCGGAGTTCTAGTTGGTGACGACGTCACTATAACTCTTGATCTGCAATTTGTTAAAGAAGGTTAAGTGGCTAATTTGATTGCATAAAATAATATTTCCATTAACATTAGCAGGCTCCTCTGAGGCAGAGGAGCCTAAGAAAGAGGACTTATGAAAATTCAAAAAATATTCAAACTAATTTTAGTTGTTGCTTTAATTTCTCCAGCTTTTGCTTTTGCCAAAAAGCTTGAGGTTGATCCAAACCATTCAGCGATAGCATTTGAGGCTACCCATTTAAAGATTTCAAAAATTCCTGGGCGCTTTACTGAGTTCAGTGGAACCGTCGACCTGGACGAAAAAGACATCACAAGATCAAAAGTTGATTTTACGGTGAATATTTCGAGCATCACAACTGCGGTGGTAAAACGTGATGATCACTTAAGAACTCCTGACTTCTTTGATGCACAAAAATTTCCGAAGGCAACTTTCCAAAGTTCCGAAATTAAAAAGTCCGGCAAGGGCTATGTTCTAAAGGGTGATCTGACAATTCGAGACGTCACTAAGAAAGTGTCATTTCAGATGAAGAACTTAGGCAAGGTTGAAGATCCGATGATGAAAACAGAAAAATATGTTTTCAGTGCGACGGGAAAGATCAATAGAAAAGATTTCGGAGTTAACTTTGGACCGGATGCCATCGTCGGCGACATTGTGGATCTTTGGATCAACTTGGAGACCATGCAAGCGGCAGTCGACACAAAATGATAAATCGCCGAGCGTTCATGCTTTCAAGCGTGGCAGGACTCGGCAGCCTTTTACTGCTAAGGAGGTTTAATATGTCACAAAACTTAAATCAAAATAATGTGCTAGCAGGACGAATGCCAATTATTTTTGTGGGGCATGGATCTCCTATGAATGCTATCGAGAAAAATCCCTACACTGAAATGCTGGGTAACTTGGCCGAAAAAATTCAGAAGCCGAAAGCGATATTAGTAGTATCGGCTCATTGGATGACCGAGGGCACTTGGGTTCTTGGAATGGAAAAGCCAAAAACTATTCACGACTTTTATGGTTTTCCGAAAGAATTGTTCGATGTTCAGTATCCTGCTCCCGGTAGTCCCGAGACGGCAAAGCTTATTGAAAGCACTATCACTGATCCGCTAATTAAAAATGATCTTGAGGAATGGGGACTAGATCATGGGACGTGGGCGGTTTTAAGACATATGTATCCTGAGGCCAACGTACCAGTTCTTCAGATGAGCCTATATATGGCACGCTCTCCTGAATACCATTTTAATATCGGCCAGCAGCTTTCAAAACTTCGAGATCAAGGTATTTTAATACTAGGTAGCGGAAACCTCATTCACAATTTGCGCCGAATGGATTGGAACACCCACGCAAGGCCTCATGACTGGGCTGTCGAGTTTGATTCCTGGCTTAAGATGAAGCTTGAAGGTCATGACTTTGTGGCCCTAACAAAAGACTACCATAAGACGGAAGCGGGCAAATTAAGTATCCCGTCAATGGATCACTTTCTGCCGCTTCATTATATTTTGGGAGCTTCTGATTCAAAAGACGAACTCCGCTTTGAATTTGAAGAAATTCACAATTCTGCAATTTCAATGAGAACTTTTGGCTTTTGGCCGAAAAGATTAATTTAAAATGAAATTTCGTAACAACAAAACAACAACCATAAAGGAGAACCTATGTTAAAAAAAGTAATTGTCCTCGCGAGCGCATTTCTTATGCTCAGCCCAGCATTTGCCAAAGATAAAAAGCAGGCAGATTTTGAGGCCCTTGAAAAACAAGTCAGCAAACTTAGCGACATTCGACAAACTCGATTTCGAGTTTTTCTCGAAGCAAGACTGGAAAGGTTTCGCCACCACCCACACCAAAAACGTGAAGGTCCACTGGCCTGATGGTCATACGACGGAAGGTCTTGATAAGCAAATCGTTATGCAGTAAGCCTACCCAGGGTCATTGGATCAGCCTGAGACATCGCGGAGATAGCTCGGTGGAATAGCGAATCTGGGTCGTGTCGGCGATTGAAGCGGTAAGTATATTCAGCCAAATAAAGCTCCAAGTACTTAGCTCTGACCCCATGGTGGGTTCCAATGATCCAAGATTTTGCATTGGAAATAAATCTGTGAACCCACGGAAGCCAATCATTGATTTTTTCCTGCTTGGAATCCATCTCACGGTAATCCAGATCTATTCCCTTAACCTGACTTCGAATAAAGGCCTGGGCGGCATCGGTATTAATGGAAGATCCGGGTTTAATATTTTTGCTGATAAATTTTTCTGCATTTTCTCTGGTTTCATTGGCCACAATAACTTTGGCAAATCCCGCTTTAGTTTTTTCATTACCCTTGGCGTCGATCCAAGATTTCGTCTCGATGGCCACCATCACTTCTTGCTGATTTAGATTTTTAGCTCTGCCAAATGAAGTTCCATCTAACTCAATAGAATCAGATAGTTGGTACTTTGAGTCCCTCTGTAAAAGTGAGTGCCGAATCTTTTTTAAAAGCCCCAGAGCTGTGTGATAAGAACCAAGTTCCAATCTCCTCTGAAGTTCCAGCGCAGAGATTCCTCGTTTGCTGGACATCGTGAAATAAATGGCTCGGGTCCAGTTGAGCATGGAAATCTTTGAGTTTTCGAACATTGTGCCGGTGCGAAGCCTTACATGTTTGCTGCATCCCTGGCATTTTCTGATCTCTGGTTCACATGTAAATTCCCAGTATTTTTCTGACTTGCAATTCGGGCATACGAATTCTTTGCCCTCAAATTTAGTTTTCCAGACCAAGGCCCTTGCAGCCTCTTCAGTTCTGACTTGCTTGAAAAAACTCATTCCTTTGAATCGAATATAGGTCATCTTCGACCTCCACTGTACCAATATGAGATCAGACAAAATTACAGATGGGTAGGCTTAATGCATAACGATTTGATAAGCACATCGAAGACTTGAAATATATGTTCAGCTATGCCCCAGACACGAGAATTTTAGAGCATCCTATCAAGATAGGACAAGGTGAATGGACCGCGGTCTATGGAATCATGGAAGGAACATTTACAAAACCCATGAAATTGCCGGACGGAAAGATCATACAGCCCACTGGAAAGAAATTTAAGATCCCGATGGCGACCATTGCTCATTGGACTAAAGAAGGCCCGATGGATGAAGAGTATCTGTTTTGGGATAATCAAACTTATATGAATCAATTGGGTTTAGGAAAATAAATTGAAACTCTGGCTGTTCGCAGTGCTTCGAGCGTGCGAACAGCTGCATTGTGAAATGAGTCTTGCATGAATCCAAAAGATTTTGGCCCGACAGCCGAAGGATTGGCCGCAACAATCAATAGACTTCGTCGCAAGGGCTACATGGAAGATTTTAATCTTCAATCTGACATACCCAGTCTTCAAAATTACACAGTCAACGCAAACGATGAGCAGTTCGTAACCAAAGTGCGGAGAGAAGCAATAATGGAATCTCAATATTTGTGATTATTAATAAAAATAAGAAAGGATGAGGGTAGCAGCTTTTTTGATCCACTCGTTGCTTGAGTCTCGAAGCGTCAAGCTGGTTTCTTAAACTCTCTTTCGAACTCACTTGGCGTTTTAAAGTCGAGGCTCGTGTGCGGGCGTTTTTCGTTGTAGTACCTTCGCCACTTCTCGATCTTCTTCTTTGCATCTTCCAAGTTTCGGAAGATCTCTTCGTTTAAGCACTCGTCACGCAGGCGAGAGTTGAACGATTCGATAAATGCATTCTGTATCGACTGGATCAGTTTTCGCTGCTACCCTCAGTCGCTCTCGTCCCGGACCATAATTCTCAGTTTCATTTCGGTCTTAAGCGGAAACTCCTGCACGGAACTTAAAACATACGCAACAAAGTCTTCATCTAAATCGCGGTCTCGAAAGGGTGCGGGATCACGCTCATTAAATAACTGTCGCGAGTTATTAACTGCGACTTCAATGATGACCTTTTCGCCCTCTCGTCGATATCGCCCTCGTTCTAATGGCTCTAATGCTTCTTTCAAACTCACTCCGTTCCTGGATGCTTATGATCAGACAAATTCCTAATTTTGTCATCTAATGGAGTTCCTGCCGAGGTTGGCGCAGAGCGAAGCCACTGTTCATTACGGCACATAACATAGCCAAGTTGGCTTGAATGGGTTAGTTTGCAAAAGATTAATAATAGAAAGCGAGTTCTCAATGGCAAAAATAATTATGATGGGAATGTCTTTGCGAAAAGATTCGTTCAATAAAAAGCTCATTCACAATGCACATCGCATCTTAAGTGATAGCAAATCAGGGCACGAATTCGAATTGCTTTCGTTCAATGATTACCCAATGCCTGTTTATAACGCAGATATTGAGGCCCAATCAGGCATACCTGATGATGTTCAAAAGCTGGGACGAAAAATTACTGAAGCAGATGCACTTATTTTGTCTACGCCTGAATATAATGGCGGAATGCCTGGGGTATTTAAGAATGCCGTCGATTGGGTTTCACGTATTTCACCAATGCTATGGCCTGGTAAACAACTACTTCTTTTGGGCGCGTCACCAGGAGGTCTCGGAGCCATCAGAAGTCTTGGACATTCGCGAGTCCCTCTTGAATCAATCGGTGTATTTGTATTTCCGGAAATGTTTGGGCTATCCCAAGCTCATCAAGCATTTGATGAACATGGAAAGCTAAAGGATCCGGCAACTGAAGAACGGGTCAAGAAGCTACTTAATAAATTTTGCAATCATCTTCGGTAAAAAGAAATGATTCAAGTCATAGGAACTGAGCACAATTTAGGCGGAGGATTAATCGTCAGAAGAATTCTCCCCAATAGACGCAAACGAATGGTTGGGCCCTTTACGTTTTTAGATCATATGGGTCCCGTGACGGCAGCGCCGAATCAGAATACCGATGTTCGACCACATCCACACATCGGACTTTCAACTCTTACGTACTTGTTTGATGGAAAAATGTTTCATAGGGACAGCATTGGATCTGAACAATTGATCGTACCAGGCGAGGTTAATTGGATGACAGCGGGCAAAGGAATTTCTCATTCCGAAAGAACGCCCAGTTCTCTTAAGAACATGAGCCGTAACTTACATGGCCTGCAGTTTTGGGTCGCTCTTCCCGACGGAAAAGAGGAAATTGATCCTCATTTTGAGCACTACAAGCAGGATGAAATTCCGATAGTTGAAGACGATGAAAAGCGAATTAACTTAGTGTGTGGCGAAGCCTTCGGCGTTAAATCACCAGTTCGCACCACATCGCCATTAATTTTTGCTGATGTAGTGGCCAAACGGAATCACATGATTAAACTTTTTTCTCCCAAATTTGAATTCGCAGTTTATATGATAACCGGCGACGCCGAAGTTGATGGGGAAAAGCTTTCATCGCAGTCCATGTTTGCATTTGATCAGGGCAGCTCGACCAGGTTGAATATTAAAGAAGGTTCTAAGTTCGTTATCATTGGTGGCGAACCGTTTCAAACATCAAGACACATTTGGTGGAATCTGGTTTCCAGTTCTCGAGAAAAAATTGAAGAAGCAAAACAAAGCTGGAAAGACGGAACTTTTCCAATGGTACCAGGAGAAACTGAGTTTATTCCTTTGCCAGAATAGGAGTACAGAATGACAGTTGGAATTAACACATCAGAGTTAATCGCCAATCTAAAAATACGCGATCATCTTCTTGTTGCAGGTGTTAGCGAAAAATTAGGTGGCCATGATGAGGGCCCAAATCCCCATGAGATTCTGGAGGCCGCATTGGCAGCGTGTACTATTCTTACCGCTAAGATGTATGCCACTCGAAAAGGTTATAAAGTTAAAGCCCTTCATGCCGAGGTTAACATTTTATCCGAGGGTAAAGACTCAAAAATTTCCCGTGAAGTTAAGATTGAAGGAGATTTAACCCCTGACGAACGCGCAAGAATTCTTGAAATTATGGAAAAGTGTCCCATACACAAGTTGCTTGAAAGCAATATCACAATTGAAACTAAGCTAATTTAGGACGGATGACCGCGAAGGAAATTACTGTGAACAAAAAATTCATAACCTACAATTTTCAGGAAATTCAGGAAGAGGTTGAACTTGTATTACGGCAAATGAAAGTGGGCGCCTCACAAGAGGATTTCTATCGCTCTGTTCAGCATATTTATCATCACTTGAACATTGCCTGGAATGCAAGAAATGAAGGTCAGGATACAGTTTTTGATTTGGATGATCCACGAATGGACTCATGGAAAGAGTTTCCAGCGGACCTGAAATTGATATGATAGGAAAATAAGCTACTAGCATCTTTGCACCAGGAGCCGTTTGCTCCTGTGATCGCACGGTCAACGACCAAGCTGTTTAGCTGCATTGTGCTTGTCGTTTGACGGCAGATGTTCCGCTTTCCCTTGAAACTCAGCTAATCAATCAAAATCTCGGCCTCTACTTTCGCAACGACTTAGATGTGGAAAGACGACTTCAGTGGACGAAGAGTGTGTTTTCAGATGTGGAATTTACTTGGCGTCCTGATTGGGGTGGAGAGCGCGACACGGAATACGAAATATCACTGATGTACGGACCCGCATGGAATTGGGCCGCAGGGCTTATGCTTACTGAGAATAGCACAGGCGTTGGTGCGCAGATTCAATTCTGATTTTAAAATGGGATTCTTGCTATCTGCGAATCAAAAGTTAAATTAGGACGTTTTTTATGTCGTTTGAAATTTAGATTTGAGGTGGTGCAAGTAGCGGAGATTCGCAGGCCTACACCGCTTGCCTTTGAGCGTTTCCAATAATGATCTTGATCTAGAAAAACAGGAGATGTTACTCAACTTCGTCGTCGTTGGCAGAGGCACCAACAGGTATAGAATGACCAAGGCCTCGAAACGGAATATACAAAAATATTTTTGTGGCCCCTGGCGGACATCCGCCACCCCTCTTTCTGGAAAACCCTCCAAATTCTAAGAACTTAGTCTTAAAATTAAGACTGGTGACAAAACGACCATGAACTTAATATATGACATAAGCTCCAAATGGCAGCCCATCTAAGATCAGATCGGCTATATTAAATAAGAAAACATTAAGTTAAGTAAACTGCTAGGCACCAAACTTGTACTACCGCATACCGGGGGTACTTGGGTGAAGCACAGCATACTCTTAATAGACGATAACATTGCCTATCGTCGTTCAAAAACAGACTTCCTTGAAGATGAAGGCTTTTTCGTTCGCGCAGTCGAGAGCGGCGACGAAGGAATTGCTCTCATTCGCCAGCATGTTTTTCCATTTTCACTAGCATTGGTTGATTACCACATGCCGGACATGAAGGGACCGCAAACGATCCAAAAAATTCGGGAGCTAGATCCAAACATTACGATCCTCGCTTTGTCTGGCGACGACTCCGTTGAAGCCCATAATGAGTCTTTGGAATCAGGAGCTGTTTTCTTCGTTGGAAAAGACGTCAGCGAAGCTAAATTTCTTGGGATACTTCATCGTGCTTGCCGTGAAATCGAGAGACGCCTCAAGCCCGTCGTTATTGCTCCACACAATGAGAAGCAGAAACTAATCGCATCCGTTGGAATGGTCGGCGTATCCGAAGCTATGGCTGAAGTAGCAAATTTAATTTTAAAGTTTGCTCCATCTTCTGATTCGGTGTTCATACGAGGCGAAAATGGAACTGGAAAAGAACGTGTTGCAAGAGGCATTCATCAAAACTCAACTAGAAAAACAAAGCCGTTTATAGCTGTTAATTGCGCCGCTATTCCTGAAAACTTGATTGAGAGCGAATTATTCGGCCATGAAAAAGGAGCCTTCACGGGAGCAATACGACCGCGCATTGGACATTTTGAGGCTGCGGATGGAGGAACCATATTTTTAGATGAAATCGGAGAGATGCCAAAGCATCTGCAAGCGACCCTTCTTAGGGTCTTGCAGGAGAAAACGATAACTCCGGTTGGGGCAGTTACAAGTCGAAAGGTTGATTTCAGATTGATCTCAGCAACCAATGCAGATCTTGAGCTACTCATCGCAGAAAAAAGCTTTCGCGAAGATCTGTTCTTTCGAATTAATGTTCTGCCTATCAACATAAAGCCTCTGCGTGATCGTCCAGAAGATATTCCAGTTCTAGCGCACTCATTTTTAGAAAAGATCAATCAGGAATCTGGAGAGCAGAAAGTATTACTCGCAAGTGCCGCCGAAGAACTTCAAAAAATGAAGTGGCCTGGAAACGTTCGCGAGCTTGAGCATTGCATACGCTTTCTTGCGAATATGTCTTCAGAAAAGACTTTGGATGCCAGTCTATTAAAGGGCCGCAGGGATCTGAATAGACCGAAGCAAAAACCAGCTGACCTAGAGGCACTCAAATTCACGCAAATGTCTTCTGAGAAAAATCTGGTTTTGAAAGCTCTAGAGCAAGGCGGCTCGATTTCCGCGGCGGCGCGGATTTTAAATATCAGCCGAAGCACTGTCCGAGAGAAAATGAAAAAATACGATATTGAATTCAAACAACTCGCCGAGGGGGTAGAAGTATGAAAATGACAATCTTAATCGCTGTAGCAGCCTTGATTGGAGTGAACGTCACTGCGTTTGCTGATGCTGAACAGGCCAAGAAGTTAACACCACTTCAGAAAGCGCAGATCGCGTGGGCCATCAGAATTTTAGGTGAAACAAAAACACTTACGATCAATCAAAATCAGTGTGTTGAGTTCGACCAAGATATTCTGAATGTTCTTGAAGCCGAAGGTCATATCCAATCCGGTGGCGCACATCCAACGACTATATGCGTAGGTGCCAGCGGTGGAATTACAAAGTAGTCTATATGAAGAGGGTTAACTTTAAGATCATTCTAGTTGTTGGCCTTGCGTTTTTTGCAGCGGGAGCAGTTTTTATGAAATCAACAAACAATGAGAGAACTTTACGAGTTGCATTTCCAGTTAAGTTGAAAGCAGCGGCGTATGAGCCAACAAATATCAATCTCGATCACGAATACATTTTTTTAGAGAATGTCTTTTCACCACTAGTGGAGATCTCGAAAGATGGATCTATCGAATCCGGCGTGGCTGAAAAAATGGATTGGACTGGCGACGAACTAAAATTGACGATCCGAAAAACACTAAAGACCGCTTCAGGAAAGCAGATCACACCAGATGATGTTGTATTTTCTTTGAAGCGATTATTGGTTCTTTCGGGAAATACTCACGGTAATTTTAAGGACATTGTTTGCCCAGGGGTAAACTTGAAAACTGTAGAAGATGACTGTCCTGGAATTAGAAAAGACCACCACAGTGTTTATCTGAATGCCAAAGGTCGAAAATCTTTTTTGATGCCGATGCTTGGAGCCATAGATTTTGCTGTCATTCCTAGATCAAGTGTTGATCCGAAAACTTTGAAGATCGTCGATTTTTCTGAAACTAGCGGACCTTATTGGTTAGAGAAAGAAAATGAATCTGGAGAGGCTACGCTGAAGCTGAACCCGTATCACTATTTTGCATCAAAGGATATTGCGGAAACAATCGTCCTTGTTCCTACTGATACGACGAAGCCCGAAAGTAGCTTGAAAGATTTAGAGGAAGGTCGTGTTGACCACTTAACGACGGTTGATGCATCAAAAGCAGACAAGATTATTCGCTTTGCGCAGAAGCATCCAGACTTTGAAAGTCATGTTACGATGAAAATTCGTAGCCTATTCATTGTTTTCACAGAACGAGGACGCAAAGAACTATCTTCAGATGAACGTCGCTATATTGGCGACAAAATGAAAACCGTATTCTCCTCGATCTACGCAGAGATTCCTGGCTTTGAACAACGAGCTGAGTTTTTTCCTAGTCTTGGCGAGGGTGGCTTAACTCAAGCACAACGAGAAAAATTAGAATCTATGCGCGAGTTGAAGAAAGCAGAACCAAAGAAGCACTTCAAAATCGGGATAATCAAAAGAACTGGTTATGAAGAGTGGGCGAATCCTATCGCGGCTGCTTTGCCACAGGCCGATTGTTACAAGGAGACGAACGTTCCTGATTTCAAGAAGTATGATAAGCCTGACGATGTTCCTCACGCATGGATCGCCTCTACTGATACAGGATTCATGGAAGACATCAGTCTGATTTCTTATTCTCTCAATGCTGGTCTACTGGGGCTGTCAAAAGAACAGCGATCCAAATGGCTTGCTGATTATATGGCGACCGACGACAAAGGCTCACGCATCAATAAACTCAAGGAGCTGCACTATCAAGCTCTTGCAGAACCAGCCATCGTCCCGTTGATAGCTTCTCCGTATGCAGCACTGGCAAGAAAACCTTGGAAGATCGAACTTTCAGATCTTTACGCAAATAATCAATTATGGCGAATCACACTCCGCTAGCCTCGTGGCTTTATTCTAAACGGACTGAGTTGAATGCTCGATTTCGAGAGTTCAACTGGCCTTCACGGATCTTTCCGGGCGTCTTCGACTTTGAGACCACGATTAGCTGGCGGGGTATCGAAGCGAATGGCAGAGGCGTTGATTCGAGCAGAGAAATTGCTCTGGAAAAGTCCGTTGCCGAAGCTATTGAGCGTTTAATTTGTCTGACGTTAGGATTTGACTCCGTCGGTTTTGCTATCGCCGGAACGCACGATCCATCTCAACACGCAAAAGATGAATGCCTCGAAAGATTCTTCCTGAATGAACACTTGAAAAAAGGCATAACACTCTACAGCGCAAATGTGGATTTTCCTGAAGCAGAGAAATTAAAGATGCTAGTGCCAACGGCTGAAGTCAGCTTTTACAGAATGAATACACCGAAAAATCTTTTTGGCATTTCTTGCCGTATTCATTTGGCCGATTCAAAAAAATCGTCTTTAGGCTTCGCTCTTTCTGAAACCTTAGATCATGCGGCACGACGTTCTTTCTTTGAAGCACTTCCTAGTTTTGCATGGCTAGCTTCAGACGAAAAACTTGAATTGAATGAGCTTCCTTGGCACCTGAAGAATGCGTTTATTGAAAGACTAGAATCGTTATTTACCGAAAATGATGGATTTCAAGCAGATCAAATAAAATCTCCCTCGCTATCGTCCATTGAGCTAGATTTGACCTCGTTACCTATTTTTGAAGGCGCACCGATCCAGACAGCTCGCTATCAGATTGCGAGTTTAGAATGAAAATCCAGTCACCTGAGCAAAGAATAAAAGCCTTCGAGCAAAAACAGGTCATTGTATCTGTCTTGTGCTTTTTATTTCTTGCGGGGTTAGCAGTCGTAATCAATGCGCTTCACTTACAGAATGCCGCAGAGGAAAATACTCGATTCCTCTCCCGCATGGTTAAAATTGGAGACTTTCGAGAAGCCAGTTTGATTCTACAGCAAGCTCGACTTTCAAGCTTTACGACGATTCACTACAAATCAACAGAGCCAGGCCGTTCTTTTGTCATCCCTCCGAAAGCGGAGATCTTCAAAGAAGAAAGTTTTCTGAACAAAATTTTACGAGATGAAGTTGCCGTTCAAGTTGAGGTCAGCACTGCTACTCATTCTAGCGACGAAATTGTATTTGAATACGAACGTTTCCGACTTGTACCCTATGCGATTTTAATTTGGTTCATTTTGAACTTGATCTCAATTCCTCAGACACGCTTTTTAAAGCGTCGCCTATTGGAGCAATTTAATCGTGATATTGAAATTGAAAAGAAAATTGCAAAAACTGAGGTGGCTCAACAAGTCCGTCACAACCTTAGAACTCCACTGGCAGCTTTAACGCACATTCCAAGTAAGCTTCCCAAAAGCGTGACCCGAGAACGCGAGCTGCTGGAGCTAACTATCGGCCAAATCCGCGATCTAATTTCAAAACTTGATGATCGTCCAAATAATGGGTTTGATGATGTTTACTCCACCGACATTTACAGCACACTTGAGCAGGCAAAACGCGAACTGACCGCCGCTTCGCCAAAAAACATCGAATTTATCTTCGACACTGAGGACATTGTCGCATCAGCACTTGTGAAGCACATTCCATTCGAGCTGCGATCTATCTTGGGAAATATCGTCAACAACTCGATTGAGGCGATGAATTCAACCGGAAAAATCTTTGTACGGATTCGAGATCTTGCTTCTGAAATTTCGATTTCTATATCTGACAACGGAATCGGAATTAAGCCTGAAAGTTTGCCTAAAGTGTTTCAGAAACATTTCTCTGAGGGGAAATCGAACGGATCTGGGATCGGTCTTTCTCATGCAAAGGAGAATATTGAAACCTGGGGTGGCCGCATCGGAGTTGAATCGACTTTGAATGTTGGAACCACCGTTACCGTCAGCCTTCCCATCGTAGATCGAGCTGAATGGTATTTGCCGAGACTCAAATTTAACTCTTCGTCAAAGGTCGTCGTTGTTGACGATCAAGAATCCGCCTTAGAACTATGGAAAATAAAATTTGATGAGTCGCAGATTCTTAATCAGGTAAAATTCTCGATGGATGGAGACAATTTAGAACTCGATTGCTCTGTACCATCCGAATCAGCGAAAGATCTGATCTATTTAGTAGATCACGACCTTTCTTCTAACGTTTCAGGATTTGACCTTTTAACGAAACTTCCAAGCAGATCATTGCGCTGTCTAGTAACTGGTAATTTTGATGATCCAAGTTTACGGGCATCGTGCGCTTCGTCCGGCATTTACATAATTCCAAAAAGCAGCATTTCTACTTTACCGATAGTGACAACTAGCCCCTCACTCTAAAATTATTTTTTGGTTCTCTTCATCGAAAAAGATGACTAACCTACGCTATTAACGGTTTCAATACTTGCGCACAAATAAAATGACAAGAGATAGGTCAATGGATGTAGAACAATTTATAGAGTGGCTTGCTTTCACATCAAAAATTTGGTTTTCTTAGAGAGACATATACTTTGTGGTTTTAAATTGGAGTTTCGAGAATATGACACAAAATTCCGACAATCAGCCTAAACGACGTGGTCGTCCTCCCGGGAGCAAAAATAAAACGAAAGTATCAAAGAAAAAACTTAAGAATTCGCGCATAAGGACAAGTGTGAGCCCAACGGTATCCACACTGAAGCAACTTCTTCAGCTGGATGTAGATGACAAAACTAAGATTCAGATTATGCGGGCCGCGCTTGCAAGTGATTAGGCTTGGGAGCACAAGTCTTCCACCTCATTTTTTCGATAGTAAGTCGATCCACCGTCAAAAGACACTATAATTCCGTCTGATTCTGCATTCGATTCAAATTCATTTAAAGCGCATCTCCAGCTTATCGGATCATTTTCTTTCATGATTGTAACTGTGTCGAACTCCATCCAGCCCACCTTAGTCGTTTCTGGATAGCATTCTCGAATCATATTCTCGAAGGATTCTTCAAGATCGACAGGTGTTAGTTCAGTTTCAAGAATATGCTTGATAACCCAATCAGTGCCGTACTCACAGCCAATGCCATCCACAAAGCGCATAAGATCATCTGAGCCGCAAGATTCACAACGACCGGATGGACATTCGTGATAGCAGTTGTAGCAAAATGAAATCGAGCGATTGAAAGCAAGCTGAGTCAGTTTTTCTTTAAGTTCAGAGTTCATGTTTATCTCCCTTTGATTTGGCTTTGCCTCTTGTTTGAGGAGCCCTTCGCAGAAGGAGTGGGCTCCGAGAAGGCAAACCAGCTCTGGAGAAGATCGACCGCGCATCGACACGCGAATGCGGCAGGGCTCATGACAGATCCCGAAGGGGCTGGCGTGACGCCCGTGCGGAGATGCGAGAAAAGGGCGATCTTCGCAAGAGCGTCGATCCAACAGGGAGATTTGAAGTCTGCACCTCAAAACTGAGTCGATTTTCTTTCTGGCTTTTCCGTTTTTGCTTCTTGCTTATCCGATTCCCGTGGAAAGAACCGAGGGCTTCCCCAAGACTCAGTACGCGATTCGTAGATAAGTTTGGCTTGAGCCCGCCAGATCCAGGTTTGAATTTCATTGAGATTCATTGTCACAGACATTGCGATGATGACAGCGACTGAAATGGTGATGAGTTTATCTAAGTTCATAATAACCGTCCTTTTCTATAAGTTGTCCTGTTTTAATTCTTTGGATGATGTTGGCGATAGAATTCCACGACCACTCCTTCCCCATAGGAGAGCGGACTTTTTTTCCGTTCAACCATGTGGCAATAGAATTCAGCGGCTGTCCCGATTTCCATCGTCCGATGATGGCAAGTAAATGAGGGTATTCTTTCGGGTGGCGTACAATTTGGCCTTCGCTGAAGCAAAAGCCGTAAGGTGGCTTCGCTGCCTTTTTAGATCGAGTTCCCTGTGTTGCTCGTCCTCTTTCCTTAAGAGAGTCGCGCAGGGGAACTCCGGCCTTCAGTAAAAGACCGCGTACTCTCGTTTTTGAAATTCCCATGCGCGTTTCTATATCGCGCAAAGACAGGCCTTTTTCGTATAATTTGATGACTTCTGGTGTATGTGTATAGTAATTAGAAAAATCTAAGTGTATGAAATCATGTGACTTCAGCGACATTGCTTGTTTGCAAGCTGAGGTCACCATGTCCAACAATAATTCACTCCAAACTCAAGTTTTCCCCAGACCTTCCGATAAGCCATGTGATGACGAAGCAGACGTTTACAGTAAAATCATTAATCGGAATCAGTAAGGTAATATCTAGACCGGTAATGTTTTTTGTATTCATTGCCCTCCTGTCGCTTCTAGTATCCTCTTGTATATTAGACTCAAAAATAGCGATAACGGCTAAACCTCCGATTCCAGATACCCAAGCCCCCAGTGTTATTCGCGTCAGTAGTTCTACTGCTGATGGGACTTATAAATTTGGGAATATAATCAATATAGAGATTGAGTTTTCAGAACCTGTGATCGTGACGGGCATTCCTCAACTCGAGATTCAGTTAGCAGATAAAGTAAAAACTATTGATTATGCAGCGGGATCTGAAAGTAACAAATTAATTTTTATTTATGTCATAGGGTTATGGGAAAATGCAACTGACTTAGATTACACCAGCACCAACGCTTTAAATTTAAACTCGGCATCAATCAAAGATTTTGCCGGTAACGACAGCGTGCTGACGTTGGATACTCCTGGGGGGATAGCTTCCTTGGGGGGGAATCATGCCTTGGTGATCTTGTCGCTTCTTGAGAGACAGACCAAGTTAGTGAATAATTTTGTTTCCACTGGTCCACGCTTAGTAAGTTCTTATGCTAACTATGGCAAATCTGTGGCCTATTCAGAGGATGGGCTTATTGTAGCTGTCGGTACGCCTTTTGACGATCTAGATGCCTTGGGGCAAAATTTTGTCAGCGATGCGGGAGCGGTATTTATTTATACTCGCGATACGACGGTGAGCCCTTGGGTATTTCAACAAAAGATTGTGGCTCAAGGAACTAATGCACGACATAGTAGTAGTCAGTTCGGCTCTAGCTTGGCCCTTTCAGGTGTGACTTTGGCTGTGGGCGCCCATTACCAGAACTACGATGCCAACGGAGCCAATTTTGTTGAAGGAGCCGGTGCGGTGTATGTATACACCAGGGTAGGAACCGTGTGGTCGCAACAACAAAAAATTGTTGCTGAGGGCACTAATGCCAGAGTGGCCTATGATTATTTTGGCTCGAGTGTTTCGCTTTCAGCAGATACTCTGGCAGTGGGATTGTCGCAGAGGGCACTAATGCCAGAGTGGACTATGATTATTTTGGTTCAGGCATATCCCTTTCGGGGGATACATTAGCGGTGGGTGCTTATCAGCAAGACTATGACGCCAGTGGTGCGAATGTTATCTATGATGGGGGAGCCGTCTATGTATACACCCGATCTGGCACAGTGTGGTCACAACAGCAAAAAATTGTCGCCACAGGCACTAATGCGAGAGTTGCAGATGATTCTTTTGGTTACAGTCTTTCGCTTTATGGAGAAAGCCTTGCGGTGGGTGCTTACAAGCAAGACTATAATGCCACTGGGATGGGTTCCGCATCGGATTCCGGCGCAGTTTATGTGTACACACGAACCGGCAGTACTTGGTCGCAGCAGCAAAAAATCGTGGCCACAGGAAGTAATGCTCGCAAATTCTATGATGAGTTTGGTCACTGCCTTTCGCTTTATGGTGAAACTCTTGCTGTCGGCGCTCATTTTCAAAATTACGATGCTACCGGAGCAAATGTTCTTAATAACACTGGAGCGGTCTATGTTTATACACGAACCGGCAGTGTTTGGTCGCAACAGCAAAAGGTAGTAGCCACAGGCACTAATGCGAGAGCCGTAAATGATGAATTTGGCGCTAGTGTTGCGTTGGCGGGAGACGCTCTGTTAGTGGGAGCTCCGAATCAGTATTACGATTCTAATGGGATGAATCCTGTTATTAATGCCGGAGCCGTGTATGACTTTAAACGCAGTGGAAGTGTTTGGAGTCTTAACGAAAAATTAGTGGATACTCAAGTCGTCACGGCCTCGCGCCTAACAAATCCTAGTGCTCTTTACGGGGCTACGGTCGCTCACTCAAATGATGGACTAACATTGGCTGTGGGTGTTTCTGGCGACACTCTGGACGTGAGTGGACAAAATCCACTCACTGGTGCTGGATCGGTATTTATATATACTCGCAGTACAACCGCAAGTTCCTGGGTACTTCAACAAAAAATTACCGCTGAAGGCCTCAATGCCAGAATGGAGTATGATTATTTTGGATCGAGTGTTTCGCTTTCAGCAGATACTCTGGCAGTGGGAGCTAATGGTCAAGACTATGACGCAAGTGGTGCGAACACTATCTATGGTGCCGGCGCGGTGTATGTGTACACCCGATCTGGCGGCGTATGGTCGCAGCAGCAAAAAATTGTGCCCGAAGGCCTCAATGCTAGGGGTTATTATGAGACCTTTGGCAGCAAATTGTCTCTTTCTGGTGATACGCTGGCAGTAGGTGTAAGTGCCCACGACTTTGATGCGAGTGGAAATTATGTAGAGGATGGCGGAGCGGTTTTTGTATTCAGTCGGACAGGTAGTACCTGGTCGCAGCAGCAAAAAATTGTCGCTGAAGGCACTAATGCCAGAGTGGACTTTGATTATTTTGG
>NCGL01000153.1 GCA_002256935.1 Bdellovibrio sp. 28-41-41
TTCGTATTCAATTTGAATCGCACGCTCTGTAACGCCCGGTTTGATAAATGATTTAATTTTCTCGTAACCTTTGTTTGCGATACTGCCAAGTTCGCGCACTAGTTTCACTTCATCGGCATCTTTAAGGCGACGACACTGATCAAATTTTTCTTTTAAAGAAATCTTCAACGTCTGATTATTGGTGAGCTCAATTTCTGAAGCGGCTGGGACTTGTCCAAGTCCGATGGTATTTCTGAATTTATGTTGCATCAAGAATGCTGGTAAAGTGCTAACGTCCGCGCCTTTAAAAGCAAACGGCTCCATACCTTCCCAGATACTTTCATCGCGAGTGACTGGCTGGATAAAATCTTTCCAGCCAAGTTCTGGGGAATAAAACACAACGCCATTGTTGCGGCGGTACCCAGACAGCCAATAATAAGAAGGGTGAGGAAGGAACGGGTAGGTTTGATCTAATCCGCCCGGTTTAGTGAGCGGCCCACCGCAAAATACCAAAACGCAGTCTTCAGAGGTTAGAAGGCGTTTCCATTCTGGCTCTAGGCGTTCACGTCTGTGGGCAATTGTCTTTTCGCTGAAAATCATCATGTTCATATATTGATTCTTTCCTAAACCGCTGCTGAAATCTAGATCTAAGTAGAGTATCCTTTTTATTTCAGGTCGTCTAGAATGTTATTATGATTCATGCATTATTTGTTTTAATTTTTGCGTTTGCGATTGGTCAGTTAATCATGAAGACGAATGATAAGTTCTCTACTCGACGGGATCCTGCGGCGATTAGACAGACTTACGATTTCACAAATTTGAATGGCAATGCCCTAGACATTGCTTTGAAGCAAAAAATGCTCGGAGAAATTGAGGTCATCAAGACAGCTGATAATTTTGGAATTTCATTTGGCCACTTTGCCTTTTCAACTTCAGATGGACAAAAATTTTTGGGCTGCGAGTACTACGAAAAAGTAGTCACCGTATTTGAATCTGAAGGCACCGCGGTCGGTGGTAAAAAATCGACAATGGAAATTTCTGGGCCGTGCAAGTACTCTGAAAACCTAGCTAAAATTCAAGCTGCCGTTATCCCAATGAAGAAGATAAGGTGAAACCCCAGTAAGTGTTAAATTTCAGAACCTAACTGACTCATGGCCGACTCAATGGAATTTAATAAATGTTCGAATGGAATCACCTCAGTACGTTTTTATAATCGATCGTAACGAGATTTCCAAAATTATGGGTCAGCCCTTGCTGATTTCGGTTCAATAAGCTAATAACTCCGAATGACGTTTCCTAAAGTAATAGCGCCTTATTGGGCGCCTGAGGGCCATTCGCAAACTATAGTTGCTCATTTAACTGGGCCTAAAATTTCTTTTCATGATGAAAACAAAAAACTGATTCCGTGTTTGGATGACGACGATCAACTGTTGATCAAGTATCACCTGCGTGATCCAAAGAAATGGATTTTGTTAGCCCACGGTCTAGCTGGTGATAGCGAGTCTCAATATATCAA
>NCGL01000116.1 GCA_002256935.1 Bdellovibrio sp. 28-41-41
GCACGCGAATACGAGGATGTAGGTTCAAGGTCAAATCCAACTCTCAAAAAGATCCACGGATGAAAATCTTACTTGACCTCAGGGCCGTCTATACGAGGGCGAATAAAAGCTGTTTTGCCCTCCTCTCCTAAGTATTCCCCGGCGGGTTCGGACCCCTGTATTAACAAATCAACCCGACTACCCTTATGTTCCCCAAGGTTTCGCGCTCACCAGGATTCTCTTTAGCTCAAAACGCCCCGTTCTTTGGTTCCCCCGCGAAGCAAATCATCACGAACCACGAAAAAACTTTTGTCCCGTGATTTCAGTCTATCAACCTTAATGTCGGGCACTAAACTGGTTTCGCAAGCTGGCTCTATTATCACACCTACCTCCAAGATAAGGTGTAGGTCATTGCGGGTAAATTAAAAAGGCCCCAATAGCCCCCTGTTTCCATTTTGGAGACATTTGTTTTGGTGGTAAAAGAAAGGCGTTTAAATTGATTAGGCACCAACATTCACTCAGACTTATTACAATTTTAAGAATTCGCTAAGCTCCGACTTTTTTCAGGGCGGTTTCCCATTCCATTTTTTGGCTGTTGAGCTTTTCTATTTCTTCCGGTGTAACCGACGGCATATTCAAGGCTTGGTCGATCAGTTTTAATTGCTCGGCGCCTTTGGATCTGAAATCTGACTTCCAGTCTAATTCTGTTATGGGTTTTGGCAGGACTGGCAAATCCTCCTCAAAGTACATTTGCTTTAATTTCCACAAAGCAAAAGCACTGCCGATTATAGTGGAACCAATAAAAATTCGGCGAAATAAGATGGGCGAAATTTTATGAAGAGTGGGTCCTAAAGTGGCAAACACTTTGGCGACGCCAACATAGGAAAGTCCACCAAGCGAAAGTCCAACAATTTTACCGACACTATCAACGACAAGCATCTTGGCAACCAAATCATTTCTAACAAGTTCAGAAGGGACGCAATCGTTTAATGCCAAAATGAAAGTTTCACTTCGAAGCATAAAATACAATTTTTTTCCAAGTCCCCTGGTGTTAACCAACGATTGAAACTCTCGTCCGTCAAAAAAAGCGACCGAAAGGGTAGAAAACACCGAGCTTATATAAGTTGAATAAAGTAAATCACTTCTGAATCTACCAAAGTCACTTACACAACTTGAATAAGTGCTTTTGTAGCTGGGTCGCAACCGAGGCGAAACTTCTTGCGCTGACAAGCTAGAGCAGAAAAAAATAAATACGGCGCAAAAATACAAAAGTGATTTCATTTTGTTCTCTGATTAATCAAGTTGCGCGAGTGTAGCTGCCATTTCTGCTTGTTTTTGTTTCAAAGCTTTTTTAGCAGATTCAATATCAGACGCTTTGATCACTAAAACTGCACCCGATCCTGCCGCAACAGCAGCGACCGCAGTAAATCTTAAGATGCTTAAGTTTGCTTCTCTGATTTGTTTTTGGCTTAGCATTGGTGTCGCTGTAACTCGCACTAAGGCACTCTTAAATGCGCTTTCAAGAGTTAATGCCATTCCCACAGTTGACAAAACCAATGCAATACCGCCGTACTGACTGATTTGTTCGGAGTTTTCAATCTGCGCATTTAAATCGGCAATTTCGGCAAGCTGAGATTGCAAAACCTGTCTAGGGGTTTGAATCTTTGTTTGTGCAAATGCCATCTGACCAACTAACAAAAAAGAAAGTGCTGAAAACAAAAGTGTTTTTATTGACATAAAAATTACCGCTACAAAGTTGTTGGGATTGATTTCCCATGAATGCCAACGAACGGCTCCTTAGAGAGCCTATAATAGAGCATGACAGAAAAATTTCACCTGTTTTGATTTAGACACTTAGGCAATAAACGTCACTCGCTACAGATATCAGGGAATATCAATAACTTAAAATTTGAAAGACCTGGGAAAAATAGTTTTTTTAGAATTTTAAGACCGATTATCTTGTCAAAACCAAGTGATCAGGTCACCTGGATTTTAGGGTTCACTAGCTGATCAAATAATGTCGCATGCAAAATTTCGTTGGAATGACGGACCCTGCTTCGTCTGATTGACTGACCCTATTACGTGCTAATGACTGAGGTTTTTCGTGTAAGCGAAAAATTTAATTGACAATAAAGGACCGTTTCTGGGAACTACATTCACTCCCATTTTCGAGCATGATGTAAAACTGTTAGTATTTCTAATGAATCTTTTTTCATTCTATAAACGACAATAAATGGTGTCGTTACAATAATTAGTTCCTTAGTGCCTTTGACTCTTCCCTGCCTTCCCGACTCAGGAAAGCTTTTTATTTGATCTACGCCTTCAATTATTTTCTTAATCATGAGGCGAGCAGTTTCTGGTCTATCTTCAATTTCGGCTATGTAATTAAATACGCTTTCAAGATCATTAATCGCAATTTTTGTCCAATTAACCTTTGCTAAAATCACTTAGATAAAATCCTTTTAATCGCATCGGCAGAAGCAAAATCTTTCATATCAGCCTGCTGAATTGCATTTTTAATATGATTAATCTGCCACTGTTGAACTTCTAAATAATTATCAATGGCCTCACTAATAAGGAACGAGCGGTCTCTATGGGTTGCCTTTGCTAATGAATCAAGTTGCTCTATTTTCTCTTCTTCAAGTCTTAGCGATACTCCTAGTTTTTTTGACATATTAAACCTCCAGCGTATTTTATAATAATACATTGAAATACGGTAAAATACAATGAATTTTTAAGCGTTTCAAAAAAATCTGAAAAAGACCGCCGATCCGTTACGGCAAGCATGGAATTGGAAAGGCTAGGGCGGATTAAAGCTGTTTCTGCTTCCCTTCCTAAGTATTCCCCGGCGGGTTCGGGCCCCTGTATTAACAATTCAACCACCAACCCTTATATTGTGATGACGAAGCCTGACGGGCTGTTTTAAATGTTGGATTTTTCTAGCCGCATAAATACGAAGCCCGTTTGCGACAAAAATAACAAGTGCGGCAGTTATCATCCACGAACGATTTTCCTTAAAATCCATGGGTCCAAAGACGGCTGCGACGGCTATAAGGATGAATCCCACAGATGCAGGAATAGATCGTTGAGCCAAATCCATGCGAAATTCATTTTTCGTGCGTTCAGCAAGGCTGAGATTTTGGAAAAGCATCGTCATACTTTCGGAAATCAGGTGTAAAACTGAAGTTTGCAGGTAATAGAGATCCTAGAGACTTCTGTTTAAATATTTGATTTTCTGTTAAACCTTTATACATTAGCTGTTGGAACAATGATATTAGATGAACTTAATTATTTAGAAAACAAGAATGGAGGTCGAATCGGAACCGGAGGTTCTTCATCCGATCAGAGGTATTTAATGTACAAGAACTATTTGTTTTGCTGATCTATCATAAGTTTTAAAATTTTAAGTTTTATTAAAAAAAACAAATTTTTTGCGCCCCAGGGGAGCCAAGATTTTTTAAGCCTATAAGAATAGGCATCAAACTGCATGCTCTGGGGCGCTACTATGCGGCCAGGGCGCTGAAGCGTGTGCTTTAGCACCTCGGTTCCCATTATTCCCGCGGCCATTTCGCAACCCATAGGGGTCGATGGTGCCCTCTTTTTATAAGCATTGGCATAAGATCGGTCTACTAAAGATTTTAAATGCAAAAAATGGGGTGCAAAGCCTAAAATAAATCGACAATACTTTTCGATCTGAGATTTCCCTTTAAAACCAAAGTACTCTTCAAACGTCATTCCCTGAGGATCAAAAGCCACAAACCCTGCCCCCATTCCTATTGGAGCAATAGTAATAGCGGGAATTCCCCGGCGTCTGCAGGCTTCAAATATTAACTCACGCAAATCCAGCACAAAAACATCAAGGCCGTCTACGTACATATCCACGCCTTGCAGAAACTCATCGATATTTTTTTCAGTGATACCTTCCTCAAACGATTTTATGTTCAACTCAGGATTTATGTTGAGCGCTCGCTGGCGGAGAACTTCTACTTTTGCGCTACCAACTGTGGTCATATCAGCGCCTACTTGCCTATTGAAATTTTGCAATTCAAAAACATCAAAATCGGCCACATGAAAGTTACCGATTCCTAGTCGAGCTAATGTAAGCAAATGGATTCCCCCCACTCCGCCCATGCCCGCAATCGCAATTCGCGTTTTTTTTAGTTTTTCCTGTTCAGAAGGAGTGACCCAACCCAGGTTACGACAAAAAGCTATAGAATAATCAAAGCTCGCCGTGCTCATTAGGATACCTTTTTAATGCTTTCGTTTGTAAGGGCAATAAAGTCATTTAAAAGGTAACTAACAAAATCTTTCCAATGAGCGTCGGTCTTTAGGATTCGAATCCCATAAGTGTTATATTTTGCGTTTTCCCATTGTACATGACCGCGAACTTCCGCTGTGCGTTCATCAGCCACACGAATTTGAAGTAAGATTATTCCGCTAAGTTTCATGTCTGAAGTAATACAAATCCCCGACTCTGAAATGTCTAGAGCTTTAGCTTCGATTTTATTTTCAAAGCAAATAAAGCATTTTAGATTAACAGAATGGCGAATGTTTTGCCGTTGTCTTTCTAAATCGATAGCTGGCAAAACATGGCGATAGTTAAGTTCGGGGTAGACAGCTGATAGACCTAATTTTTCATTTAAAGTTAATTCAGAAAATACATTTGATACAGTGTTAAAAAAAAAGTCTAGCATTGCTGCAGACATAACGGGGTCTGAGGATTTATAAAATTCTCTATTTGGAAACTCAAAATGTGCTAATTTAAGTTCGACAAAATAGCGGTAAAGATTTTTCTCCGCTTTCTTATGATTGTAAAGATCAGAAAATACCTTTTTAGCTGTTTTAATGTTTAAGTAAAGCCCGACTGCGGGTACACCATTTACGAAACTGTACTGCGCTGTTTCTGCCTGCGGGAGGCGTTTGAACCCCAAAAATCCTTCATAAAAATCGCTCATGGAAGGGCTAACAGAAATCACTATCGAATCCAGTGTCATGAATCGCTCAGTATACTCCCAAAAATATTTTAAAAGAGGCAAGAAAAGAGCACCCCGCTTTTGACGAAAATCAGAAGCAATAGCTAAAGAAGAAATTTCGGCAATAACTTCGTTTCTATTTACAAACTCAGACACATCAAATACCGAGTCCGCTGGCAGCCCAAATGACCCACGGCGAATAATAGATATAGTGCCAACGACTTTTCCATCAAAAAGTGCAATCAAGGTTGTGGTAGAGGGCAGGGCAAAATATTTTACGATTCGCATTCCTGAAGCTTGGGTTACTGCATAACCCAGTTCAACATAACTATCATGTAAAATTCTATATGCGTCTGAAAGCTCAGCTTGACTTCTGGCGATTTTAAATGTAAATCGGGAATCTAAAATCTGTGTGACTTTTAGCTGATTACGCATGACTGCAAACCGAACTTTTCGGGGAAGAAATGATAACAAATATCGACTAAGTGGAAATTTTCTTCGGTCCAAAATACTTTCCAGCCTTTCATAAATTATTTTTTAATTTAGAGAATGTTATAGTGGATAAATCGGTTGCGGTTTATAAAACTTAACACTTTAGTCTAATTTGGGAATTTGTCTTGTTCCTAGTCATAATAACTGAAATTATGTCTACTAGAATGCGCGCGGAGAATTTATGAATATTCCTCCAAAAGAGTCAGAAATGATTAAAAACTGGATTAGTCTTGCCAGCATGGCACCTTCTGGCGCAAATTTACAACCCTGGGCCTACAGTTATATAATGGCAAACGAAAGAATAAAATTTTCCCTTTCTATTTGTAAGGATCATTTAACATCTCCATCTTCAATCGATCCGTTTTTTGTTGCGGCAGCTATGGGGATAGGGGCCTTTGCAAAAAATTTACAAGTAGCGGCCAGTTGTGATGGTTATGAATGCACCATGCTATCGAGTAGGGGGGATACCCCGCAAACTTGGTTCTGGGATCTAAGTTTTGAAAAGTCTTCGGCTGTCGATTTAGAAAATATTGTATTAAAGGAAGCTATTTTTAAACGTGTCTCAAATCGACATGCTTTTATTAAAACGCCGATGTTGCTAAATGACTGGGAAAAGACTTTAAAAAGTCTTAATAAAAATCCAAATTTTTCACTAATCCGCGATACAGCTAATCGCAAAATTTGGTCGAGGCTTTTGTCTAAGCTAGAATCTATACGCTGTAATGATGAAAAATTTCGAAGCGAATTATTTAATGAAATTCGCAACAGAAGCGAAATTTTAAAAGAACCAGTAGGTCTTCCCATAGACACCGTTACTAATTCATGGGTTGAAAAATTCTCAATAAATATTTTAAAGCGGTGGTCAAAACTTCAGGTAGTGCTCAGTTTCGGCGCTGCTTATATATTTATTCAATCCAGCGTAAAAAAACCTCTTATAAACTCGGGAGACATTTTAGTTCTCCAATCAAAAAGTCGGCAGCCCCGAGACTCATTTGAAATGGGAATGTTGCTTGAAGAGCTTTGGTTGGGATGGACCAAGGCCGGATATTCTGTACAAATTTTGGCACTTCCACTGATTATATTAGGAGGGCAAAGCCCGGGTTTTAAAAATCGGCTTTCAAAAAAAAATATAAATGCATTATTAGAGGCCAGCAAAATAGGAAAAGAAAAGCTGGGTATCGATTTGTCGCTGCCAACTCTGGTGATTCGTCTGGGCAAAGCAATTACTAGTTCTCCGCAAAGCCCACGTCGCGCTGTTTTGGTTCAATCCTGAATCCACTCTCTGAGCCATAAAAAGGCTAGGGCGGATTAAAGCTGTTTCTGCTTCCCTTCCTAAGTATTCCCCGGCGGGTTCGGGCCCCTGTATTAACAATTCAACCACCAACCCTTATGTGTTTAGAATTTTTCGAATGACTTTTGGGTCCTCGATGGCGGCAATAATTTTGATTTTGCCACCACATTTGCAACATGTTTCGACGTCGATGTTGAAGACCCTTGCTAGCGGCCTTGCCCAGGGAATATTTTTCTTAAAGTTACTTCAAAACTCTGGACTAACGCATGCAGGTAGCCTTCTTTGTTTTTACCACTGCAAAGGCAAACCATGGTCTTAAATAAATTTTCTGGAGTGAATTTCCGGGCCTACTCAGCAATGGGTAGGCCTACCCGATCCTGTTTTTTTATAATGCCAAACGAAAATTCTTAACATAGAGAGTGCGGCAGCAACATAATTTTTATTTGCAAATTGCCGTAGCAACCGCAGTTACATTTTGATTATTTGGAGTATCGCAAGCGATACTCCAACCAGTATCGCTGACGGGCGCGGACGAAATTATAAAATTAAATCCACCTCCGCCACTACAACTACCGCCACCGCCAGTAACTTTTTGTCCTGGTGAACAGTTTGCGGTTGCTACTGGCCACCGCCATGCCGTTACAGTGGCAGTATATATAAAGGCAATAGTACTGGCGCCACAACCTGTGATTGTAGCCGCTGCTGGTGGACCACTTGTTGCAAAAATTATAGGGAATGAAAGGTTTTTAATTTTTCGTATAAGGGTATTTTGATTAAAATTTATCATTACATTCGCATTTGTGGGGCTAGTTACTTGAAGCTGTATCCCGGCTGTTGGCGCTAGAGTAAGACTACTAGAAAGTGCTGATACTGATCCGCCTGAAGAAACTCCTAGGGCTGAAGCTAAATTGACTACATGTGGGCTAGAAACACTTACGGCGGTAGAATCAAACGTAAGGCTGCTGCCTGATAAGACGTTACTGGCCGAGATAAGACTGTCACAATTCGCAGGGATGGCAATAGACTGGGTCATCAATCTAGCAAAATCTAGAGAGGCCAGTTTTTCAGTTAAGGCTTTATTTTCTTTGCTTTGATTTATTTGTATTGTGATCATGGCCATCATTAAGATGCCCATGATAGCAGATACTACTATTACCTGAATTAAAAATTGTCCTCGATCATTATCAATAACATTTTTTGATATATTTGCGTTCACGCCGAGGCTCCCTCTTTGCATTTGATATAACGTCAGTATATCAAATGCAAGCTTCTGACAATATCCTAATTAGCCGAGATCTAAAAGTTATCAATAAAGGATTCAGTAAACTCACTATTGTTAAAGTCAGCAGTCCAGGGCTCCATGACTGAAAACCGGTGTATGTTTAACAATTCAACCACCAACCCTTATGTTCCCCAAGGTTTTGGGCTCACCACAATTCTGTTTAAATCAAGTTTACTCTTTCAATTGGTCTTTCTGAATGGCGCAATGGAGATCAGTTTGAAACTGTGTATAAACGCTGCGATCAAGCCCTTTATGAAGCAAAAAATTCGGGCCGAAATAAATTTATCGTTGCGGATAAACTGAAAGTTGCCGTTTAGTTCTTACACTCGCAGTTCTCTTCATGACAGCGAAAAATTCGTCCGTCTTGAAATAATTGAAACTCAGTGACCTGGGAGTTGGATTCCTCAACTTCTATGCGGGTAGTTGGCGAAATGCTCATTGACCACTTTTTTTGAATTTCGAATAGGGAATCAAAATCAATATACTTTGTTAACGTTGTAATGCTTGGGTTATGAGTGTCTGAACGAGAAAGTTTAATTGGATCAGGTAGACCATCTTCTAACACTCGATATAATTTGAGCTCGCGAACGGGGCGGTTGTCTTCGTAGTTATATAACAATTGAGCCCTAATCTCTTGTTGAGTCGATGGTCTTGCTTGAGATGGCCAATTACCCCCTCTATCTGAGATCGTTGCTGCTGGCCCTTTTTGAACCATGATCTTTGCGTATTGGGATTCTTCTTCTTTCCATTTGTCGGTGTACAAATTCGTTTTACCTGGCAGATTCTCCCTCCAGTCGTAGTTTTTTGTCCATATCCGCAATCGGTATTCACTTGATTGGTAGCGTCTTTTTTTTGTGTCTGCGGTTTCAATGTATAAGATTTTCTAATACATCGTTGATTTGATCAACACGCTCACCTTTAGAGCGCTCTTCAAAATCATACTTCCAGGCATGAATTACATTTTTATTGCTTGATCCAAACAGTTTTTTCACTGCAGTCCATACAGCCCTTTGCACGATAGATTCTTCCGACTTGACGAAACAGGGTTTAAGTATTTTTTCAGAGCCGCTATGTCCATCGTCAACACGGCTTCGTCGACTTCAAAGGAAGCCTTTCGGCCATTGTAAAATGAAAGTTTGTGTTCGATGTCTGATGGCTTTCTTTTTGTGAGTAACAAGAGTACGGGCTTCCATGCTTGCTTCGGATAGGCAGATTCAAAATTCTGTATAATGGAATAAAGCGCCCCATCGGGTACTCGGGTAGCAATTTCATTAAATAACCGCAAGACTGAATCAGAAGATGGTTTCTTCGCGAATTGATTATTCAGGTAGGCCACGGCCAGGGCACCAGATTTATCTTGAGATATTTGTTTTTTAAAGGCCTGTAATAATGGTATCTTATTTTGCGAAGATTCAATTAATTTTAAAACTTCGCTTGCCGTGCTTTTTTGTGTGATGTAGCCCAACCTTTTTCCGAATTCTTCTAGCTGTGCGTGGCCTGGCTTCATTCCCTGAATAAAATCCTCTAACGTCGCAATGGGGAAATACCCTTGGGTTTCGCTGGCGAGGTACAGAGCCCACAAGCGGCTCGCCGTTTGGCCACGAACTTTGAGTCCACTTGGGATGAATCTCTTTAGGTCTACCAATTCCCATTTAACCATCAAATCCAGCATCTCGTTCACTATAGCGGGACTGTCTTTTGAGTGAGACAACTTTACTTTCACATACTCGCTAAATAAGTTGGATTTCATATAATGCCTGTTTTCAAAAGTTTCGATGAAGCTTAGCAATTCTTTTTCGAAAATCTTGCTGTATGGAGCTACTTTCACCGCCCTTAGCACAACAGACTGCATCTCTGAAAAGATGGAACGCTCCTGACTCAACATGTCCCCGGCCATACGGCTTAACTCTTCATTAAAAGGTTCAAAATTATAGAATAGATTTTCAAAGAACTTCACCTTCATGGATGGATCAGACTGAGCGATCTTGTACAGCCTTGAGATTTCTGCCAAATTACCGTTCTCGATCAGCGCCACCATCGTTTCTTCTTTCAGTAAGTAGATCTCTAGGGTCTCCATATTTACTGATGTCGCTTTTATGCCGTTTATCTGTCCGACCTCTGTCTTCGATTCTCGAATTTTGGAGCGTTGAAGTATATCGTCTTTGAAATCTTTCACGACCTTTTTGATCTGGCCATTGAGACTTAGTTGAAAATTCATTGTTGGGATTACCCGTCGAGCCTGTCTCGAGTGTGGCCGTAGCTTACCGACATAAGATTTTTGCCCAAAACGAGACAGCACCACTTGAGTCTTTTCTTTTACAAAACTGAACTCATTCTCTAGTTCACTTATCGGAAATCGAGAAACATTTAGCAGAACTTGGTCTGATGGAATCATTCTTTCGTCAAACTCGGGCCGAAATTGAGGTTTGGCGATCCTTCCATTGTCGATTCCAAAGAGCCTGCCATTTTTTGAAAACATGGAATTGTCGTCGTGGCGATCCCATTGTCCGGTTAGAAAATCTAGAAGATAAAGATCTGGATATGCGGGATTCACACGTTCCCGCATATTGATCAAGGAGCTTCTTGCTCCCTCTAAAAATGCGATAACTGCATACTCAACGCCACCTATTTTTCGCAGAACTGCAGTCGGCGTTAAGTTAAATCCTAATTTTCTGTCGAATTCGTAAGTCCATATCTCAAAGCGGTTGGACTGCGGATTTACCAAGTCCGCGTTTTTAAGGATTGCGCGCTGGCCATTTTTAAATTCCACGATCGCGGATTGCGTGATGCCTCTATTGAGCATTTTAATTTTAATGATGTCTGCGGTCTTTAAAAAATTCTCGTACTCGCTCGCGATCTTTTCAGCGAGCGAATAATGCCCGGTGCGATCCAAAGCCCAAATAGCCTCTTGATAGTCTTGATTTTTCAGGTAGATTTCAGCAACCGCATACCCAACTGCAGGGGCCAGGCCTTTTAGTTCGGGATCGGTTTTGATAGATTCAAGAAGAAATGATTCCATTTTCCGATAATCAGCAACAGAGGATTCGATAGATGCGTGTGATCCTCGGGGGATGTAAGCCGCATCTTTCGCAGTTTTGCTCGTGATACCATGTACGAGGCCGGGCACCGCAAAAAACAGAATCAAAATGAGTTGAAAGATGGATTTAGTCATTCTCTCTCTCTTTTAGCGAGGAGTGTGCCAATATATTGCGATTTGGATCGCTATCATCGCTCTCTACGTACTGGTCACCCTTCGCCACGCCTAAGAACATATGACAGGTGTTTAAGAGGTCGTCAGTGCGATTATCGAAATTATACAGAAGTTCCGCGCGGAGAATAAAGAAAGGCTAGGGCGGATTAAAGCTGTTTCTGCTTCCCTTCCTAAGTATTCCCCGGCGGGTTCGGGCCCCTGTATTAACAATTCAACCACCAACCCTTGATTCTATGAGCAGCCAATTCAATTGCCTTCGCGCTAGTAACACCCGCTACACCACCATGAGAATACGCATTTAAACTTAATAACACCCCAGTCATTGCTGCCATTGCTAACTTTATCATATCAGTACTCCTTTTTAATAAATACAAACTCTATTTTTTAACTTTGCCCTTTCATAAGGGATAAAATTTCTTCTAACTTTTCTTCTGCGACACCGGTATCCCGACTTTTTATAGCGGCTTTTACACATTGCCTTATGTGCCCTTCCGCGATACTAAACTCCAATCCTTTTAATGCTGAGCGAATGGACTTAATTTGAACAATTATCTCGGGACAGTATTTTCTATCTATGATCATTCGCTCAATACCATCTACCTGGCCTTTGATTCGGCTCAATCGACGCAACTCAGCGCTATGATCATGGCCGATTTTTTTCGCAGAAGACTTATCTTTTCTCTTTTTAGTACTATTATCTAGTTCCATCACCTATACCTACTCAGACCATAGGTATAGGGGGTATACCTATTTGTCAAATATTTATACAAAACTTTCTTTGTATCAAAATAAAACAACATATTTTTGTAAAACTTGTCACATTCGGACCTTCTCCCTCGTATTTATCTATTGAGTATCTTAATTTTTAATTTCAATATTTGTTTTGATAGAGTTTAAAAGTTTTACATAAAGGAGCATATCGTGATGATTTTAAAAACTACTAGCTTGGCAATACTCTTTCTATGCACTGAATTAGCTTTGGCGCATGGCGAAGATAAACAAGGACCTAATGGCGGGTTCATTCGAATGCCGGGTGCTTTTCACACGGAAGTTTTACTCACCAGCCCCAATGCTCTAAAGGTATTCCTTTTAGATATAGAATGGGCGAATCCATCAGTGAACAAATCCGATTTGCAAATTGTACACAGCAGTAAAGAAAAGGCGGATTGTAAAATTAAGGAAAATTTTTATACCTGTGTTTTTCCAAAAAGTGTAAATCTGAAAAAGAAAGGAAGTCTTAAGGTAAACGCAACCAGAGAGAGTCAAAAGGGAAATGAAGTTTCCTACCCCCTTCCGTTAAAGCTAGAAGTTGTGGATGATGGACATACCGAACATCACGGGAATCATTAAATAAAGAGAATTATCCACGATTACTTGTGTGCAGACGTTAAAAATTTTTTTAAGGATTTCATAAATGACTCAAATAAAAGTTCCTAGGGGAAACACCCAGAAAGGGGTGAACGAGACGGTTGTGCGTTTACTTAGCGAAAACGTTGACTTTACTGTTCCAAGTGTTTTGCTGGATATTCCGTGCGGTGCTGGTGAATTTGCTCGATATTTACAAAGTAGCTATCCACGTCTGAAAGTTGTCGGCGTTGATATAATAAAGCACCCAGATGTAAATTTTGAATTTCACCAAATGGAAGCACATACGTATTTAAAAAATGTGAGCCCTGAAAGCTTTAATGTTATTACTTGCGTAAGTGGAATTATGTGTTTTGATCAAATTAGGGATCTGTTTGCTTGTTTTCATGGAGCGTTGAATTCAAGTGGATTACTTATTGTAACAAATGATAACTTCATGACTGTGAGAGATAGGTTGAACTTTATTTTTTTTGGATGTTTTAAAAGATTTAAGTTAATTTATAATAACAATGAAGGAATATGGAATATTCTTCCGCCTCAAGCGCTAGCTATGCATTTAAGGAGAAATAATTTTAAGAATATTCGATTTGAATATGCATCAGTATATATGGAAGATTGGCCCTTAATTCCACTAGCGTTAATTGTTTATCCATTTTTTTTAACTTACTTGATTTTATTAAAAAGTGATCTATCAATTCGTGAACGTTTAAATTTGTTTCCCTTAAAATCGCTTATAGGCCGTCATTATGTCGTTGTTGCACGCAAATAGACTAGAAAAAGTAGATCAGGGTCTAGCAGAACCCAACCGTCAGGAGAGACCATGTTAGATAGGATTATTAAATTTTCGCTCTCGCACCGAGTTTTCGTAGTTGCGTTGGCAGCCCTAATTCTAGCCTACGGCAGTTGGACCACTATTAATCTTCCGGTCGATGTTTTCCCTGACTTAAATCGCCCGACTGTAAATATAATGACAGAAGCGCCGGGTTTGGCTCCTGAGGAAGTTGAAACTCTTGTAACTTTTCCCCTTGAGACTGCACTTAACGGTTTACCAGGAGTTGAGCGCGTAAAGGCTAGGGCGGATTAAAGCTGTTTCTGCTTCCCTTCCTAAGTATTCCCCGGCGGGTTCGGGCCCCTGTATTAACAATTCAACCACCAACCCTTATGTAATGTAAATAAAGTTCGCAATTTTATTCCTCAAATAATGAAAAATAAGCAGGGTGAAGTTTATTTGAATCCTGAATTAAAAACAGTTCAGTTTTATAATGGTATCGAAATCTATTTTATATCAGTTCCACTCTCTGCGGGCACGACGGAACTCAAACGATTAAATAAAAAGCAAAAGCTGGCTATCGCCGCTGCTGTTTACCATGTCCCCAATGCCGACCTGGGTGTCCAGTATTCCGCTAATAATAGCCCCTACAATAGCCTTGTTGTTAAAGGTGAAAAGATGCAACTCTATTTTGAAGAGTATTCTCAAAATACTAGTTCCCACGCTTTCACTCTTCTTCACTCAGGATCTATACAAATCAAATTATACTCGGGTCCATCCAGTTTGGGCGTGTATGGGTTTGGTTCAAAACAGGATGACCGCGGATCCCCTTTGAACAAAAAATATATTGAATCCTGGTTGCAAAATCTCTCTCAAAATAACCCTCTGTTGCAAAAGTATTCTCTGAAACTTTCAGATTTTGATTTAGCTTTTGCTTATGCCGGTGACGCCGAAATGATTGAAGATTATGTCAAAGCTGTTCAACAATTGGCGGAATTAAAAAAGCCTCGCACCGCTATTATCGTATATAAGGGCTTGGGTCCGATCCACATTGCAGACAATAAAATTATGATTCCGCTAGGGGCTCATGCAAAAGAATTGGGACATGCTCTAATTTCTGAAGCGGCGTATTCCCCCCTAATTACCGGAGACGGCTCGCTGTCGTCGGCGCTGGAAACAACATCAGCAAATAAATCATTTCTGTATGAAAACACCGAATGGAAAGCTCAAGCCATGGCTACCCTTTTAAATTCTGTTTTTAAAACAAACCCAGAATTATTAGAAGCGGCCTATGAACTATTAATCCCGTTAACTAAAGATTTAAGATTAGATAATCTTACACGGACTGATCGAGTCAATAAAATCATAGCGGCCTTAAAAAACATCTCTGCACAGGCACAGATCCATACTTTTTTCTCTAGACGGAATTCATCTTTAAATATTGCTGATAACACCATCAATATGTTTCAATTTCGACCTATTTTTGAAACGCTTCAAAAAGGCTTCGCCAAGGGAATTACATTTTCCGAAAATTATCTTTTGTGGTTGACCGAGCTTACAAAAACTTTTACCGCGCAAACCGGACTTCCGTTTGCTCAACTGCAAGCACAGCTGGATGATAAAGTCTACGGAAGAGCCTCCCAGTTGCTAGAGAAATGGTATTCATTGTTTACACTATGGGAACTTGGGCAATCCGTTAAGCCCGAGGCGGTTAGGCAAGTCATCGTCGATACCGCTGGCCACTTTCGCCAGAAAGAAACCCAGGCAAAAATTGAAAATCAGTCATTGATATTCCAATTGTTAGATCAAATCAATATTTCCACTAGAAGTAAATATGGCCTCTACGAGTCAGTAAAAAATCATCCGACTACTTATGCGGACTTAACCCTGATTCGACAACAGTACAACCAGCAGTCCCGTCGCCGGTTTTTGCTTTCCAGGCAGAGTGTTTGCCATCAGTTTTATTTCCGATAAAAAATTTATTCTTTTTTACAAGACAGCCTTATTTTTTTAGATATAAGCCAGAATAGGTGAATAAAAATCCAATCATCAGTTTATTATATTTATAAGAATCTATATTAGAATTGTTCAGATTATAGCCAATATTTAAAGATATATTTTTATTCCGTGATAAGTCTTGTGAAGCGCCAAGGGAAGCTATCACCATAGAATCTTTTCTGGCCGTTGAACTGTGGGGGTATTTCAAATCTATATATTCTAATTTTGAACTGCCTCTATATTTAGCGGACCAAGGAAAGTTGTACGAAAGACCTAATATATATTTATTATAGGAGCTATTTTTTCCTACAGCTGAATTTTGAACATAGCTGATATCTCCTAATATTGATTTATCTCCTCTTGGATTAAGCATCTTTAATAAATTATAACCCAGAACCGTTCTTTTAGAGGATTGCTTATCATCATCGCTGCTAACCTGAAGAGTGGAATTGTCGCTGGCATAATCCAATCTCAGAATATGGGCCCAATTATTTTTTACACTCCAGGTAAGATCGGCTGTGAGTCCTGCAGAGGAAAGAATTTGCTTTCGTACTCCGCCACTATCACTCATGCTTAAGGTTGTATAGTAAGGCGAAACTCCCGAGAAAAAATCCGTGGAAATTAGCTTCCATTGATGCTTCATCGGCAGTCTTATACTTAATTGCAGCGGGTCTACGGATTGTATGGTGCTGTCTGACTTAAAATTTTTATCCACACTGTACATATCATTATAACCCAGTTCTAGTGAGTATAAGGACTTCATAGTTCTGTAGGTGTTATAGGTAAAAAACCCGCCATACATTAAACGATAGGCTTCTGAATTAGTTGCTAAATTTTGTGTTGAGATGTTTAAAGCATTGCCGTCGTACTGGGGACCAATATAAAAAGCGTATCTAAAAATCTCTTTCTGACTTTCCAGATAGTTTTCAATACGATCTATTTCCTCTAGTTTTAATTCGGATTCCCTGTCTAATTTAGGATCCGAAGAATTATCCAAAACATACTGAAAATGCTCTCGGGATTCGCGGTATTTATTTCTTTGAAACTCGATATTCCCTGCGAAAAAAGCAGAGGTGGGGCTAAAACGTTTATCATTTTCAGCCTTTAAATCATTAAAATTGCTTACTGATTTTTCTAATTCATTTAATTTTAAATGATTAAGGGCCACATAATATTTATGCTCGAGAGGATTCTGATCGCCACCTTCCACCAAAGACAATACGGCCAGAGATTTATTGTAATTACCAATTTTATAAAGACAAACGCCATATTGATAGAAATAAAGATCGTTTTCTGGATCCAGTGAGGCGGCCGCTTCGAAAAACTGGGTGGCCGCTTTATAGTTGGCCTTGCGATAATATTGAAATGCCTGACGGGCCTTCTGAACAGCCAGCTGTTTGATTTTTTCTTTTTCTTGGTCCGATTTTAATTCCAACTGTTGCTGCTGTTGTTCCCGCTTAAGCGCCTCTTGTGTTTCAAAATTTAAACGGTTCTGCTCTTGAATGCGATCATTAATGCGAACCTGAGTTTCATTCTTGGTCACCTGCTGCCCCAAAGCAAAAACTTCGGCGGCTAGCAAAAAAATGAGTAGAAGTGTTTTCATGGCACCTAATTATTGTTTAGGTAATATCGGCCTGATGATTACCCTTGTATTATTAAGCTTACTTCTAATTATCTCATCAATCACGGGATTTTGAATTGGACGCAGTCCCATAGTTGGGGGTCTAAATTCTGTTGGCAGCGATAGATGACCATCGGCCGTCATCGGCGCCTTTACCTCTTTAGCTTGATCAAGGTCCATATCGCGTTTATCAGTCATCATATCATCGGCGATCGCGTCCTTGTGTTTTCTGCCTGCATAAGCCTTGTCGTCCTTAGGCTTGTCATTGTTATCCTCAGCGGCCGGCTCTCTGTTCTTAGCCTCTTTTCTGTCGGCTCTATTTGTGATTCCCCGCTTATCACCTTTACTGTCTTTGTCCCCGGTCGCGGTATCAGTACTTTTTTCTGTACTAGTTTTATCACCAGGTGCCAGCGAGGCTACTGAGTTATCTTCTACGACTCGGCTCTTGGCTTGAGATTCCTTATCTGTTTTATTTATTTCTTCTTTGGGTAGCGCTCTGGGCGGCTCGGGAATTTCTTGACCTGCCTTTACTGAAGACATTTCACCTTTTTTAATGATCACTACCTGATTGGAAACCTGACCATTGGCCATAATAGGAGCTACCTGCACCGCGCCTTTAAAAGTAACCACCTCAGTAATCTGAGTCGTCGCATTAAACGATGTTAAGAACTGCGTGCCGCGAACACCGGCCACTGCGGTCGGAGTTTTTATTAAGAATTGGCTTTTTTCACCATCATATTTTTGCTCGACGTTACTACGAATTTTACCACGAGTTAAATCCAGCTCGACATTTTTAACGCCCGTTTTAGCATCGTTTTCATATTTACCGATAGACATCTGGGAATCGGGAGAAAGATTAAATACATTTCTATCCGCCATTACAACTTTAGCACGAGAATCTTTAAAGGATGTGATCTTATCACCGGGATAAACTTTGGTTCCCACTTTTGCAGTCTCTCTGCCTCTTTTAGTAGATTCGACTTCAACGCTGCCTTTGACGATCATAAAAATTCCATATAGCTCTTCGGCAAAAACAGTCGGACTTAAAATTAGAAGCGCACTTAAAAAAATTAAGGCTTTAAAAGTTATATTGTCTTTCATGCTTATCATTTTAACAGGCTCCTAAGGTAAATTAAAAAAAAAATTCTTCATTTTATTTGAACCGGAGATTCTATATTCCCTATGACAGCACCATTGCCGATTTGGCCGTCAACATCAGAACCCCAGCCGTAGAGTCTGCCCGCCTCTATCCCGCAGGTGTGGTTCTTTCCCGCAGTGATCGTGCTCCATGTGGTACTTGATCCAACCTGCATGGGTGATTCGATATTCACTGAACCGGCTCCATTACCGATTTGGCCGTCAACATCAGAACCCCAGCAGTAGAGCTTGCCTGTATCTATCCCACAGGTATGGTTACTTCCCGTAGTGATCGTGCTCCATGTGGTGCTTACTCCAATCTGCACAGGTGATTCGATATTCACTGAACCGGCCCCATTACCGATTTGGCCATAATAATCAAAACCCCAGCAGTAGAGCTTGCCTGTATCTATCCCGCAGGTGTGGTTACTTCTCGTAGTGATCGTGCTCCATGAGGTGCTTACTCCAATCTGCACAGGTGATTCGATATTCACTGAACCGGCTCCATTACCGATTTGGCCAGAGACATCAGATCCCCAACAATAAAGTTTGCCTGCATCTATCCCACAGGTATGGTTGTTTCCCGCAGTGATCGTGCTCCATGATCCAATCTGCATCGGCGCTTCTATATTGACTGAGCCGGCTCCATTACCGATTTGGCCAGAGTAGTCATAACCCCAACAGTAAAGCTTGCCCGCATCTATGCCGCAGGTATGGAGGTTTCCCGCAGTGATCGTGCTCCATGTGGTACTTGATCCAATCTGCATCGGCGCTTCTATATTGACTGAGCCGGCTCCATTACCGATTTGACCAGCTCCATCAAGACCCCAGCAGTAGAGCTTGCCCGCATCTATCGCGCAACTGTGTGCATCCCCAGCCGTGATCATGGTCCAGACGGCGGGCGGTTCGACGGCTATGGGCGGTAATGTTTCTATAGTGGGGGAAAATCCAAAATCTGGCCCTTCACAATTATCAAAATACAAGTCTGGATTAAATTTTACTTCCATAGGAAGGTCCCGTTCGCCGGGCTCTAACGTTAGCGGCGCTGATTCGGCAATAATATAAGGGACAGAAAACTGCGATAAATCGGTGTCTTTCGTTTCAAATGAAAAACAGCTGCCTGTGGATGAATGTAAGCCAATAATTCTAAACACACGATCGAGACCCGAGGGGACCTCTATTTCAATACTACTACCTCCAGGGAAAAAACCTTTAGTCATTCCCTGCTTGAAAAAAACGGCCGTACCATCATTAACGGTAGTGGTTAGTTTTTTGTAGCAACGGTTTTTTGCTAGATAATCTTCCGGGCCGCTGACCATAACGCCAAAACAGTTGAGGGGTTGCGTGCCGATAAAACCAGTAGGAACAGTAGACGAAAAACTTGCATTTGTTACCAGCTCCGAAGTATTATTTAAAGCCTGTCCGGAAGAGGACATCGATGTAGGCAACTCAATCCTAATTTTAGAGGTTTCATTAGAAGCACTTCGCGTGCAGGCACTATTAAGTAAAAGTAAAATCCCTATACAAAGCAGGATAAATATTTTATTTTTCATACTTAAGTCTTATCGACCATTGGCGGATTTTCTTGAGTAAAAAAAATGACTCAAAGAGAGCCATAGTAGAATTGCCGTTGTGAGACGGTTTAATCACAACTGCAGTCTTGATAAATAGAAAATCCAGTGGAAATAGGAGCAGCCGGTAAAGTAGTATTGGTAATCGTGATATAGCTGTACCCACACGTTACAAAGAGTTTAGAGTAAATGGTCTTACTGGATGCATTCACATCAATAGCCGTTGAAGTTATCTCTTGCGTGCAACTGGAATCTGAATAGATTTTAACATCCGTCGGGTTTGAACTACTAAGCGTAATAGGAACGGAGCTTGTGGCCGTCGTGTTATTTCCTCTTCGATCGCGAGCATAAATTATATGGGAATAACAGTTACCTACATACGCACCAGAAAAATCTCCTCCGGGTCTTAAACTATAAGGAAGTCCTATAATTTCTAAATTCAATATGTCGACTCCGGTAGCGATATCATTGGTGTTAGCTTTAATTTTAGCAAATTGTGACGTTGTATCGGAATGAGTGCCTGAATAATAAAACCCATTGGAACTGGTTCCAGCAGGAATTGTCACTTGGGTAATGGTCTGACTGCAATTTGAATCCCCATAAAAATTCCCCAGTCCCGCCAGATCTGATAATGATACTGTAAGATCATACAGCATTGAAGCCGCTAAAGAGTTCCGTAATAAACTAATATCGACCCGCTGACAACTGCCTGGATTGATGATTTTGGAGCTTGAAGAAAGTACGATTTTTTGCGATTTTTCGGTATTTAAAATATAAACTGGGGCCGGAGCGTTCACTGTTGAAATAAAGCCGCTGCTATTATGATTCCAACAGAATAATTCCTTGGATGTTTTTACTAGACCACAGAATTTATACAAATTTCCAGTGGGTGCGGTTTCTAATTGAGGCATCCATAATGAAAGTTCCGGGGAAAGAACCTTGTCGATTAGCTGATAACTATATGAGCCGGGAATATAATTAGAATTCTCCCCCCAACAATATATTATACCGCTAGCATTAAGCGCACAGGTACGATTGTAAGCCACAATTACCGAAGATATATTAGCAAGACCAGGCACCGTCGTTGGCGTCGAGCGATAAGTGGTATCACTCAAACCAAGCTCACCGTAGCCATTATTTCCCCAACAGCTTAGGGATTTATCAGTATTTATTATACACGTATGATATTGAGCCGCAGCGATATCTGCAGCGCCAGAGACTCCCGTAAGAATGGCTGGATCATACGCGGTGGTTGTTCCCCCACCCCATAGTTTAACGGTGCCATCATTAAGTACCACATAGGTTTTATCATTAGCCCGATTACTTGGAATAACAAACCTCTGACGTAATTGGCTTACGCTTTAAGGCTAGGGCGGATTAAAGCTGTTTCTGCTTCCCTTCCTAAGTATTCCCCGGCGGGTTCGGACCCCTGTATTAACAATTCAACCACCAACCCTTATGTTCCCCAAGGTTTTGGGCTCACCACAATTCTGTTTACTGAAAAGAAAAACGTTTTTGCAACCAAAACATTTCAAAGTGGATACTTCGAAGTACAAGATGGCGGCTCACAAATGATATCACTGTTACTTGATGTGCGACCCGGGATGCGCGTCGTAGACGCCTGTGCGGGGGCGGGTGGAAAAAGTCTGCATATTGCCTCTTTAATGAAAAATAAAGGCAAGATTCTAAGTCTGGATATTCATGAGCGTAGACTTAAAGAGCTGCGCACGCGGGCGACGCGAAATGGTGTGGACATTATCGAGCAGAAAGTAATTGATTCGCAAAAAGTAATTAAGCGATTTGAAAATTCATTTGATCGCGTTCTTTTAGATGTGCCCTGTACAGGATCGGGTGTATTCAGAAGAAACCCTGATGCAAAGTGGAAATTAAAGAAAGAAAATTTACAAAATTTGATAATGACTCAAACAGAAATTCTAAACAGCTATTGCCAGATGTTAAAAAAAGATGGGCGGCTGGTTTACGCGACTTGCAGTTTATTCCCTGTCGAAAACGAATTACAAGTGAAACGATTTTTAGAAACCCATCCGGACTGGCAATTAGATAATGAATTTCACGTTCGACCTGATAAAACTCCATTCGATGGTTTTTATGCAGCGGCTTTAGTTCGTCGATAAAAAATTGTTATATTTATATGAAATAGTAAAAAAACGAGCGGAAGTCCAAAATTAAAGCTCAGTCTCAAAGGGATACGTTTGCGGAAAAACATTCTAGTTCCGCGGATGGCCCCTTCGTAGCTGGATTAACGTATTCGTTATTGTCTTAATTTGAGAGGCTAAAAGATCTACAAAAAATAGTAAATATTTTTTCACAAACGACCGAGTAGTTAATCATATGAAAACAGAATTTATACTTAAATCTATTTCAAGCCATACCTTAAAAATTTCAAATCGATTATATTGTTTATTACTGGTGTATATTGTTATATTTTCCAGCGGCTGTATGTTGGACTCAAAAATAAGATATTTAAATAATAAACAGGCCTTAACTCCATTTCAGACATCAATTACATTAGCTGTTAATAATAACATAACAGTTACAGCCAGCGGTGGCAGCCCCAACTATTTGTATACTTCAGTTTCGGGAGCTATAGATTCTAATACGGGCTTATATATAGCCCCTACTCAAAGCGGTACGGATACGATTACTATTACTGACTCTGTTGGGTCGTCCGTACAGATAGTTGTAACAATTAATCCTGCTCTTGAATTAAATTCTTCCAATGTAGTTTTGGGTAAACAGAGTCAGCATACTTATAATTTCTCTGCTAGTGGTGGTGTTCCTCCTTATACTTATACTTTGCAAGGTACTAATGGAACTGTAGATCCAACTCTTGGGGTTTATTCTGTAGGGACAGCTATAGGTGATGAAACATTAGTTGTGACGGATAGTTTTGGAAATACAATATCTGCAATAATAAAGATTATCGATTTTTTAACGAATGATACGGTATATTCAACATTGTTAAATCCAAATGCTAGCGGCGGAACAGATTTGTATATTGGGGGAAACTTTACATCTATATATCCCTACTACGCACCAAAAATATCAAAATTAGATTTAAGCTCTGGAAATATAGATGCTGGATTTTCAGGTGAAGGCTTTGATGGAATAGTTAGAGCTATTGTTGAAAGTCCAGATAAAAAGTATTTTTTTGTGGGCGGTAGCTTTACTACATATCAAGGTCAACCCGCTTACAACATAGCTAAAATTGATAAAAAAGGCAGACTGGATACAACATTTACTCAGAGCTCTGGTTTTAGTCATATAGTCTTTGCTCTAGCTATTAAAGATAATTCTCTTTTTGTAGGAGGAGGTTTTACGACTTATCGAGGTTTAGCGGCCCCAAGAATTGCTAAATTAGACGCTATGAGCGGAGAGCTTGATGCAACTTTTAATTTGATGACTGGATTTAATAGTACCGTATACACACTAGCTTTGCATGGAAGCTCACTTTATGTAGGCGGAAATTTTATAACTTATCGAGGATTTTCTGCAAATAAGCTTGCAAAATTAGATTCCACAAATGGAGAGTTAGATCGAACTTTTACGACCGGTTCTGGATTTAACAGTACAGTGTATTCTCTGGCTGCAAGTGGAGATTATTTATTTTTAGGTGGTATGTTTACTTCATATAGAACTAGCGCGACTCAAAGAATCGCAAAAATTGAATTAAGCAGTGGAAATGGAAATTTAGATACGACTTTTAGTACTCTAAGTGGGGCAAACAATACTGTTTTTGCAATTGCTGTAAGTGAAAGTAATCTCTATATAGGGGGGACATTTACTTCATATAAATCACAAAGTCTGTTTAGACTGGCAAAAATTGATATTGCAACGGGTGACATAGATACCACCTTTACACTTTTGGGAGATGGGATGTATGGTTCAACAGTGAATGCTCTAGCTATATTTGGAAACTCTCTTTATGTTGGTGGAGATTTCAATTTATATCGTAATTCAAAAATACAAAGAGTAGCCAAGTTAGATTTAGTTGATGGGACATTAGATACAACCTTTTCTCAGAAAACTGGTTTTAGCAATACAGTGTATTCATTAATATCAGACAACTCTTCTCTTTATGTGGGAGGGGGTTTTTCCTCTTATCGTGGTCAATCAGCAGAACGCCTAGCTAAATTTGATTTAGCATCGAAATTGTTGGATACAACATTTACTACTGATACTGGGTTAGACTCATATGTTAAATCAATGGTTATTCAGGGAAGTTCTTTATATATTGGTGGTGCATTTAATTCTTATCGAGGACTGACGGCAAGCAAATTAGCTAAAATAGATTTAATTAATGGAGATTTAGATACGAATTTTACAACCATAAATGGTTTTGATAACAATATAAATTCCATTATATCAGATGGAAGTTCTTTATATGTGGGCGGTGCATTTATCACATATCGAAGTCAAAATGCTCAACGATTAGCAAAAGTTGATTTGATAAATGGTAATCTTGATACTGTTTTTGCATTAAATACAAGTGGCCTAGATAACTTTGTAAATGCTTTAGCTATTTTTGAAGATTCACTTTATGTTGGTGGTGGATTTAACCTACCCACTGACTATTTGGCTAAATTTAACTTAAATACAGGAGTGCTAGATGCAGGATTTGGATCAGGTAATAGATTTTCTTATGATATAAATACCCTAGCTGCAAATGGATCCTCTCTTTATGTTGGCGGAGGTTTTGGAATGTATGGAACTCAAGTGGCATATAGAATCGCAAAAATTGATGCCAAATCTGGGGTTCTGGATTCAACCTTCACTGATAGTATAGGTTTTGACAATGAAGTTAATGTTATAACAATAAGTGGTAGTTCGCTTTACGTGGGGGGCTATTTTGCCACATATCGAAGTCAAAATGCTCAGCGATTAGCAAAAGTTGATTTAATATCAGGTGCCCTTGATACAACATTTACTAAAAGCACTGGTTTTAACAATTCCGTTCATTCATTAAGCACTAATAATTCATTATTATATGTCGGAGGGATGTTTACTTCATATAATGGTAAGGCCAGAAATTATTTTACTTCGGTAAACCTGATTTCTGGCGATTAAATTCCAATTATAACAGATCTTCAATGAGGCTCTTTTGAATGTTACTGTTCGCAACAACCCAAAGCCAACTGAGATAAGAAAGGCTAGGGCGGATTAAAGCTGTTTCTGCTTCCCTTCCTAAGTATTCCCCGGCGGGTTCGGGCCCCTGTATTAACAATTCAACCACCAACCCTT
>NCGL01000034.1 GCA_002256935.1 Bdellovibrio sp. 28-41-41
TCATTTAAGCTGCGATTGGACGAAGGGAACGTACGTGGCGGGAAAAAATCCTCTGCGAACGTTATCGTTAATGGCAAACGGTCCACTGTTCACGGCAGCTGCAAATGATTTCGGTTACGAGCGCGCGATGGCGTACTTGTTAGAAATTCAAGTACGCCCGACCGATGCGTTGCTGGTTATTTCTTCATCAGGCAACAGCCCAAATATTATTGAGGCCATGAAAACGGCTAAACAAAAAGGTCTTCCCGTGATCGCATTGACAGGCTTTAAAGGCGGCAAAGCGAAAGAGATGGCCGACGTATCCCTGCATGTGGATTTTTCAAACTACGCGATCGTAGAAGACGGCCACCAAGCAGTCATGCAATGTTTAGCGCAATACTTTTTCGTAAAACACAGTGAAAAATCTTAAGCCAGGTTTAGTTTCTATTATTTCACCGGGCTACAATAGCGCGCGATTTTATCCGGACGTGATTGAAAGCGTGCGCGCACAAACGTACGCCGACTGGGAATTACTGGTCGTTATCGATGAAGGCACGAAAGACAACACTGCGGAATTAATTAACGGTTGGAATGCGAAAGACCCACGCATTAAATTAGTGCATGTTCCACAAGGCCGCGGCCTAGCACTGGCACGCAACTATGCGATGTCGGTGGCTGAAGGTCAGTACATCGCATTTCTAGATAGCGATGATATGTGGATGCCTAAGAAACTTGAATCGCAATTAGCGTTCATGAAGAAAAACAATTTAACCATTAGCTGCACATCGTTTCGCCGCGTGAGTGAAGATTTATCAAAGACCGGCCATTTAATCCCAGTGCCTACCGATATTACCTACGAAACTTTATTGGTAAATAACGTTATGGGCTGCCTAACGGTGATGTTTGATCAAAGAGCAACTGGATTACAAAAGTTCCAAGAAACAAAACACGAAGATTATTCGTTGGAAGATTTTAACTGAACATCAGGGGCTAAGCGCTGTGGATGCTGCGAAGTATTTGATGCTTTATGGGATTACTTCGGTAAGAAAATATGCGCGCTTCTAGCGCGACGAAAGTACGCGCGGTTTTTGAACTTACTGAACTAAATCAAGACATGATTTATCGAAACGCTCACGAGTAAAAGACTCTGCAAATTCTTTTCCGCGCAAACCGATTTCACGATCCATCAGAACTTCATCTAAAGATTTCCCAAGCACAGACGAATCAGTCACGATCTTCTGTCCACCACCAGATAGCAACTCGCCCATGCCACCAAGACCCGAGCCGATGACTGGGACACCCATCATCATCGCTTCGTGCGCGACACGATTCCAACCCTCTTTAAATTGGGAAAACGTTACAACAACATCGGATAGACTTAAGAATGCTAAATAGTCTTTACGATTTAATTCTAAATTTAAACACGGTAGTTCGACGTCTTTGTTTCCTGAAGTAATCAGGACGAGATCTTTACGATCCTTTAAAGCTTCGTAGGCTTTATCAGCGCCTTTTTTCTTCTGAGAGTTTCCAATGTAAACGATTTTTTTATCACCAGGATTAATTTTCAGACGAAGTCTTTCAACGATCTGACCATCCGCAGAGAATTCATTTTTATCAAAGCCACAATAAATAGTTTCAATATTTTTAAAGCCTAACTCGTGAAAATAATCTCGCCAGAATCTTGAAATCACCACAAGCTTGGCGACTTTATCTTTGTTCCCAATTAGACTTCGCAGGGTCATGTAATGATGAACTTTTACCAATGGATGGCAAAAAGACGTGTCGTAGTGGTATGCCACTACGATTTGCTTCGGGCTTTGATCCATGAAGAACACATGGTTCATTGCTCGCAAGACATAATCAGCATCTTGAGCTTGACTAGAAATCGTCATCAGATTCTTTAGGTAGCCAGGAACTTTATGCAGACGCCCCTGCCCTTGCGGCACGGGATTGAACTCCTGTACTTTATGTCCTGCGGATTGAAATGCGCTTTCCATTTCGTCTTCGAAAATATCGCCGCCGTATTTTTTTGTAGTGCTGATGATTCTTAGAATTTGGGACACTAGGAAATTATTAACAACGGGGCTTTCAAAGGCAAACAATTTTATTAATTAATAACAGTGTCTATCCATTCACGGATAATACTAACCCCTCAGCAATTTCTACATCACCCGCTAAAATGTTAAGATTATAAATACGGCAACGCTCTCGATAGCGAACAACCCGCGCATAATGCACAATCTCTATTCAAACCTTCACCGTGATCGCCTTTAAGAAACACCCAAAGTACTTTAAACAACGCGCCGGGGTCACAATCTATCATTTCGTTGGAAACCAACCAATACCAAAAAAGCGCTTAATTCCATTGATTTATATCCGTTTTAAATTTATAGTCACTTTCTCGGGAGGATCTATGATTCCAGTTATTCTATCAGGTGGCAGTGGAACCAGATTATGGCCTGTTTCACGTTCAAAGTTTCCAAAGCAGTTTTGTGAATTATTCGAAGAATCTCTTTTTAACTTAACTTTAAAGCGTGCCCAACAAATCGGAACACCTTGGGTTGTGACATCAAAAAGCCTTCGCGATTTAACCCTTATGAGTATGAGACAGTTTGGTTTATCCGATCAAAATTGCATTTTTGAACCACAGGCTAAAAATACCGCACCAGCAATTGCCTACCTTGTAGCCTTAATGATGGCGAAAGGTCTTGGCGAAGAAGTTGTCGTGATGCTTCCCGCCGATCACTTAATTGGTAACGAAGACCAATTTAAACGTGTTCTTAGTTTAGCCGAAAAAGAGGCACATAAGGGTCACGTGGTTACTTTGGGAATAAAACCGTCTTACGCTGAAACCGGATACGGCTATATCGAAACAGTTCCGAATCAAAGCACTACAGAGCAAGGACTCAGTGCATTTAGTGTTAAGAAATTTCATGAAAAGCCTAATATCGAAACAGCTGAGAAGTTCCTAAAAGATAAGAACTACAACTGGAACGCAGGCATTTTCGTTTTCAAAATTTCAGCGATGGCAAAACTTCTTGAGACTCATCAGCCAGAAATGTGGACGAATTCAAAAAAAATACAGCTAGACCAATCTAACATAGAAGCGATTTATGAATACTACCGCAATATTAGTATTGATTACGCCATCATGGAGAAACTCGATTCAAATACTTTAAAGTGTATACCGTGTGATATCGACTGGAGCGACGTTGGTTCATGGGATGCCGTTGCTAAAATTCTTGAATTCACCCAAAGCCCGACTAAAAAAATTGAAGTTAAAGCCAAGAATAATTATATCCACCCTATAAAAGATAAAACCTATGCCCTGGTTGATGTAAACGATGTTGTCGTTATTGACACTAAGGATGCTCTATTAATAGCAAAAAAGGGCAGTTCGCAGGACGTTAAAGAGGTTGTGGACAAACTTAAAATTGCAAGCCCTACTGTTGCTCGAGAGCACGTGTTTGAACATCGCCCATGGGGCCGATTTGAAGTTTTACGCGATGAAAGCCACTACAAATCAAAAGTCATTCACGTACTGCCGAAAGCTCAAATTTCTTACCAATCGCACTCAAAACGTGAAGAACATTGGTTCATCACTCGAGGTGAAGGGGAAGTTGTTCTTGATGATAAAACAATAAAAGTTAGCTCAGGAGCTTATATTAAGATTCCGCTAGGTGCAAAACACAGAATAAGAAATACAGGTAACGAAAGCATTGAATTCATTGAAGTACAAATGGGCACCTATTTTGGGGAAGATGATATTGTACGATATCAAGATGACTACAAAAGGCATTAATACCTATGCAAATAGTTGACGGGATTATAACTGAATTTAAAGATGCATGGCGATTTCGTTATGTAATAAATAGTTTTGTTTCAACAAAATTAAAACAAAGGTATCGTAGAAGTTTCCTTGGGTACTTCTGGACGATACTAGCTCCTTTTTCACATTATGCAATCATCGGCTTTGTGATGAGTAATATCAGTCGCTCTTCGATGCCAAACTATTTTGTTTATATGTTTTCAGGAAGTGTTTTTTTTAGCGTTATCGCAGGTGTCATCAATGGTGCTCCGATGTACTTAATCGCCAACGAGCATTTTATCAAAAAAATATACTTGCCAAAAATTATTTTTGTATTAAACACGGTGGCCCTTGAATTTGTGAATTTTTCTTTGACCGCGATATCATTAGTGCTTTTAGGGATGATCACAAAACTGATACATTTTTCAATAGCTTTTCTCTATTTACCAATACCCATACTATTTGGAATGCTTTTACTTATAGGCCTGGGTTGTGTCATATCCATTGCTTCGGTTTACTTCCGTGATCTAATTCATATTTTACCAGCAGTGATGCAAGCCGCTTTCTTTTTAACACCGATTCTTTATTCGATCGATATGATTCCAACTAAATACCATAAGTTCATTTTGATGAATCCTATTTATTACCTGATTGAGTGTTTCCGAATACCAATTGTTCAAGGCGACTTTCCTCCCTTGCCGTTCACTCTTGCGTTGATTGGCATGTCTTTATTTATTTTTTTATTCGGCATGATATTGTTGAAAAAATATGACAATAAAATTGCATTTAGGTTGTGACCATTATGAAAGAAGCTTTTATAAAATTTGAAAATGTTAACTTAACCTACGATTTGTATTTGGATAAAACCAATAACCTCAAAGAATATGTTATTAATAAGCTCACGAATCGCCGACCAGTTTCAAAGGTCATGGAAAAGGTCGCTGCTCTTAAAAATATAAATATTGAATTTCGACACGGAGATCGGATTGGCATTATAGGTCGCAATGGTGCGGGAAAAAGCACAATGCTTAAAGTTATATCTGGAATCTACAAACCCTCGTCTGGCAAACTAACGGTATCTGGCAACATTCAACCCCTAATCGAAATTGGGGCTGGATTTGATCCTGAGTTCACCGGCCGAGAGAATATTTATCTTAATGGATACATGTTAGGCTTCACAAAAGAACAGATTCGATTGAAAGAAAATGAGATCATCGAATTTACAGAACTTGGCGAATTCATCGATGTTCCAGTAAAATACTATAGTTCCGGAATGGCTGTACGCCTTGCGTTTACCATTGCCACTAGTATAGAACCCGAAATACTAGCTTTTGATGAAATGCTAGCAGCTGGTGACATCGAGTTCATACAAAAAGCAAAATTGCGCATGGACAGTCTCATTACAAAAGCCAAAATGCTGATCATCGTTTCCCATGACCTCGGAATGATTAAATCTCTATGCACGAAGGTCTTAGTTTTTCATCAGGGCCAAATTTGCTTTATTGGAACTCCCGACGAAGCGATAGAGTTTTACGTAAACCGTGGCTATGACAAGTAAAATGTCGGTAGATCAATTCCATTATTTCTTAGACACATTTAAATGTTATCCTAATAACGACCAAACCGAGACGTTAAGCTTGGGATTGCCTCCAGCGGCAATTAAAAAACAGTATGAACTTAAAGTATTTAGTCAGAAAACTTTATTTATAGATGTCACCCACACCGTTCATTACCGCTTTAATTCAGGGATTCAGAGAGTTGTCCGCAGTCTCGTCGCGGCAATGAAAATTAATGGTGCCCCCTTTGAATTGATAAAATTTGATATTGATGGTCAACCTGTAGCACTTAATCCTTACGAAATTAACAAGTTTTATAATTGGGAAAAATACCTAACTAAAGAAAAAACTACATCTGATTCTCTTGATGGGTTAATTCGCAAATTGGGTCCACTGGTAAAACTACTAATACCTAACTTTTTATGGGATCAAGCTAAACGCGCGTATCGAATACTCAAATATCGACTTAATGATAAATCGAGCTTTAGTGAAACGTTAAAAAAAACAGTTGTCATAGACCTAAGAAAGCATAGTTTGTTTCTGCCCGAAATCACCACTGATGAAGCACATATAAACTCTGTTTCTGTTATGTCTAAACACTACGGCGTAGTAATATCTTCTATTTTATATGATTTGATTCCAGTCACCCATCCAGAATTTTGCAGTGTGGGCTATGATTTCATCCATTACCTACGGATATTTCGCACTATTCATAGTGTTTTGGCTATTTCAAAACACTCCGAATCAGAATTAATTAAGTTAATGGCATTATTGCCCAGAGAGGTTTCAGAGCCTCTAAAAACAAAAACGATTTATATTAGTGGCGACTTTCCATCCCTATCCAGAGCTCAAGCTTTAAAAAAACCTGACGATAAGAAGGTTATCCTTATGGTCGCAAGATTTGAGCCTAGAAAAAACATTCGTAGAGTCTTAGCCGCCGTACAAAAACTATTTGAAGAAAATATTGATTTCAAATTTGTAATCGTTGGAAATCCGGGCTGGATGCAGGAAAATATAATAGCCGATCTTAATGCTCTAATTGCAAAGGGCTTTGACGTTGAGTTTCATATGCGAATATCTGACAGCGAACTCGCGGCCTGGTACCAAAAGTGTTATTTTACGGTATTTTGCAGCATTACAGAAGGATTTGGTCTACCAATCTTGGAATCTGTTCTTATGGGAAAACCCTGTTTGACATCTGACTTTGGTGCGCAAGCAGAAATAGGGCATTTAATTGGGGGTTGTGATTTTGCAAACCCTACGTTGATAGATGACATTTATGAAAAAATGAAAATCTTATTAATCAATAAAGATTATTACAAGATACAGGTGGAACAAACCAAGTTCACTCAATGGCCAAGTTGGTCTGATTATGCTAAACAAATTTATGAATATATTAACTCACAAGATTTATGAAATTTTACCTAGAAATTACTCCAGCAATTATTAATAAAACGGCCATTCATAATATTATTAAAGACACTATTCATCATCTTCCTCAAACAGCTGATGGACTTTTGTTTATGGGAAAGTCCTACAAATATACAGGTATGTTCAAAACCGGAATGCCGCGCTTACTAAAAATTGCAATAAAGTTTCCTAGACTTTTTATCTTAGCAAGACGGCTTCTGCTACCATTTTTATTCAATGAAGTGCGTCCCATTTTCTTTTTTGATCCACTTTACATTTTGTTCTACCCAAAATTATTATTAACAAAAGTTATGGTTTTAGATTTAACTCCCTTGACCCATCCCCATTGGCACCATCCTAGTGTGGCATTGCTTTACAAAGAAGCTTTCCAATACCTAAAAAAGTCTAATATCGTTTGCTACTCCATAAGCGAAAGCACTAGGCTTGAATTGAAACGACATCTTCAGATCGAAGGCTCTCATAGTCAGCTGATCTACATTTATGCTAATAAAAATTTTATGACCCATGCTACGCCCGTATTCTCGAAACAGGTTTTATTTGTAGGCAGCTTTGAACCCAGAAAAAATCTAACTGGCCTCATAAATGGTTTCTTAAAGTCGACTTTACCCAAACAGGGATATGTTTTGAATATCGTTGGCGCAAAAACAGCTCACTATGAAACTTTGAAATCAAAGATCTCAGATGAAAAATCTTTGATGTTCCATGGATATCTTTCCGAAGCTAGTTTAATCGAGATCTATAAGAATGCGCAGATCTTTGCCTATCCCTCTCATTGGGAAGGTTTTGGCGTTCCATTGCTGGAAGCGATCAATATGAAGATAGCTTGTTTTGCGTCTAATAAAGGTGCTTGCCAAGAAATAGGCGGGCCAGAGATGAAATATGTAAATCCAGAAAGCGAGTTCGAGATTGCCCAAGCACTAGAGCTAATAAGCGAACTAACCGTTGAGGAATACAAAGAATATACCAATAAAATAAGTCTATATGCCTGTAAATTTACTTTCGAAAAATATATTCAAGACATTGAAGCTGCGCTACAGTAGGGACATGCGAAAACCAATATCCGGTCCGATACTCATTACCGCAAAAATAATTCGATTCTTGGATCAGCCTGGACGGATGTTTTTCTTTAAAGGCACAGCTGAAACTAATATAACTTACAATTCATTTTCGGTTGAGTACCTGCTTATAGCGCAAGAAAAGTGCCGTCTGAGTGTAACTTCTCTTCCCTCTGTATTTATCAAAAAACCTCTTCTAACCTTCTTATTTCTTCCCGTGCTTTTCCTTAGATTTATTTTTTTATTTATCCGTTTAGTCATCACTAACCAAATTATTAAATCTTATTTAAACTCTGCTGAATTAAAAGAGTTGCTCCTAAAAAAGTATGAAAATAGCAATACTTAAACCAGACCACCTCGGTGATTTAGTATTGTCATCCCCAGCGATTAATAAAATTTTATCGCTCAACCATGACGTCACTCTCATTATAAATAAAAATATAGACTTTCTAGCACGGTTTCTATTTCCACAAGTTAAAATTCTACATGTAACATTTGCGCACCTATCGCGTAATTCCGAAGTGGACTTTCTTGAGCCCATATTTGAACAAGTAAAAAGTTCTGATTTACTCATTTCACTGAGAAATGATCCGATAATGAAAACTTTAATTTTCAATCGTATAAACTCATCAAACTTTTGGATTACTGAAGACTCCTTAGATGACCACGAGTCCAATCTACAGCAAAAATGTATTTCGCCAGTGACAGGGGAATACAAACCCATCGATTTTTTTTACACTTATCAGAAAACAAACAAGCTCTGGCCAACTAAAATTAGCAAATTGGGCTTAGTTATATCCGCGGGATTTTTCAACAATTCGCTACCTCTTTCTCGTTGGCTCGAATTTTCCGAACATTTTATAAAATCATTCTCCAGTAAGATTTTCATTATATGTGGCCCTAACGAATATCCAGATGCTATGATCTTACAAAAATTGATTGGTACCGCGGAAATTATTAAAGGTGGTAATAACATAGTACCATTTCTAGATAGCATTTCGATTTTGGATCTGTTAGTTGCAACGGATTCAGGAACGGCACACCTGTGTAGTCTATCAGGAGTGCCTATCTTATCGCTTTTTGGTGCAAGTCCATCTACAAGGTTTCGCCCACTAGGAGTGAGCAATAGACTGGTAACTTTGAACTATAATTGCTCACCATGTCCACAGTTTGAGATTAACAAAATTAATTTATGCACGACAAAAGAATGTTTAACTAACATTAGACTCAGAAACATAATTGATGTTTTACCGGCCAGAGGTAAATGACGTTTGAAACACTAAACTATTTTTAAAAAGGCTACTGCCAGAGTATGTATGGGCGCCATTCCAACGCTGACTCTGCTTTAGAGCAAACTGTGGCAACGTCTGATAATGTAAATAATCATTTAGAGCAATCTCCGATTTTGTGTTGGACCGAGTTCTAGATCAAAAACTTTTATCGATTTTTATTACGGCAAACGTCATAATTTTTTAAACTATTTAATTTTTGATAATTTTCGATTTGTGGTCTAGCAAAAATTATGAGCGCCTTTAATTAAACGGTTCTCCAAAATTAGACAGCACGAATATATTTTTGGTTTTACGAAAGAACGCTAGTTTTTATTTACCACTATCAAATCTGTCTTACTAATTTTTATGCCGTATAGTCTTTTGCAAAATAGCGACTATTTTTGGGGTTAATATAAAATTCTTATTTGAGCAGTTTTGGCTCTTGAAAAAACTAGAGATTCTGCACGATACACTTCGTATTTTGGATTTTTTTAGGATGTATTCGGATTTTGGAAATCGTATATGAAATAAAGATGGTGATAACTCCACCGGAAAAAACACATTTCTCATTAAAATCGACGAAAGGATTTAGCAGACGTTCGTATTTATCTTCGGAATATTGTCGCTATTCGATTTTATTTCTCGGCACGTTGGCAACCTGGGACTCGGGACGCCGTGTTTTGAAAAAAAGTTTGACTTTGCCAAGTGGCGAAAAATTGCCACATTAGGTTCATTTCCTTACATTAAGTATGAAAACGCAATTAAGACTCCTTGGTACTTTATAGGACTTTTAATTTAACATTTGCGTAAATTTCCATATACATTGTCGAAATTTTTTCTGAACTAATCTCGCTCTTTAAATTTTTTAAATGGGATAAATGTAGATTGTTTGGACTTTTAAACTTTTCATAAACATTAATGATAGTATCGGCAAAGCGTTTGGGACTTTTCGTATCCCCAATTACCATCGCGTGCATAGTGTTTAATCCATAGCGATACTCAAACATGCTCCCCGCATTAGACGTAACGATTGGCTTTTCAAAACCAACAATGTCAGCGAGCACTGCAGATGCCGATTGTCCTACTTCTTTGTATGGCATTAGGAAAATATCGGCCAATTTTAAAGCTCCAAAATATCTGTTTTTTTCTTCAATAAATCCTGTGACTTTAACTTTTTCTTCTACCTTACCAATATCGATTGCCTCTAGCAACTTACACCAATATTTGGTGCCTTTGGTGTCTTGAGGATGTAACCCACCTACAATGATAAGTTTAAAGTTTGGCGGCAAAAATGCTAACGCTTCAACTATTAAAACATGATTTTTATAATCAGAAACAAAACCCATCATCATTAGCCAGATATCACCGTTAACTTTCACTAAATCATTTGATACATCGTTTGGAACTGTAGCGATTGGTATGGGAATAACTTTAATTTTTGAAGCTAATTCTGGATGAATATTCCTTAGTATTGTTGCGCTCACATGCGAGTGCAACACGATAATATCAGCGATAATCATCGCCTTAAAGAAAGGGCTTTTTTTTCGTAGTCTTCTAGCGATGTTTTCATTTATCTTAAGAAATATTTTTAATTTTAAACTCCTGCATAGAATATTAAAAACGCGGTAGAAGTTTTGCAGAAAAACCGTGGGCAAAACAACAAGACCCAATATATCTTCACGCACAGTATGAAGAGTTACGATTGTTGGTTTGTTTAAAGCTTTAACAACCTTAAACAATATTCGATCTGATTCTGGTGGTGTTTGGCCGAAAAAAACATATTCGTGTTGGATATGGATAATATCCGCCTCGGAGTCATTTATCTGGTCAACTAACTTCTCAAAATGCCCTTTCTCAAAAGGCGGAAAATTAAGAGGTATTGGTTCAATAACGACATGTTCACGCAGTCCCTCTACAATGCGTGCAGCATATTCGGCATTCCCGCATACGATTCGCCAAGGGGTCACAAAGCCGATTTTCAACTTTTTGAACTCATTTATTATTTCATTCATTTGTGGACACACTAATTCTCCTAGACCCTCAACAATTCATAATTTAAAGGAATATCAATTGTCAAATAATTCAGAATATCACCCGTTGGCAGACTAACCAGAAAATCGATGACTTATGGCTACTTCTAATTTAACCTTCCTAATCATTACATCCGATATTTTGTTAGGGGTTAAAAATGCTTAAAAATAGTCGTATTCTAGTTACTGGTGCCGACGGTTTAGTTGGAAAGAATCTAATACATTACCTTCTCACGTCCGGCTATACCAATGTTATTTCAATTGCAAGAAGCGACTGTGATCTAGCAGATTTTACTCAAGTCAAAGATAATTTCGAAAAACATCTTCCTGAATACGTTTTTCATCTAGCTGCTAAGGTTTACGGAATCGGTGGAAATCTTAAATTTCAGGGCACGATTTTTTATGAGAATACCTTAATGAATACTTATGTAATTGAAGCCGCCAGAGTTTTTGGAGTTAAGAAAATTTTATGCATGGGGACAATTGCTGCCTATCCCGACCCAAAAAAGGAGCCTGTGTCTGAAGTAGATCTTTGGGAAGGTCCACCCCATGCCAGTGAAGCGAGCTATGGACACGCAAAGCGAGGTATGCTTGCGCAGCTGCAGGCCTATAGCCAGTCCTTTAATATGGACTATAGTTACGTATTGAGTACAAATTTATACGGACCGTATGATAAATTTGATGCTGCCTATGGCCACGTTCTACCTTCACTAATAAGCAAATTTTTTGAAGGCAAGAAAACAGGCAAGGATATAATTATTTGGGGTGATGGCTCTGCTGCACGCGATTTTCTTTACTCTGTCGATGCAGCAGTCGCCTTAGTAAAAATTATGGACACTAGATCTGGACCCATTAACCTCGGCACTGGTCAAAAGACATTTATTCGGGACGCCGTTCAATACCTGTCAGACCATGTCGGTGTTAGTTCGCAGGTAAAGTGGGATACCAGTAAGCCAAATGGTAGGAAATACTACGAATTAGACATTAGAAACTTATCTGAAATTGGTTTTAAACCTTCCTTCACATTTAAACAGGGCTTGCTTGCAACATACGATTGGTATGCTGCAGCCATGGAACACGGAAATGTAAGAACATGAGATTTTTGTTGTAGATGGGCATTGAGTGAGCGGGCACGTGATTGCAATCGCCTTCGAATTATTGAATAGACTAATTTTTAGAGAATAAAACGACTACGGGACTTTGATTTGTGCCCGGCGATCAAGAAGGAAATTGATATTCACTTGGCTACTGATTGGGCTAGTCACGACATAAAAGGATAACTAAGTATCATTTAATGATTTTATCTGAATCTTCGTAACCCACTATGGAGGATTTTAGCCAACATCTTTCGGTGAATTTCTTGCGTCGATAGATCAACTTCGTTAGCATTGCTTCGATTTTTTTCGAAGCATCATCGACGCAGATTTTACCGAATTCAACATCGGCATAAACTTCCCGCTTAAATCCCCTTTTTAGATTTTTTTTCCGGCGTCTACAGGCTTGCTCGTTTACCAAGACTCTTCTCTATATTATAAAGTTAAATGTAGTTGGGAAACCTCTGAAAAACTTTATCATCTTAATAAATCAAACGATCACAATTCGAACCACATCAAACAATTCTATTTTAAATATAAAAAACCCTTGAATCGATACTTATCCTATACAACATCATCTTTGATGAACTCGTCGATGAATTGATCGTCAGACAAATTGTTATTATAGCTGGTTTTAAACTTACCCAAAATCGACCGGGGATCATTACTTCTAAACAAAGCACTATCTTGAACAATTTTTAAATTTTTACCTGACCTTTGAATTAACTTAACTACAAGGACTCTCAAATTTCTGACTCTTCCACTCGATAAGTTGACAATTTCAAACTTCAATCTGCGCTTTGATTCAAGTGCATTCATCACAAATCTATTAAAATCACTAATTAGGCTAAAATCTCGTTCAATATCTAAATTTCCAACTCTAATTTCATCGCCGTCCTTTGCTTTCAGAATCTGTTGATATACAGATGGCAAGAAAAATTTGGGCGATTGGGATATATGGGTATGGTTAAATAATCTCAGCACGCAAACACTGCAATTAGTATATTCAGATAAGGCTTTGAAAACAACTTCTGCGAAATGTTTTGATCGACTATAAACATTTTTGGGCCTTTCTTTCGAGGCTTCAGTGATTTCAATCTTCTCGCTGGCACTATTATATTCAAAGATGAAAGAGGTACTTGCAAAAATTAGCAGTCCTGAGAATCCAGAATCCGCAATAAGATGGGCGAGATGAACACTTCCCAATGTATTCACTTGAAAAGCTTTTTGAGGGTCATTTTCGCAATCACTAACGTGACTAATTGCAGCAAAGTGAATTACAAAGTCCCATATGTTTTTTGAAAAGGCTTCCCTTAACTCACTCAAATTCTCAATACTGCCAGTATACTCATGGAATTCATAGTCAGGTCGATTAACCTTCATAAACCTTATCAGCTTAGTTCCCATGAAGCCGTTAGGCCCAGTAAAAAATACTTTTTTCATGCAATACCGATACTAAACAAGATGGAAGGCCTTTCTTCAACGTCTACTTTTTAACGAGGTTTCTGAGATTTTACCAGTTCTAGATCGCAATCGACCATCATTTTTACCAATTCTTTGAAGCTCGTTTTTGGCGCCCATCCCAATTTCTTTTTTGCTTTGCTGTAATCACCAATGAGCAAATCCACTTCTGCAGGACGATAGAATTTTTCATCGATCTTAACGTACTTCTTCCAATCTAAATCTGCATAACCAAATGCAAGTTCAACAAATTCTTTTACGGTGTGAGTTTCATTTGTCGAAATAACATAATCATCTGGTTGATCCTGTTGCAACATTAGCCACATTGCTTCTACGTAGTCCCCCGCAAATCCCCAGTCTCTTTTAGCGTCTAGATTTCCAAGTCTGACCTCATGCGCTAGCCCATTCTTAATCATAGCGACGTGGTAGGTGATTTTTCTAGTAACGAATTCTAAACCACGACGCGGCGACTCATGATTAAATAAAATACCGCTTGAAGCGTGCATATTAAAGGATTCACGGTAGTTGACAGTCATCCAGTGACCATAGAGCTTTGCTACCCCATATGGTGATCGAGGGTAAAATGAAGTATCTTCAGATTGCGGCACTGCTTGTACCTTGCCGTACATCTCGCTAGAGCTCGCTTGATAAAATCGAGCTTTCGGCTTAATTTTTTTCATGGCTTCTAGAACTCTAGTCACTCCAGTGGCAGTGAATTCGGAGGTCAGTACTGGCTGATTCCATGATGTTTGCACAAAGCTCTGTGCTGCTAAGTTATAAATTTCATCGGGATCTGACTCTTCCACAGCAGAAAAAAGCGATGTTTGATCAAGCAAATCACCAGGTAATAACTCAATATCTCCAAGTAGATGAGTGATTCGAGAGGTTACACTTGTACTTGATCGACGGGTCAACCCGTAGACCTTGTAGCCTTTATTCAGCAAGAGTTCTGCCAAATACGACCCATCTTGACCAGTAATACCCGTTATCAACGCTTTTTTCATTTTTACCTCTGCTAATTACCAATAACTATTTTCTCGAAAAATTATCTGCAGATTGCATCTAAGTCATCATTTTTTTTCCCTTACTTGCAATTTTTATTGGTATCCGTTGGGGATTTTTTATTTTTTTACTCTATAATCTATTGCCGAACCTCGCAGTATCCACCAAATTTGGTCAGCATAAAAATGATAGCCGACTGTAAGGGCTAACTCGGGCGATTTTGCTCTTTCTTGGGATGATGAGCCAAACCATCAGAAACCTTGCAAGATGATCTACATTTGATAGGTCCTAAACATCGGAAGTCTTTTTAAAAAAATTGGAATTCTTAAACCTCGGTTCATGTGCAGGGGCTCTGATCAATCATGAAGCGGGTCTTCTGGACTTCGACTTAACCTAGTTTTAATTAAAAAATTCCTATTTACATCGTGGCAGTTCCGCGACTTGCGACCTTATTACTGTTAGATAAGGAGGCTCGGTTGTGTTGTGTTCAAAGTGTACTATTTCTTTTACAAATCTTGTGCCCAAAGCAATTTTACTAAATATAAATGAAAGAATAAATCACAAATAATTTTTTTGAATTTACTTTGATTATTTTTTATTCAATTTCAGTTTTTTAAAAAAAATATCTGCTGACTCATCCCACGTGACCCATTTTTTTTGGTTTTTTTGCGGAATTCCGCGACTTTGGGTAATGAGATCTACTAGTGGCTCTTTTGCTTCCGTATTAAAATAGGAAGGGTATTCACCCCCCACCTCTCGAAAAACAGGAATATCGCTGCAAAGAACCTTCAAACCACTAGCCATGGCCTCTACAATGGGCAATCCAAATCCTTCCACCAGCGACGCAAAGATAAGCCCTTCGGAATGACGATAGGAATAGAGAAGCTCATCGTCACTAGCGTCAGTAAAGAAAAAAAGCTTCTTTCCAAGTTCGATGTGATTTTGAATCCTTGAGATAATACGATCACATTTCCAGCCAATACGACCGATAATTAAAAGTTTGTCGTTAGCCCCCTGCTTCCACATTTCGTCAAAAACGCTTAAGATATATGTGTGGTTTTTACGTGGCTCTATCGTTCCCACCACTAGCCAAACGGGCGCGTTCTTAAAAATATCCGCAAACTGTGATCGAAGTTCAAATCTAATTTCAGAGGATTTGGGTTTAAAATCGGAACCTAAAATAAAAAAACCTATTTTTACTTTATGTTGTGGATATTCATTTTGAAAATATAATTTCAATTCCTCCGCTACCGCATTAGATATCCCGATAAAATTTCCGACGTGCGTGGCAAGAACAGGCAGCATTTTCATAAATCGACTATGATCTTGTTCCTCAACGAAATCTGGGTGGGTCACCGGAATTAAATCGTAGATTACGGAATAAATCTGATCTCGGTTTAAGTTTGTTCGTCCGATGGCTCGGCCTAGATCGTAGGTCCAAAAAGCATCAAGTAAAATAAATATATCTTCTTCCTCAAAATTGACTTTTTTATTTCCTGAAATTATCACCGTACGAAATACCCGAAGACCTTTAATGACCCAAAACAATCTTTTTAGTAGCCACTCCAAACCATTAAAAACCTTGACCATCATTCTAAAAGACAGAGTTTTAAATCTGAAGTTCTTTAGGACACCTTGACGAAAACGATCAAAAATACTTTTAATTTTTTGTCCTATGGACGCTGTCACAGGCTTTACATCAAGCACAAAATCACGATCTATTTCATAATAATTTCCGCCAAAGCAAATAACGGGGTAGGTTTTCAATCCATATTTATCATTGTATAGTTTTTCACGGGCAATGATATTGCGGACTACACGCTGGATACCAGTGTTTAAACCGCTGTGATAAGTAAAAGTGCAATCAAAATAGACTTTCATTTCTTTATCAGGCTCAAAGTTAAATTTGGATCTAACGGAACTCTGCCTCCAAAATAGAAAAATCCTAGCGCTATTTCATAAAAATTTCGCAATGAATAGAGTATTTTTTTTGCCAACGCCGAACGTTTGCCCACTTTCAAACTTCGATAGGAATTATCAAAATCGGCTACCTCAAATCCTGTAACGAGGCCTATCTGCCGCATTCTCTCTGGCGTTAAAACAGTAACATGAGTTAAATCTGCCCATTGTGTTTGGGTGGCAAAGGGACTCAAACCATTAGGAAATCGACAAATAACTTTTGCGCCTGAATTTAAACGTGCTGAAAGAGCTTTAAATAACGCGAGAATTTCATATGGATACAAATGTTCAAGAACATCAAATATAATAACAGTATCAAATCTTTCAATACTGCATTTTAAATCCGCAATTTTCTGAAGAGGTAAATTAAAAACCTCAAGTCCCCTCGTTTTCGCACTTTCAACAAAATCACTGTTTACCTCTACCCCGACACAGGAATATCCCTGGGTTTTAGCCCAAGCTAAAAAATGTCCACTGCCAAATCCAATTTCTAAAAGGGCACTGCCAGGTTTTACCTTATGCCTGTCCATTTCTCCGGCATAAATATCAAAATAGGAATCCGGAAGGGACAAGCTTTCCCATCCCTTAAAAGTACCATAGGATTTATAGATTTCTTCACGAAAGTCGATAGGTTCTTCAGTCATCCATATGGTTTAACCAGGATTTTTGGAATCCGGCAAGTGTAAAGCTAATCCAAGGAATTTAAGTTTTAAACCCGAGTATACTAAAAAATGTTTTGATTAAAAAATATTTTTTGCATTATTATCTCTCTAATTTTTCTGTCAGGAGACCCAATCGTGCATTTTCTTAGATACATCTATCAAGTTTTTAAATTTTACCCTCGCTTTCAGTTTAAGTTGAAATGGGCTCAGAAGTTGCGTCATGGATTTGGTTTTTTTCAGGATCATCATCATTGCCTGGGTCGTTTTTCCCGCCGATATGGATACCTCTCACAAAATGGTCAAGACTATTTTCTGGATCAAAAGATATTTCATCAGAAAACCAATGGCGTTTTTGTCGACGTCGGGACGTTTGAGCCTGAATTTGACAATGCTACTATTTTTTTTGAAAAAAATAGAAATTGGACGGGTATGGCCATTGAACCCCAATTGGCCCATGTAAATAAGTGGCGCTTACTCAGAAAGTCTCCCATTGTTCACGCTGCGGCCAGCCGCAGCGATGGGTCTGCGGAATTTGTCGTCGTTAACCACCCCAACGTCATGAATTACAATGCTTGGTCTGGCTTAAAATCAAGCATTGCTAATGAAAAAATGAATCAGCTTCCTGATGGGGCCTATCGCAGCTCCATAAGTGTGCCGACCATATCAATTTCAAAAGCCTTAGATCAGAATGGAATTAAAGAGGTAGATTTTTTATCTATCGACGTAGAAGGTCATGAACTTGAAGCTCTTTCCGGAATTAATTTTAAACGCCATTCAATCAAGTGCATTGTTATTGAAAACGATATTCTGCCAGAAGGCGATCCAATCATTCATAATTTTCTTAAAGAACATGGCTATAAATACATTGCACGGCTGACTTCGGATGATGTGTTTGTTAAGTAAAATTTTTAAGCATTAAAGAGCAAAGTTAGAATAAAAGGCAATCCTGCGCCTTTGATATAGGAAGCGAAAGTCATCAATTCAAAATTGGGCACCGTCGCGCTTAATTCCGATTTGATCGCGGAAATCCATTATTTTTTCTCTCCCACAAATTGGCAGGGAATAATCGAAACAGCGGCTAACGGTTGAAATAGCACAGGTATGCGCACAACTGCTGCCATGACAAATACGTAAACTCCACGAACCATGAACTTCATTTTTGCTAAAGCTCCTCTGCTAGAAAACGATTTTTCGTTCAAATCATGACGAATACGATAGATTGGATTTAAGAACTGTCCAGATGGCTCTTTAGAAGTTTTTTGAAAACCCGCTTGCTCTAGCATCTTGATATATTCCCACGAATAGTAGGCGTGCTCGTTGCCGCCATAATGGCCCATTTTCTCTGGATAGTTTTCCAGTAACCAATACCATTTCTTTTTACTCATCCACGGACGAATTTGAATTTCTGAAGAAAGAATAACTTTTCCACCCGGGGCTAACAGCGAGTATGCATTTTTAAGTGCCAATTTTGGATTATCACAGTGATGAAGACTCGCATTGAAAATGACTACGTCAAAGTCTGAATCACCAATTTTATTAATTTCTTCACCCACCGTACGCACGACTTTAATATCCAAATTGAATTTGTTTTTAACAAATGCAATCAACATACAAAAATCGTAACCAGGCTCAACTGAAGTTACCGAATGTCCATTAGACGCTAAATAAACTGACGATTCCCCACGTCCAACGCCGATATCTAAAATCTTTAGTTTTTTATTCGCAGGAAATAGTTTGGCAAATTCGGCGTAGTCGACTGCAGAGTGTGACGACTGACTTGTGTAATATTCACGAGGGTTTTTGCAATGTTCAGCAAAGGCAATATGTACTTTCGCCATATCTGACGTAGCCAAGTTTTCTTTGGCAACGCCATCGCTAAAAGACGTGCCTATGTCGATAATGTGACTATCTAAATTATTGAAACCAGACAATTTTTACCACCCGCATCAGGTATATTAGGCTATTGGTAAAGATGTCAAGATGGGTTATTTCTTCTTCGTGCGAAATGATTCCTCTAAAAATTCTTTATTCTCCCTGCTGGCGCTTTTATTTCCTGTTATTTTGGGTTTAGTTTTCATACCCTATTTTATCCGTGAATTTGGCAAAGAACGGTTTTCATTTCTATCCCTTATTTGGGCTTTTTTTGGCTATTTTAGCTTCCTAGACCTAGGCATTGGAAGGACATTAACCAAAATTATCGCGTATGAAAAATCAAAAACTGACCAAGAACCTTCATTTTCCTTTATTTTGTCTGCCCAATATATCATTTTCTCACTGAGCTTACTTTTCAGTATTGTCGTATTTTTTGCCGCCGATTATATCATTTATGAGTTTTTAAAAATTAGCCCAGAACATCACTTAGAGTTTTCGAACTCAGTTAAAGTGGCGGCCTTCGGAATTCCGTTCGTCACAATGATGTCACTCAATCGCTCAATCTTAGAGGGTTTTCACGATTTCCTTTATGCGAATTTTTTACAGGTACTTGTAGGCATTCTACTTTTCGTTATGCCTTTTTTCTTTTGGAAGGTTCAGGCATCAATGGTTTCCGTTTGCGTTGGCATTGTGCTTGGTCGAGTTCTGACCTATGCTGCAAGTCACTTTTTGTACAAAAAAAAATTACCAAATTTGACATGGGAATCGGGTTCGGCCATGAGCCATTTCAAAATGCTTATGTCCCATGGTGTATGGATTACTCTCTCTAATATTTTAGCCCCAATTATGTCTAACTTCGATAAAATTCTTTTGGGCAACATCACAGTTCTTAAAAGTGTTGTCTTCTACACAACACCAATGGAAATGATTTCGCGTCTATGGGCCATTCCAAGCAGCGTAACACGCGTGTTTTTCCCACAGTTTGCTGCGGCAGAATTGGACGAAACTATCCAACAGCAATTCCGACATGCAGGACAAATCATGGGCCTGTTTATTTTTCCCGTATGCTTGATAACCTTTGTATTCGCACAAGAATTTTTGTCTATTTGGATTAACCCAGAATTTTCTAACGATTCATTTTTATTGGCGCAGTGGATGGTTATTGGCATTTTATTTAATGCGTTCAACTGGATTCCGTTTGGATGGCTACAAGCGACGAAACATGTTCAATGGTCCGTATTCACAATCTTGTTAGAAGTACCAATCTTTCTGGTCGCTTTTTATTTCTTTACTAAGCAATACGGATTAATTGGTTCGGCCGCTGTTTGGTCCGGCCGTCTAATATTTGATTATTTTCTTACGTACGTAGTTTGCGTGTGTTTCAGATCTGGCCTTCTCAAAGAATTTCGGTACTCATTTATTTACCTAATTTCATCGACAGGTATCATCGTGGCGGTGGCATCGATACCAGATCTGAAAATTAAAATTTTTGTTTCTGTCTTCTGTCTAATTGGCTTTGCGGCCTTTAACCGCAAGCTTATCAAAGAAATGCTAGTTCGCTGACAGCGCTAGAAGCAACGCGCTTCGATCATTTTTAGCAAAAAACCCTTCGAAGTCTGCGCCATCTGGTCCGCTTTCTTCTGAGTCTTAGATTCTACATAACAGCGAAACTCAGGTGCATTTCCCGATGGACGGAAATGTACGATCTCACCATTTTTAGTCGTAATACGAACACCGTCCAACGTATTTACGGACTCAACTTGCGATGAACCGCCAAAAATATCTTGAATGACCGCTTCGCTACTGGCATTTACTTTCTCTAAAATCTTAGCACTGACTTCGAGCGGGCAATTTTTAACTAGAACGCTGGCTGTATATTTTTGCGGAAGCCGCTGGATCAGTTCTGCTGGCGTGACTTTCTCTCTGGCTGCTAACGCTAATAAAGCGACGATGGGCAAAACTGAATCACGCGTGGGAAGCGATTTCAACACAGAATCTTTTTTAGAAATATTAGATTTTAATATGTACCCACCGTTAGCTTCAAAGCCGGCGACTTGATCATATTTTTTCGCCAGCTCATCCAGCGCGGCTACAACAAACGGAGATCCAATTTTGGTAAACACGGCCTCTTTAATTTCTTTCATCTCTGAAATACCCGAATTGCAGCTGATGGGCAAAGCCACCGCTTGAACTCCCAAGTATAGACTTGTGATCATGCCCAGTTTATCACCTTGAATAATTTGTCCTTGATGATCTACCACTAACGGACGATCGCCATCGCCATCGGTACTGACCAGAACATCACCCTTGTGTTCTTCCATCCATTTTTGAAATTGCACTAACGAATCCACGGCTTCTGTATCCACAGGAATAAACACATCACTGCGACCTAAACGAACAATTTTGGCACCTAACTGCTCTAAAATCGCGGGAGCCAGATCACGAGCCACCGACGAATGTTCATAAAATAAAACTTTATACGATCCCAAATTCACATCTTTGAAAAACTCTGTATAACGAGCCGTAAATAACTTTTGGCACTCGGCCGTTGCATCGGTAATCGCTGGACTATTTTTAGTTTTAAAACTGCCGCTAGTTTCAAATAATTCACTTTTGTAATTCTCTTCTTTTAACTTCAGATACTGAGCAAAAATAGCTTGATCATCGTGCTTTAGTGTTTCACCCGTTTCTAGGTAAAACTTAACCCCATTGCGATCCGCTGGAATATGGCTGCCAGTGACCATCACAGCCAGTGATTTTTTTTCTTGCGAGTAAAAAGCCAAACACGGCGTCGGCACATCTCCGCAGCTCAGAATGGTTTTGGAATGATCAGCCACCGCTTGATGAACAGCCATAAGCATTTTTGGACTGCTTTCGCGTAAATCACGGCCCGTCGAAACTGATTTTGATACGTTCAAAGTATCGGCATATTTTAAAAACGCAGACACCAACAAATACACCTGTTGATCTGTGAATTCTGTAACTAAACCTCTGACGCCGCTGGTACCAAAACTTAAAGCCATTTTTTTTGATCTCTTTGTTAAATTTTTAGGTATCTATTAATCTTGCCATTTAAGTATTTTATTCTGTGCTAGGCAATAATTTATTTGATTTTTACCCTGTCAGATATCAATGTAGGCGGATGACAGGCAACAAGACATTCAAATTCTTTTTCTGGATCTCGCTCGCGTCGCTGGTGCCATTTTTCGTGTTCTTTTTCTTTACCACTCCACTAGCCGACGATATTTTCTATCATAATTACGCTCAGGACAAAACGACCTGGGAATTCATGGTTCATCACTATAACACTTGGACTGGGCGCTATTTTTCGAACTTAATGATGGCCATCAATCCGTTTACCTTAACTAGCGATGTGAAGGTTTACCCCTTCATGATGATTTCCCTATTTGTCGTTTTTATTTTGAGTCTGTTTTTTCTAATTCGCACTTTGATTAAAACCTGGGACCAATCACAGAAAAATATGTCCTATTCGTCTGCCATTCTTCCTGCAGCATTTCCAGTGACGATGATTCTAACGGCGCTATTTTTTCATAAAATGCCGAGGGTGACGGATACGTTCTATTGGTTTTCGGGGACCTCGTCCCATTTGCTGCCGATATGTTTACTATTTATTTCAGCAGGACTGTATTTACGAGGACTCACCCTGCCGCGCGGATCGATGCGTCCCTTTTCGGTTGTCATCGTTACCGTCGCTAGTTTTATCGCTTCGGGATCGAATGAAACTTTGGCGGTTCAGTGGATATTCACGCTGCTTTTCGTATTCGTATACCAAAGACTGATTTTTGATCGACGCGAACGCGTGCTGATCCTTCCGTTTGCTGCAGCCGTAATTGGTTTTTTGATTTTGTATTTTGCCCCTGGAAATGCCATCCGCGGAAAAGAACTGCATGGTGGCCACGACATTCTTTTACTTTTAGTTAAACCATGGGGATTAATTATTGAAACCACGGTTCGCTATCTCAGCCTAGCCGGCCTTGTCGCACTGATGGCCGTATTTCCGATTTTAAAAGAGTTTCATCAAAACCTATCTGACAAAATAAAATCCAAACAAAGTCGACTTTTCTTAGGACTGTTTGGTCTTGGCATTTTCGCGCTAACATTTGTTCCTTCGGTTTGGACTATGGGCGGATTACCTCCCCGCCGAGTGCTTAATAACACCTATTTGTTTTTTCTACTCTACGGATCTTTCCTGATCGTCCTGTTCGCAGATAAATTAGATTTTTTAAAGCGCTGGTCTGATCGGTTTTCGGGAAAGAAATTAAATATTCTTTTTGCGATTTCATTGCTGATTTTATTTAATAACTTTTACGCCTGGAAAGACTTAGTCAACTTAACCAAGTACGTGGAATCAGAAAAAAAACGACATGTTATTATTTCTTCGGGCCACGGCAAGGATGTGATTATAACACCGCTATCGTATTTTCCTACGACGTTTTACTACGAAGACGTCATGACAAAACCCGATGATTATCGCAACATTGTTTTTGCTAAATTTTATAATTTAAAAAGCGTAGTTCTTTCCTATGACTATCTCGAAAACAACTAATAATTAATTTTCATTTGATTATTCTAGGGTTTAGCTGATACGTTCGGCATAAGCCATGAGCCAAATATTACTTATCATTCCCTGTTATAATGAAGCCTCTCGACTCAATTTAGAATTGTTCAAGACATACCATGATCGTCTGGATACTAAAAATATTGATTTTGTATTTGCTAACGATGGCTCCAAAGATGGAACTTCAGAATTAATTCGTAGTTATATTTCTAAACATCGGTTGCAAGCCAATTGGTTCGTGTTTGATAACCCAAAAAATACGGGCAAAGCCGGTGTTATTTACAATGCCTATCACTGGTCTAAAAAACACATCCCGTCAATAAATAGTACGGCAAATACAGTAGCCGTCGATTTCCAAAAACGGATGACCATTGAAAATGTCGGCAACGTTGTTCCGACTCTGTACGATTGGTATGGCTATTGGGATGCTGACTTGGCAACGCCACTTTTCGAAATCCAAAACATGATTCGATTCCGTGAATTATTTTATGCGCGCAAAGAAGTTGTTTTTGCGAGTCGAATCTTGCGCATGGGCAGCCAAATTGTGCGTAAACCAACACGACATTACTTAGGCCGCCTATTTGCGACCGTGGCGGATTTAATGCTGAACATTGGCAGCTATGACAGTCAGTGCGGCGCTAAAATTATGTCTCGCTACATGGCTGAAAAAGCGTTTGCTGAGCCATTTATCAGCGGCTGGATTTTTGATATCGAGATTATGCTTCGCGTGGGTGAAAACAATATCACCGAATACCCATTGGTTGAATGGGTCGATGTTCCGGGATCAAAAGTTAAAATATATAGAGAAGCGTTTAGAATTCTTAAAGAACTTTTTCTAATCAAACGAAAATACAACCGCTAAACGTCTGATTACTTAATAGCCTTTATTTTAAGTTATTTCATAAACTTTTGGTAAATTATTTAAATACTATCGACTTGCCAATCGGCGCGATAGAAATTCCGGCTAGCTTGAAATGCTGGATGGCAAACGGAATCCCTATGATCGTGATGCCCAATAAAACAGACCAAAACAAGTGAATCAAAGCTAACCACCAACCACAAAAAATAAACCACAGAATATTACCGATCGTCCCAAGGCCACCCGTACCGATGTCAGACCCACTCAATTTTTTGCGATTAACAACTTCCGATCCAAACGGCCAAAAGTTTAACAATCCAATATTAAACGCAGCCCTGGCCCAAGGAATACCAACAATTGATATCAGCATAAAAAATGCCGAAGCAAACCACGACAACGCTGTAGTCCACCCACCGAAAAACAACCAAAGCAAATTCATGATGACAGAAGTTGGACTCATAAAAATTCCTTTTAACTAGCCGCGTTTCAAAAAGGCAGCAGCTGCCTTTTCCCTAAATGTTGAAGCCGGCGGCTTCGGAATCAGATTTGAAGGTTTTGATTGTGTCTAAGCTTAGGTCCCATGGGCTTTTGTTGAAACCGCTGAGTTTTTTGATGATGTCTGGTGGTGCTGTGATGATGTGGCAACCATCAAGTTCGGCTTCTACGATGTTAAATACTTCTCTAGTAGAGGCCCACAATAATTCAATTTGATCGCCGTGCGTTCGGCAGAAATCGGCTGCGGCACTCATCAATGGATTTGGATTACGACCGCTGTCAGCGATACGTCCTGCAAATACGGATACGATTGAAGGGGCGCCACTTTTTACGGCCATCACTGTTTCTTGAATTTGATCCCAAGTAAACAATGCCGTTACATTCAGTTTAATCCCTTGGGCCGATAATTCTTTGATTAATGGAATTGAGCTCTCGCCCTTAGAGTTCATGATAGGAATTTTAACATAAACGTTGTCTGCCCATTTATAGATGATTTGCGCCTGACGGTGCATTTCTTTAAAATCATCCGCGAACACTTCAAAGCTAATGGGTTTATCTTTAATTTGCGTCAGGATATCTTTACAAAACTCAGTGTAATTAGTGATGCCCGCTTTTTTCATCAACGACGGGTTTGTTGTCAAACCTTGAACGTAAGGATTGGCAGCCATTTCAAGCATCGATTTTTTATCCGCACCATCAGTGTAGATTTTGATTTTGTTCTGGAACGGAGATTTTAATTTCATAAGTGCCTCTTTAGTTTCTAAAATTGTTAAAACCTATACTGATTAGCCTAAAAGCGTTCAAGCTACTGAGTTAAAAGTTTCTTTGTGATAATTTTTCCAAGCTCAACGCCCGGCTGATTAAATGCATCGATCTGCATGAATTCGCCCATCATACCGACGATCAATTGATACGTCATAAAGTACTGACCAAGCGCGAATTCATCCAATTTATCAAATTTGATTTCGCATACGGGGTTTTTGCTTTCTTTCTGACTTTCCGTCATCGCTTGTGCTTCTATTTTTAACAGATGACTTAATGGACGATTTTTTAAAACGCTCGTTTCAGGAAATTGAGTCGTTTTCAATTGATAGTCATGCTCTTCACTGGATTTAAATCGATGAACCACAACCGTTTTACCTAATTGCGTTTCCATCATTTGCTGCAAGATAGAATGCTGATCATTAGCACCTAGGCTTGCGATTGGTGCGGTCGCTACATACAGAGGTGATTCTCTTTTAGCTAAGGATTCTGCCCAAAGTTGTTCTAACCATTTACCTAGCAGAAATGCGGAATCAGAGTAATACCAGAAATACGACAGCACATCTTTACGTTTGAAACTTTCCATAAAGAACTGAGCCATTGGAAACAGCGTACGTTCTTTGTATTCCGTTTTCAAAGCCGATTCAGCACCGTGACGGAACTCTCCTAAATTTAATTTACAAAGTTTAATTACTAACTGGCCAATTGAACTCAACACCGAAAAACGGCCGCCGACATTCAATGGAATCTCTAGAATAGGAGCGCCATTTGTTTTTGCCCAATCGTATAGGCTGCTGGCTTTAAGTTCTGTGATAACTACGGTTTGATTTTTTAACTGTAAATTTTCAGTCGCTAATTCTTGAGAAAAGAAATCCAATGTAGCCAGAGTTTCGATTGTTGTTCCACTTTTAGAAACGAATACGAAACCCACGTTTTTGAATGATGGGAATTTTTTCTTGGCCGCTAGTAACGTCTGAATATCTGGATTTTCTAGGACTTGGATATGATTTACTTTCAATGCTCCAACCATTGCTTTAGGACCCAAACTAGATCCGCCAATTCCTACCCAAATAAAATGCTTAAATTTATTAGCGAATGTTTCGCCAATTTGTTCGGTTTGGCTCCACAGGTTGTTCATCTCAGTTAATTTGTAAAAGCCGATCTCTTTACGATCCATCAATTTATCTAAACATTGTGGCGGCGTTAATTGAGCATTGGATGCGGTCGTTGTTTGAGTCGAAATATAACTAATTTGCATAAGATTTAACCTCAGTTTTCACTGAACAACGTAGCCCAGGAAAAGGAATAAATCTACTTGTTTCCAACCCAATGCGGGTTAGCAGCATTAGCCGAACCCTAGGTGATCCAAGCGCATCAATATCCAAACGAATACAACCATATGAAATTATTCGATTCCGCGACTCAGACAAGCCTGATCTGGTGCGGGGCCATGTTATGGATTCTGTTACTTCGATGGCGTTTTGACTAAACATCCAACTGAATTTCCTGTGTTGCTTAAGATCCACTGGTTGCGGGCACAGGGACCTACCGTCCATCAAATCAACCAAGAATTGGATGAGCAAAAGATCAAATCGCGCAAAGGTAAAAAATGGAGCTGGGCTGCTATTCGAAATATCGTCCAGCGTTTCGAACAGAAAATTTTAATAATCAAAGACGGAGGCCAGTATGAACTTAGATAGGTCCAAAGTCGGGCGTCTCAAAATGGGATCATTGACAACCAGTACGCTATAGAGTACAGTTGTTTGTGAGTATGACGATAAGGCCAACATCCCCACAGAAACGCATCCATGCAAGGTTTTATGCCAGTGATTCAGGCAATGAAGCTGTAAAGGAAGCGTTACTAGAATTGGGCCGTCCCACAAAGACTGTCGTAGGTGAAGACATTCGTTTTGTGGAGTTGAACTGGCGACTGGATAGGCCCTATGTGGATCGACTGAGATCAGGCAAAGGGCGTTTTGAAGAAACACTTTTTCAAGAAGACTTCAAAAAAGACGCCGAAGTCTGATTTGGATCTTGGTTGGGATCGAATGAAGAAATGGATGCATAGTCAAAGAGACATCGAAAATAAAATTAAGAAAGCAAAGAGGTAAACTCATGGGACTGAAAAAGAATATACACACAGGCTCTAGTTTTGCTAATTTTCTTGAGGCGGAAGGGCTTGAAGCCGAAGTGGCAGCAAAGGCCACAAAAAGAACTTTTGTTCACCAACTTGAAAAGCGAATGACGAAAGCGAAGGCTACAAAAAGTAAGCTTCGTAAAATTTTTGGCAGTCCTACAACCACGACGCGTGTTTTTGATGAGGAATACACGGCTCTTTCTTTGGATACAATGAGTAAGGCTGCGTCTGCAGTTGGTTGTGATTTGCAGATCGCGCTCGTGCCAAGGAAGCTTGCAAAGTGATTTCACGTTTCAAATTCATTAATCAACATTCTCGTAGCGAGGGAGTTGGGCAGCCGTGCGGAATATCATAATGCTAACGGCAGTCACAAATAGATGCCATTAATTATGTCAGTGATTATGCGAAGGTCCGCAAGTCGAATGCCATTGGTGTAATTGAGCATATACTTCGTATGTCGAATATCTCGCAGTCAACATACCAGGGTAGCTCCAGATAGCCTGCTCAACGTTAAAAAGATTGGCGATGCCGCCGCATCACTGAGAAGAAATCCAAATTCTTGGGCTGATCGTGGAAATGAAAAGGATGTACTTCAGGAACTGAAACTTCTTTGGCATGTGTTACTTCGATTTGGTGATCCTATCCAAGTCTCGCCACAGGCGAGCTAACCAAACCGACCCGTGATGTAGTTCTCGGTTCGTTTGTCAGACGGGTTCGTGAAAATCAAATTACTTGGGCCATACTCAATCAGATCGCCCAAGTACATAAACGCTGTGTAATCAGAACAACGAGCCGCTTGATGCAAGTTATGAGTCACGATCAAAATCGTCACATCTTTCTTTAGTTCAACAATCAACTCTTCAATATGCGATGTAGAAATAGGATCTAATGCGCTGGTAGGTTCATCCAGAAGTAAAATCTCTGGATCTGTCACCAATGCGCGAGCAATACACAATCGCTGTTGTTGGCCGCCGGATAACGATGTCGCTTGCGCATGCAGACGATCTTTTACTTCTGTCCAAAGACCGGCTTGCTGCAGGCTGAGTTCAATTTTTTCATCCATGTACGATTTTTTCTTGATACCGCGAACACGCAGTCCATAAGCTACATTTTCATAAATAGTTTTTGGAAATGGATTTGGTTTTTGGAAAACCATCCCAATACGCATGCGCACTTCCATCGGATCAACGTCACGGCTTAAGATATTTTTTGATTCTGGATATAACAGAATTTCGCCATCATAGGACACTTCATTGTACAAATCGTGCATACGATTAAAACAACGCAGCAATGTGGTTTTACCGCAACCAGATGGACCAATTAGCGCCGTTACTTTTTTATCGAAGATAGGAAGAGATACATTTTTTAAAACCAGTTTATCTTTTGGGTTGTAACTAAAAGATAAATTCTTAACTTGAGAACGCAAAAAATCAGATTGAACGCCAAGATTAAATTTAGTCGTCGATGTTGTGGGAATTTCAAATTGTGGGCTCATAATGATCCTTCTCTGCTTACCATTTCATTCTACGACGAAATCGATAGCGAATATAAATCGCCACGCCATTCATCAGCAGAGTCATGACTAACAATACCGTACCTGTCGCCGCAGCATTAACATGGAATTCTTGTTGCGGACGAGATACCCAATTAAACATTTGAATCGGCATTACGGTAAATGCATCATGCAACCATTGAAAACTAACGTAAGGAAACACGTCCGAAACCGGCGCCGTTGGTAAAAACGCGATAAACGTTAAAGCCCCAATCGTAATCAAAGGTGCCGTCTCACCAATGGCACGCGATAACGAAATAATCACGCCCGTTAAAATACCACCGCTGGAATACGGCAGAACATGGTGCTGAATTGTTTGCCAGTGACTGGCACCCAATCCAAACGACGCTTCACGAATAGAGTTCGGAATGGTGCGAATCGCTTCTCGGGTCGTTACGATAACGATCGGCAAAACTAACAGACCTAAAGTCATTCCGGCCGTCAAAATACTTTGGCCAAATTTAAATTTATAAACAAACAACCCTAATGCCATCAATCCAAACGTGATCGAAGGAACACCCGCTAGATTGATAATGTTAAGCTCTATGATCTTAGTAAAAAAGTTTTTAGGTGCATACTCTTCCAGATATATTCCCGCGGCTACGCCAATGGGAATCGCAACGACAGCCGTTGTTATCATCACAGCTAGCGATCCCACCCAAGCAGATAAAATCCCCGCTTTTTCAGGAAAGCGAGACGGGAAATTCGTAAAAAATTCAGCACTGATTCGCGGAACTCCAGTCATCGCTAAATCAATAAATAATGCAAGCAATGTGCAAATCGCAAATAACAAAGTCAAAAGACCGACGACTGAAAACATAAAGTTTTTCATACGACGCCATTTTAAATTTCGTGCGATATCTACATCGCTCATAGGTTCCCTTAGTAATCGAGCTGTTTGGGTTTGCACCATTGACTGCTCCATTATTCTTTCTCCTGAATTTGGTTTTTAATCCACATCCCTAGAATGTTAAAGATTAGAGTTAGAACTAATAAAGTCAGCCCAGCAACGTAGATGGATTGATAACCGATACTTCCGTGAGGCAAATCTCCTAAGCTAACTTGTACGATAAACGCGGTAATTGTGGCTGCTGGTTCGGATGGATCCAAAGTTAAATTTGGTTGCATACCCGCAGCAATAGCAACAACCATGGTTTCACCAAGCGCGCGTGAAATTCCTAGAACATAAGCAGAACTAATTCCCGAAAAGGCACTTGGGATCACGACTCGTAAAGTCGTTTGAAACTTTGTCGAACCCAGCGCTGCCGAAGCTTCACGCAGATGAGCCGGTACTGCCCCCATAGCATCTTCACTTAACGAACTTACGTAGGGAATAATCATAATACCCATCACAATACCCGCACTTAATATACTAAACCCGCCCAGGTTAGGCATAATTTTTTGAAGCATGGGTGTAACAAACAACAACGCAAAATAGCCATAAACCACACTGGGAACCGCAGCCAATAATTCCAAAACCGGTTTCAAGATTTCACGGGCACTTGGTTTTAAATATTCACTTAAATAGGCGGAAACGATCGTACCCAGCGGGATAGCTACACACACAGCAATAAATGTCGCCATGAAGGTCCCAGCCACCAAAGGGCGAATTCCAAATTTAGCGTCGCTAAACATGGGTGTCCATTCTCGGCCAGTTAAAAATTCAGTAAACGAAACGTTTTCAAAAAATGGCAGGGACTCAGAAACTAAAACATACACGATTCCCATCGTTACAAAAACAGAACTACACGCGGCTAAAAACAAAACCGTCTCGATCAAACGGTCTTTGATTTTTCTCCACCGACGAGTGGGATGGTTAGCTGATGTAAATGCCTTTAGTTCTGACATAAATTCCTAGTGTTTTGCTTCTTTCTTTAAAAGGTCTTCGATTCTCAAACCCACTTCTGAGTGGCCGTCGAACACGGTACCTAATTTTGCTGAATTTAAATTCTTTGTTGCCATTTCATAAGCAGACGCTGGCAATGGTATGTATTGTACGCTTGGTACCAGGGTCGCAACATTCTTCATAAAGAAACTTGCGTATTCTTTCACTTCTGGTTTGTTTAATGCTTTTTGGCTTATGTAAATAAAGAGTGGTCGCGCCAGAGGTTGGTAAGATCCATCTTCTACTGTTTTACGACTGGGTAAAACGCCCGGAAGGACTTTGCCCTTTTTATCTTTAGTAATGATCCCTACAGCCTTTAATTTGGCTGTATTGCCCATGTAGTAGGCCATCGGGATGTATCCGATTGCATTTTTTTCTTGAGAAACACCTTGCACCAAGGTGTTGTCGTCTTCGCTGGCTGTGTAATCACCGCGAGAGGATTTGGCTTTACCTACGATCGCTTCAGTGAAGTAATCAAATGTGCCTGAGTCGGATCCAGCACCGAAAAGTTTTAATGGTTGATCTGGCCATTTTGGATTGATCTGATTCCACTTAGTCACTTTGCCTTGAGCACTTGGTTCCCAGATTTTTTTTAGTTCTTCTACTGTGATGTCTTTGATCCATTCATTTTTCGGATGAACGACAACAACAGTAGCGTCGTAAGCGATAGGCAATTCGATGAATTTAATACCGGTTTCTTTGCACGCATCAAATTCTAATTTTAAAATTGGACGAGACGCATTTTGAACATCCGTTTCGCCACGGCAAAAACGTTTAAACCCGCCACCGGTTCCTTTGGTTCCCACAGTGACTTTGTATTTGCCTTTAAATTCTTTTTGAAACTCTTCGGCCACCGCTTCAGTGATGGGATAAACGGTACTTGATCCGTCGACAACAACTGTTTGAGCCAAAGCCGGTGACATCCATACGAATAGCAACAACGCGGATAATTTAAGCATTATATTTCCTCTGAGATTTGTAGCCTATCTTATACTGGATTTTGGTCGGTTTTTCTATTTGGCCATTGTTAGATTTGTGTTAAGGCGTTTTTAAAAATAAAAATTCCAAAAATTGGCAGACCAATTGCTTTATAAACCAATCGGGGGAATTTTTTGGACGAATCGGTGTCTTTCTGATCGTAAAAAATCCCATATTGTAAATAAAAAGAGCTTTTAAGGGGGAAAAATGAAACTACCAGTGAAAACACTAGTATCTTTACTCGGCTGGTCATTAATCAGTTGGGGGCAAAGTGCGCCTGATCGCGCAGAAATTCGTGGCGTAACAATGTCAGGTTCTGGCTGTGAAGACTCAGCTGCGAGCGTGACAATTTCGCCGGATTTTAAGGATCTATCGCTACTTTTCGACAATCATTCTGTCGAAATCGGTAACGGCAGTCCAAATCCAAAACTGTTAACACTACAAAGTTGGCAATACGCTTTTAAAAGTGTCGACTATCGCGGCTTCGTAGCCCTACCCACGAGTGCCTACGGTTTTCACCGTTTAGCGACTATGTCGGCAAACAGCATCGTTCCAACATTGCGAGAAGTAATTCACAAAGGGCCAATCAATCAGGATTACACATTCCATGTTGAATCCAGTCCGACACGTTATGTTTGGTCGTCATGTATTTCAGGTGCCCATACGATGATTTTTTATTCGCAATTGGGTGTTAGTTTTTATCCTAAATTGTCCGATCGTTCGAACGCGATTATCAGCTTAGATTCTAAAGACTTTAGCATGCGCCAAAGCGTGGGTATGGTTTGGAGAAAATGTCAGTACAGCAACCAACCGGCTCCGACACCAAGTCCACGTCGTCCTCGTTTTTAATTATTTAAAGTGCATTTCCTCCTTTCCTAAGATTTAATTTTAGGAAAGGAGAATTAAATGGATTTATTTTCAGACTATCTATTCTGGCATTAGGTTTCTGTATAGGTATATTGTTTTGGGGATGGCCTCTGATCGCAACGAAATTTGTTCCCTACTTGCAAAGTTTTTCTATTTTGCAATCTACTTTTGGCCAACTGGATTTGTTGTTAGGGTTCTCTGTTTTAAATGTTGTGGCTCTTTTAGTATTTACGGTTTTAATTTTCACCGTTTCGTATTTTTTTCTTATTATTTTAACATCGATTTTATTAGTTCCTCTATTAAATCCGATTATCCGAAAACTCTACTTTCCTAACCTAACTGAAAATTCGGAACTGACATTCTTTGATAGTTTGAAAAACTCCGTTGTTTCTGTCGCGATTTATTTCGGATTACTGATTGTTTTATCTCCGATATTGATTTTTGTACCGTTGGGGCAAGTTCTAGTTCCTTATTTTTTAAATGCCCATCTAGCTCGGCGAGTGTTTCCATATGATGTCCTGCAAAGCTATGCTACGGCATCTGAATTTGAACGGTTCATGTTGAAAGAAAAACAATCTTTGTGGACTCTGGCACTTTTAACGGGCGGGTATTTTTATGTGCCTATTTTAAATCTACTGGCAGCGCCATTGGCTGCTTTGGCTTTTGTTATTTTTTCGATGGGAAAAATCGACGAATATCGTCGATAAGTAATACTTAAGCGGCGTTAGAAATTTTTGCCATGTTAAGCGGAATTTCAATTACGAATTTAGTATTCACACTGCGCTCCTCTAAATAGAAACGACCAAAGTGAGCTTCTACAATCCCTTTTGAAATACTTAAGCCCAGCCCCGTTCCCTTACCGACTTCTTTCGTTGTAAAGAACGGCTGGAATATTTTATTTTGAACGTCTTTAGAAATTCCACGGCCACTATCTGTGATTGTAATCACCATCGTATTATCTACATTATCCACACTTAGTTCAACCCACTTTTCTTCCAGGTTTGAAACAGCGTCGAATGAGTTGTTTAATAAATTTAGAATGACCTGTGAAAGTTCAGTTTGACGACAATACACATCGCCCGTGTAATTCATGTATACTCTGAATTCGATATAGAATTGCTGGAACCGTTGCTGACAGAACGACAGCGTTTCTTCAACTAGATCCTTTGCCGACACCGTCGCCATCGAATCAGAACTTGCATCACGTGAAATTTTTCTTAAACCTTTGATGATACGAGAAATACGATCCACCGTAGTGATAATTTTAAGTGCATCCTGCTGTGCTCTTTCATGCATAGCTTGGGGATTTTTGCTCTCCATATAACTTTGGATTTGACGAGCTTTGCCGTAAATAATGGTTAATGGATTGTTAATCTCGTGCGCAATACTACTGGCCATTTCACCTAGGGAAGCCATTTTTGCCGATTCTGCAATTTTTGCTTCTTGTTCTTTGACTATCAATTGAGATTTTAAGAATTCATTGTGCAATTGAGCGGCTAACAAGTGCGCTTTCTCGCCTGTCGTATGGATATTAATAATGAACAAGGCGATCAAAAGAACAGTGATGGCGCCGATTAAACCAATCCACGTCGATAAAAGATCATGAGAGCCTTCATAAGCAGTACCTTGGGCCCAGTGCACATAAAATGAACGACCGGCTAAATTTATCTGAGATGTTAATAATACCCCGGCCGGGTTTATTTTTTCGTGTGAATTTGAATACACGATAGAAGAAACGGTAAAGTCCGGCTTACTATACAATTCAAAAACAAGCTGTTCATTAAAACGCCTAAAAATAGTATTTAAAAAGTTATCCGCAAAAAATGGCGCGTAAATCCAGTGCGAAAAATTAGCGACACGGTCTTCAACAGTTGCGGTTTTAGCACCTTTTTTATAAACAGGAAGAAATAATAAATACCCCATTCGATCTTGTTTATCGTACATTAAATAGATGGCGGGTGAGATTTGAACTTGCCCTGTACGCATAGCTTCCATGGCCGTTTCCCTACGTATTTTTTCAGATCCGACATCAAGACCTAGGACACTCTTATTTTTTTCCAAAGGCTCTATGTAGGTTACAACTAAACTATCGGCCTCGCTAGGCAGTAAATGCGCTCCGTGATTCGCCGACACGGCCTTGTATACAAAGTCAGTCTCAAAAAAGCGGCCATAAAATTTGTAATGTTCATTCAATTTTGCTTTTGGCACTCGGAAAATAACACCGATGCCATTAAGCCCTGGGGTATGCTCTTCCAGATTGCGCGACGACACGTATTCGTTCCACTCTGTTGGATCAACACTATCAGACGCTAGGAACAGGCTGCGCCCACCAGTTAAAACATCAATGTATTCATTCAAGCGCTCTGAAATCCGTAGTTCCATGTCTTTAGTCACAACGGCCATATTTTTTGCATCGGTTTGCTGGTGGGACATCTGTAAATTATAAAAAATCGTCGCCCAAAATAACCAGCCACCTATCAACACCGTCAGAATACGTTTTTGAAAGACGTAGCTAGAAATATCGGCCAAAATAAAAACGGTAACGAATATGCCAACTATGAATATTTCTAAGTTTAATAGATTCTGATTGAACGACGATAAATTAAACGGACCCAACCCATTGATCGTATAATAAAGTGCAATGACCGGAATCGCTGTCCCAAACAAGTAAATAAAGAACCGATTTTTTGACAATGCAAACACCAACAACATCGGCAAAATCAGCATCAAATATTTTAAGCTATGTAAATCTGAAAGCAAGAACGAGATAACTCCGATCGCAAAAACCGATCCAGCAATTATTCCCGAAAATTTTTGTGGTGATTCCTTCATAGCACGGACAAGTTCTTGGAAATCGCCATCATGTATCGAAACGACAAGTGGAACAACGAGCAAAGCCCCAACGGTGTCACCAATCCACCAGGTAAGCCAGGCATTTAAAACCAAATCACTATTTAAGTTTCCAAACAAAAAAAGCGAGCCGACCCCAATGGTTGCGCTCACGAGAGTCGCAAGAACCGAGGATGCGCCAATTGAAACTGGCATCGTTAAATGAGCCAGCTGTGTTTTGTATCTGCGAATTCGGATTAATAAATAGTAGCCGGCAAGAGCTTCTAACATGTTACCAACACCGATTAGAACAGCGATAATGTGTGACGCCGGAGTTAGGAAATTAACTAACCAGGCTCCTAGAAATATCCCTGGTAAAAATTTGCGACCAAAAATAAACAACATTGCAATGGCAAGTCCTGTTGGCGGCCAAACCGGCGATACACTGGTATTTAGCGTCGCCAATTTCAAACTCTCGTTCGCAACAAAATAGTAGGTAATTCCAAAAATGAAATTACCAACAAATACAAACCAGAGTTTGTTTTTAAGATGTTTTAGAGAGCTTAATAATTGACCATACCAATTCACAATTTCGATCTCCGAAGATATTGATTTATCGGGCGATTAGTAATTATGATTAGACCGGTTTCTAGTTCTGGACCGAAGGTGGACTTGGATTTCAAAAACAGGTTAGCAACAGATGTTGGTGGAGTTCTGATCTATGCAATTCGCAACAATAGAATTCCATTGAAACTCAAAACTCCCTATGGTACACACTAGATATAAGGAGCAATTATGCCTGTAATGAGTGAGTTTAAAGAGTTTGCAATGAAAGGCAACGTCCTAGATCTAGCCGTAGGTTTAATCATAGGAGCCGAATTCGGAAAAATCGTAAATTCTTTAGTTAACGACGTCATCATGCCCCCAGTAGGACTCCTAATCGGCGGAATCGATTTCAAAAACCTATTCATCACTCTAAAAGAAGGCGCAACCATAGCAGCCCCTTACGCGACATTAGTTGATGCTCAAAAAGCAGGAGCTGTAACAATCAACGTAGGTCTATTCGTAACCTCAATTATTTCCTTCGGAATTATAGCCTTTGCGGTATTCATGTTAGTAAGAGCATTCAACAAAATCCGCCCTACTCCACCAACAGCAAAAGTTTAGAAAAAAACAGCTGCGGTGTAACTATTTTTCTTCAATCCCAATAACATCCAAATCCTTCTGCCGAATTCGACTTATCTCCGCAGGAATTGATTTCAAAATCGCCTCAGACAAAGTCTCAATTAAATTCTCTTTGTAATGAGCGCGCTGATAAACAAGCCCAATTTCGCGCGAAGGAATCGGTCGCTCAAACGGTATCAAATTCGTGTTTAATCCCAGTTCTTCCGAAGCCAGCTGCGGAATTAAAGTGTAGCCGCCGTATGAATTTACCAATCGTTTCAATGTTTCTAAACTACCGCTTTCAAATTCAAAATTACGTTTGGCGATTTTACTAGGCTTTAGTGAACAGATATCCAATACTTGGTTACGCAAGCAATGGCCTTCTTCTAACAACCAGACATCTTCCATATTTAAATTCGCGTATTTCACTTTTTTCATTTTACTGAGCGTGTGATCTTTATTGCTCAGAACCAAAAACGGTTCGTAATACAATGGAATTTCGATTACTTTCGGAATGTTCAGTGGTGTCGCTAAAATACCAACATCAATTTCATCATTGTTCAGCTGTTCGATGATTCGACTGGTCTGCAGCTCCATTATTTTTAGTTTTAAATCAGGGTAACTTTTCTCTAGCACAGGTAACATCAACGGCAATAAATATGGTGCAATCGTAGGAATGACTCCTACAATCAGTTCGCCATGCATAGTATTGGATTCACTTTGTAAAATAATACCTTCGATTTTTTTTGCTTCAAAAAGTACTGTTTGAATCTGTTCGATAATTTTTTTTCCAACGTCCGTCAGCAGTATGGGCTTCCTAGATCGATCGAAAATAATAACCCCAAGGTCCTCTTCTAGCTTTTGAACCTGCATACTTAGGGTGGGTTGAGTGACGCTGCAAGCCTCGGCCGCCTTCGCAAAATGGCCGTACTTATACACCGCCCAAATATATTCGAGCTGAGTGATGGAAAAATTAATACGTGATTTCATACAGTTACCTCCTCGACCGCCTCATTATTCATCATAATAGATAAAATCTATTACGTCAAAGATATAATTGATTTTACCTTTTCTGTAAAAATCCGTAAGGTAAGTATATAAACAAAGTGGTTTCTTAAAACCACCTATACGAAGGAGCATTCATGCAAACATTAATTAACTCACGCATAACTGATTTTAAAGTTCAAGCGTATCACAACAAAGATTTCAAAACCGTGACTCAAGATGATTTACGTGGCAAATGGTCAGTATTCTTCTTTTACCCAGCCGACTTTACATTCGTATGCCCAACTGAGCTTGGTGATATGGCTGATAGATATGCTGAGTTCCAAAAAATGGGTGTGGAAATTTATTCTGTAAGCACAGATACACATTTCACACACAAAGCTTGGCACGACACTTCAGAAACAATCAAAAAAATCAAATACCCTATGTTAGCTGATCCAACGGGTCACTTATCACGCGCGTTTGGTGTTCATATTGAATCTGAAGGTTTAGCTTACCGTGGAACTTTTTTGATCAATCCAGAAGGCCTAATCAAATTGGCTGAAGTGAACGACAACGGTATCGGCCGTAACGCTGAAGAATTACTTCGAAAAGTTCAAGCAGCTCAATACACAGCTAAGAACCCAGGCGAAGTGTGCCCAGCGAAATGGACTCCAGGTCAAAAAACATTGAAACCTGGTTTAGATCTAGTTGGCAAAATCTAGCTTGCTCGCAGTGCACGCTAAGGCGTGCACTAGAACGTGAGCGATGTGGAAACATCGCTCGCTTCCCCCCCTCCACAGGGAAAATTATTTGAAACTCGCACGCGCATGTGAGTTTGAATTAAGAATCTCTAAGAACTGACTTAAAATTTCGGTATATTACCACTGTATTTTTTGAATTCTATTGAATTGGAGCGTCTATGATTGATCAAGACATGAAAGAACAACTTAAAACTGTATTTGAAAAACTCGAAGGTCATGTTGAATTAGCTGTCGATCTCAGTCAGCACGCAGACCAAGCTGAATTATTAGACTTGCTTGAAGGCGTTGCCAGCGCCAGCGATAAAATCAGTGTAACTAAAAATTTAAACCCCGGAATGGCTTCATTGATTCCCCGATTTAAAGTCCTTCATAATGGCAAACCAACGGGAATTACTTTCTCTGGAATACCAAGCGGACATGAATTCACTTCGCTCATCTTGTCGATATTAAATTCTGATCATAAAGGTAAAATGCCAGATCCGACATTGGCCGATCGAATTAAACGACTGAAAGGTCCAATAAAACTACGCACATTTATTTCACTAACATGTGAAAACTGCCCGGACGTAGTTCAAGCCATCAATCAAATGGCGATTTTAAATCCCGATATCGAGCATGAGATGATCGACGGCGCCTATGCGGAAGACGACGTTAAACGTTTGAACATTCAAGGTGTTCCCAGCGTGGTCAATGCGGATGAGTTAATTCATTCCGGTCGTATTAGTTTTCTAGATCTATTAGTGAAATTAGAAAACACGTTTGGTTCAAACGATGCCCCTGCTGACCAGAAACCACGTGATCTTGGTGACTTTGATGTCGTCGTTGTTGGCGGCGGCCCTGCGGGTGTATCAGCAGCGATCTATGCGGTTCGCAAAGGATTAAAAACAGCATTGATCACAGAAAAAATTGGTGGCCAAGTTCAAGAAACGCGCGGAATCGAAAACTTAATTTCCGTAACGTACACTGAAGGTCCACAATTGGCTGGGCAACTGGCTCAACATTTGGCATCGTATCCCGTACAACTTCTTGAACATCGTCGAGTTAAAACCGTACACAAAGACGGCTCTCCAAAACTGATTGAACTAGAATCAAATGAAACTCTGCGAACTAAATCTTTGATCATTGCCACCGGAGCGAAATGGCGCGAACTCGGAGTTCCGGGAGAAAAAGAATACATCGGCCGCGGCGTAGCCTTCTGCCCACACTGTGATGGTCCTTTTTACAAAGGTAAAAAAGTGGCAGTTGTTGGTGGCGGTAATTCTGGTGTTGAAGCCGCAATTGATTTAGCCGGCATCGTACGCGAAGTCGTGTTGATTGAATACAATGATTCGCTTAAAGCTGATCAGATTTTAGTTAATAAATTAAAATCACTTTCAAACGTTACAATTTTAACCAACGCTAAAACGAAACACATTCATGGCGATGGACAAAAAGTTAACACACTAGAATTTGAAGATCGTGCTTCAAAAGAAATTAAAAAAGTGGAACTGGATGGCGTATTCGTACAAATCGGATTATTACCAAACAGTCAATTTTTGAAAAACGTTGTTGAGCTAACTCCTTACGGAGAGATCGTAGTCGACAACAAAGGCCGCACTTCGGTCAAGGGGATCTATGCGGCTGGCGATGTAACAACGACGCCTTACAAGCAAATCGTGATCGCCATGGGAGAAGGGGCTAAGGCCGGTCTCGCTGTATTCGAAGATACGATGCTGCATCAGGCGTAATGCTGACATCTAGTTAGAATAAAACTTCTGACACAAATTTAAAGGCTTCCTCCACGAGGGAGCCTTTATAACCGGTAAGTATCGCTCTATCGACAAATTAGTTTCTACCAACCAAGCCTTAAAAAACTGTTCTCGTCCGTAACTACCAAGCACCTGGGGGGCTTTACGCTTAAACGGGATAAATCCTCGCTGTGTCTTGACCCAGGCAATTCGCGATTCAATCATCTCGGCGTGCAGAACAAATTCTGAAAAACTACGAACGGCTCGCACAGCACGACGTTCAAATGGAACATCTTTTTCTTGATGGCTCAAGTTTTCTTTCTCTTGTGCTAAATTCGTCAATTTTCGAAATGTTAAATCTTGATTACGATTGGGATTAAACTGAGAGCTCAAAAAATTAGAGTGCAACCGTCTGATAATTTCTAGAACTAGCTGTCCGAATGATTTTATCTGACCTTTTTCAATTTGCGTTTGAATAGATTTAATTCTCTGATCCAAATCAATATCGTTCAATACCAACGGCGGCGAAGTATTCCAATTCTGTCTAAACACACCCGACGAAAATTCTGGATAATTGGCATTATCTACAAAGTAATTGAACAGGTTGCGCAGATCATAACCAAAAGCTGAGCGTGCACCCGTATTCATGTGAGTCGCACGATTAGGTCGACTCTCAAGACCCGCTTCTCGTGCGGATCCGAAGATAAGCTCTTCTTTCAACTCTTGATGGAAATATAGCTCTTGCAAAGTCGAAGGCTTAGTTTGAATTTCAACACACAATGGATCGTAACTGATTTGAAACCACCACCCGTCTTGCAATTGCACACTGTATTCGTAGCCCCACTTACCTTGGACTCGGCTGACTTTGCATCCGAGTGAGCGGCATTTTTTTCCAACGATCTCTGCCATTTTTCGTGCCGCCGGAAATTCACGTCCGCGTAACTTTCCTACTTTTTCATTCGAATCCACCGCATAAATCCAATCATTAGTGAACTCAATCTCACCGCCATGAGTGATCCCAGATTCTTTTAGAATTTGTGCGTGAGAAAATGAGAATAAGAATAGCAACACGAGAAGACTACGCATAAGGCGCCAACTATATCACAGTGGTGATATCATCAATACTGTAGAGTTTTATACAGATAGCCGTTTTTGGGAACTAGACCGCGTTCGAGCACTCAATTACTTTTTGGATACCGTTTTTATTCAGGACGACACGGTATAATTGCATTTGTTTTTGAGTTTCTACACCATTTTCTTTGGCCGCGTAGTTAACCAAAGCATAAAAATAGTACATCTTATTCGACGTTTTACGTGTGAAACGGCCTTTTTGATCCAGAATCGTAATATCCTTCATTGGGTCGTCCAGGAACTTCAAATAACGCTGTAAATTGATTCTTAGCGTTTCTTGCAATGACAATGGGTTGTCTCTGCTTTTAGTTTTCGGAGCCAAGCAGTATACCCGCTTTAAAAACAAAACGTCTTCTTTCAAATACGATTCAGCTTCAGACACTGAGGCACTTTTACGACGATGGCGAATAACTTCTGGTAAATCGAGAGTTCTTACTGTTTTCAGCCATTCTTTAATGCGACCTAGTTGCACACTTTTGTCAGTCAACTCATATTCAAAATCGGGAACGAATCTAGAAATTCTTTTATTTAAAAAACTCTTCGCAAAGTCTTTCAATCGATCTCTGACGGCGTATAGGCCCATAGCGAAGAAAATCAAAGACACGCCTTGAAGACTGAATTTATAAAAATCGGGATTGCCAAATTGCTGAATGACTGCTGCGGAAACCCCGGCAATACAGGCGGCTAGGGCCGCCGTCGGCTCTGAGAATTTTTTTAAAGACTGCGATTTTTGCACGTCGATAAACATTTTAGATTGAAAAAATTTTTTCATCTGACCAAGTCGTACAAGCAACAATTCGCTGCTATCTTGGCTCTTTAAATGCGACGGCGTTAGACAATGTTTCTTTTGGAAATGCATTTCTTTTTTCTGCAATAGTGACAATTGCAAATGCAGCTGGCGCCAGCCATCGACAAACTTTGTTCTCTCTTGGCTATCCATATTTTTCTGAAATCGTGAAATTTCAAAATCAATTTTACCCAGCGTTTCGATAAACACATGATGAATATACTCATCTAAAAGATTCACAACCGGCGAATTCACAGTCCAATTGGCATCAGTGACAGCGCGTACGCTTTCCAAAATTTCTGCTAGGTCATCAATCTCAGCTGTGATTTCACTAAAAACAGACTCTGAAACGACATTATGAGTGCGTGAATGTATCAACAGCAGATCACGTTTTATTTTACTGGTGCGCGCCTTTAAGGTTTCACCAACTATACCGCCTATCATTTGCACCGATGATGTCAGTTGATCTTCCACATGAGCATCACAGCCTGGGACCGATAATAGTGTTAACAAACGCTTGATATCATCCAGAGCTTCTAGCATTTCACGTGAATCTAAGCTTTGATTCAGCGGAATAAACAAACGCTGTCGCGAATAAAAATCGCTGAATAAGTCGTCTTTTTCAACTTCGCGCATTTGCACTGACGGCGGGAAAAACAAATAAAAATCCAGGCGAGCTTCCTGCTCGACACCGGAAAAATTAAATAAAGATTTAAGTTCTAAATTATGGTTGTCATGACGTTTAACCGAAATATCGGCTGCAGACAGACCCACACTGGCTTTTGCCACCGTGTCTAACAGAACTTGCTTTTTTGAGAGCTGGGTGTCTGCTCTATTCCACATCGTTTTCCTCAAATATTGGACCCCAGTGGACCCGCCATCGGTTAATTGTCAGGGTTTTGTTAGGATTATGTCAAGACTATACATAATATTACCTTAAAAACATATCTAACCGTTTGAAAATTCCCAGCATTCTAAGTTTTCCTTGGGGCAGCTATTAAAGAAAACGACCGACGTTGGAGTTTTACCGAGTCTTTGAGAGAAGCGACGAAAAGCGCTCCAAGCAATGTTTTGCAAGTGTTTTGAAATATTTCTACCGTTGTGCCCAGTTACTAGTCGTTTGGGATCGCAAGATTTCTTCACACTCATTTACGGTGATTTTGACAGGTTTTATCAATGGCATTCACCTTGCTCCTATAGAACTCGCGAGGCTATATGAACATACTTACACAACTTCTAGCGGTGTTCATTTTTATGACATCAATTCTCTCTTCAGCGGAACCTGAAACATTTTTTTATGGCGATCCTATTGAGGACTTCAGAGCTCAAAAAATTGATGTGGGATATTTCATTCAACGTAATTTGTTGGATGATTCGTTTTTTGTGTACAACATCACTCAGAGAATTTTCTCGCCGCTTAAAACTCAATCCCCGTATGTGATAACGGCCCCTATGATCGCGCGCTTTTCTCCAATCATTAAATCCTTAGAAAGTTACATTGATGAGCAGAAAAAAGGTATCATGTCTCAGTGCGAAGGAAGCTCGCAAAAATGCTCTAAAACTTTCGAGTCTATAAACGGAATCACTGAACGTGAACTGGCGGCCGAAATTACAAAGGCCTCTTACTGTTTTGGTACAGATCCATTTGTCGTCACTTCAAAAATTCGTCAAGAATCACGTTTTGATATGTCATCAGTATCTAACACTGGAGCCATTGGCTTAACTCAGATGACAGCACTCGGACTAAAAGAAGCGCTAGATCAAATGGGCCATCGTGGTGCCAAGTATGCGTTTATGGACAACAAAGAATTCTTAGACTCCGCTGTAAAATGCTATGTACAGACAACCGACGTAGAAACATTCAAAGGATTTCCAGAAATTAAAACGACGCCAGTAAAAAATGGCGGTCTTGAGTACACCGGCGAAACGATTAAAAATCTAAAAGCTTGGGTTTTACCACGCAAAAATCAAAGCCAAGCCAGTGTTAAAGAACGAAAAAAAATCATTCAACGACAGTTGTTCTTAGGCCAAATCTTGCTAAAAATCTATTTAGCGTATTCAAAAAAGGCTCTTAAGAATCAAACGATCACGCGCCAATACGAAGCGGCCCTTAGAATGTTTAATGGTGATGATATCCGCGTGAAATACGCTAAAGAAGTTATTAAATTCTCTCGGCAAGCCCAATCTCTATAGATCGGTTTAGGTCTTTGACTGAGCTTCCCCGTAGGATTACAGTGAAATTATGAAAACGTGCGAACGATGCGGCCAACCCTTTGGCTGCGAAGCTAGCAACAAAGGTAAAAAATGTTGGTGTATGGATCTACCCGTCGTAACAATGATTCCTGCACAGTACAAAGATTGCGTTTGTTCTAATTGCTTAAAAGAGATAGCGACAAAGAAATCGGAGAACGATCTTATTGAAGGCCTAGATTACTATCTTGAACGCGGATTATTTGTATTCACAGAAAAATATCATTTAAAAAAAGGCAAATGCTGCGGTAATGGCTGCCGCCACTGCCCTTACTAGAATCTTCTAAAAACATTGAATCAGTTCGGATTCTAGTTGAGTCAAGGCGCTTTCTTTTTGAAATACAGCTTGGACTTTATACGGCGAGCTCCATTTCGCTTTCACGTCTTGAAGCTTACCCTTCGCTAGATAGTCGTGAACCAGTAGATTCTTACCATACCATTCTTCTAGTCGAACAATAGCCTGACAGACAGCTGGTCGAGAGACATGGTTCTTCTCTGCACTTTCAGTAATACTGTTTAGTTCGACGGCGTCTAAGAAGTACTTTAGGCCCGCTAGGCTTAAAGGACTCTTCGGAGTTTATCTAGTCCGTTTCGACAAAGTCTAAATCTTTGTGGAATGTCTCGTCGATAAAATATAATCCAATTAACGCAACCACCATCGTCATCACGCCGGTAATCAACCCGGCAGACAAAATTCCAAGTGATGGTTTCAATGCACTAAAAATAACCGAGATAAAGATGAGCGAGCCACGAACAAAGTTAGGTGTCGATGTGGCAACTGTAGCCCGCAGGTTCGAGTCCCCCTAATACTTTATGGAGTATAAAAAATCGATCCAAACAAAACGGACAGTCGTCCACGCCGATCCCCAAACCGCAAAATAAAATTTTTTCATATTTAGTGAGAGCCGCGTACGCGAACCGAACTCAGAGCGCCCCTGTTTCCGTATAACATTTCAAGAGTGTCGGCAGTTTCATTAATTAATCGCTGACTCCACAACGCTGTATTTTCAACGTATCCCATCGCCATCGTAAAATTACTCCGCGGCACAGGACTCAAATTTTGAAGGTTGTACCGGGCCGAAGTAAATACCATTCGTTCTGCAAATTTTTCGTAAGGCAATCCCGGACGTAATTTTAAAGTCATATTTCTGACCGGTTGGGCAAAATGACAGCTCATGCATTCAGTTTGAACTATACCTGGAATTATTCTTGGATTTTCGACCATGTACACGCGCCCTATCATTTCTAAAAGTTCACGTTCAGGCAGAGTGACTGCGCGCGAGCCATCTTCAATCAGAGGTTGAAAATTCTTGGTCGTATAAGGTGGTAACCCGCCCACGGTAACTACGTTTGAAAAAAGTTTATTTTTAATTTCTAAATACGTATATGGGATGTACGTTTCCCAGTTACGAAAAGGTTCTTGAATTGGTTGATATTCAGGAATCACCTCAAATTGATTTACTGATGGCTGATTCAAATTAATTGGCAACTCCCAACCAGCAAACCCATTGGCGCCATCGCTATGGCGCGACGATCGAAAGGTCACTCGAAACGCAGGGCTAATATGTCCCATTATTATTTTCTTTAACTCTTGATAGTACCGGCCAGAAAACCCCTCAGCTGCAATCGTTGGATTAACTTGCAGAGGCAAACTTCCTCTCGAATTGGTACGTCGCAATCGATGGTTGAGTTCTTCCATTTTGCTCAAAAAAATTGGTAAATCTAAAATCGTATGCCCAGAATGAATCGATGCCTGGGTGTATATTCCGCCATTCACAGGTTTTTGCCAGACAAGATTAATATATAATTGCCGCTGAAAATGATCTAGCCGAATACCAATAACGCGAAAATCATCTGTCTGATGAATCATTGGCCTGCGCGAGCCGATATCTAATTCAAAACCTACGAATAAATTCTGTGCAGGGAATAAAAGCTCCCCACTGCGTGTGACATCGGTCGGTTTAATGAGAAGATTTTCCTCACCGGGTTGAGGTACCGGCATCAAAATGGTGACATCATTCATGTCCAGATATTGGGACCAAGAAAGAGATGAAAACAAAACCAAAATAACGATCGCTTTGACAGATATCATACTCACCCCTTAAACCTGGTGAATGTTATGCCAACAGACTCTAAATAGCAAGCTCACCGAACACCCAGGTTGAAAACCCTGCCGCGGAATAAAATTAAATCGTTTTATAGCTCATCGACTCTGTGCAAGGTAGTCCACCAAAGTTAGAATATCCTTTTCTGTGAGACGTTCTCGGTAGGTTTTAGGCATGACGTCGACTGGGCAAATTCCCCCACCAGTGCAATGATTAGAGATTTCCAAATCGGGACCCACAATGGACAGAAATAGCGACTGACGATTCAGCCGAGAACCAATATGGGACAAGTCTGGCTGGATACTTGCCCTGAAAATTTTTTACTTTATCAGGAGCCTTTAGCATCAAGACTGTTCAAATGCGATCATCAAAATACTAAACTCATAGGAAAGCTGCTGGCGCTCACGCAGATCGGACGAGTTTTTTAAAAGAAATAGCCGTCTAAAAGCCTGTTTCAATATTTGATTATACACCCAACGCGGAAACTCCGGGCGTCGTCATAAATCGAAAGATATGCATTTTCAAAACCGACTCCGCAGATGGTGGACTCTTTATGACGCCGTATGGGCGCATAAAGTAACTTTGGACAGCCTGTCATAAATTGGCAGGTTTCCACATGGATCCCAGGACCCCACATCGTTGT
>NCGL01000035.1 GCA_002256935.1 Bdellovibrio sp. 28-41-41
TTGTTGTTGGACTTTAAGAATAACGAACTTAGACCGTTAAATTTGTTTGGTGCTAAAGCATCGTCTCTAGTTGAAGTTGATGTCTACAACTGCAATGGTTCACCATGCCTAAAACTCACCAACCTTAAGTCTAAGTTTATTTCATTGCCGTTTGATCGAGCGCTAAATAGGGGGCTCAATAAACATTTTCTTGAACAAAGTAAAACACCTATTCGCGTACCAAATTTTTCCTTGGATAAGGTGGCAACTGATAAAGATTGTAATGCTAAGTTCAACTGGATTTTAAATCCTTAACCACCAGGGTGACTCTAATATTCGGTTGTGCATCTAGTTGTCACAAGGGGTTGCAGAGTCCAATATGGTCGGCCCGAGATTTTTCTTCAAAAAATCAGTTTCCTATCTAGACAAAGGATTTAAGTATTAACCCGGCCGCATATTTTGTTTTTTCGTGTTGAAAAATCGATTTAACCATTTCAGGTAATTTTTGAATTTCTCTAAGACCACTAACAGCTTTGGACTTCAACTCATCTTTACTCTGAACTGTGCTTCTTCCGACGATTCCATTTTTTAAGGTGTTCCAAGCTCACTCGTCTCTGGGCTTAACTCCGGAGAATACGGTTGCAAGTAAAACAGTTCTAACTTTCCTGACGTCGAGGCAATAAATTCTTTTGCTTTTTTGGTTTTGCGAGTTGGGTATCTCTATCTTTGCTGGACGGCCACTGATTTTCTCGCATCTTATCGCATGCGAAGATCAAATTATAAAAATGTCCAACTACGTTCGGCCGGGTTAATAGTTACCCAAGTTCAAATGCTGACCTATACCCTGTTCAATTATTAAAAAACGAAGTGCTTCTGCCAAAGATGTCATGGATGCGCCTTTCAATACTGCGAACGCAAGTATTTAATGTGCCGGGATGTTTAGTTCACTGGGCCCCGGCATTTGCCGAAATCTTTTTTTAGAAAACCGGCTCTTTTTGAGATCTATGAAAAATCCCGGAAAATTTAGTCGTGTTTCCCGCCGTATCCGATACCGCAATCACGAAAGGACCACTAGCAGCTGGTACCGGCAAACGCATAAGGAAAAGACCTTTTCCGTATTGGCCCGATGTTGTTAACACCTTGCCATTTGGAGTTTTGAATCGAGCAACAAACACCTGGCGAATATCTGGCCATTTTGCATCGGGGCCCATTAATACCTTTCTAAAATCCCAAGCAAACATTTCGCGAGTTTGAAATTGAATACCAATGTAAGGCGGCGTTTGCACATAGATGCTGTTATCACGAGTCTCTGTTGTAGCGACGATGATTTGTTGTAAAGGTCCAACGGTTCCACCGTTAGTCATTTCAATGACAGACCCATCAGCGCGAACACCATAGACCGCTTGAATTTTTGGAGCGATATGGTCCGCCGGCGATACTGTGTAGGCTTCAGGATTTACGATGACGCCATCTTGGCGAAAGATATTATAGTGGATATGATCGTAGTCGCGGCCCCAAGGAATCACAGTTCCAATGGCGGTGCCTTCTTGCACAACGACATTACCTTTGTTCAAAGCTTGAATTGTTTCTTTTGGTAGATTCATTGAATCTACGTGGTGCATTTCAAAGCGATACCCATCTGGCGTAACAACTGCCAATTCAAAGTAAGGATCACTGTGAGTCTTACCATTCCAAGGAATCCAATGCTTGATTTCAGAGCCATCTGGGTTATCTGTATAGCTATAGTAACCACCTTCTAAAACGCCTGTAACTGGCGCCTTGACGATAGAGTTAGGTGGGGATCTAAGATCACAGCCTTTATGATAATAAGGCAGGCCACCGCCGTACTGTTGAAAATTAACATAGTTTTGTGCAATGTTGCGAGCGGCATCAACAAATTGAACGGGCCATTTCAAACCAGTCGGTAATTCCGATCGTACTTGGCGTTGTCCACGATAATGCGGAAACGAGTTAAACGGGCGGTAACCCATCTTTTGTAATGTGGCTAACGGTAGAACTCGCTCATCAGCTCGTACGCCGCTTAGGCCTAATGTGACTACGAAAAATAAAATGGAAATACGACCGACCATAGACTCCCCCTTTGGATGCAGACGAGTATTAAGGAAAATCGACGGGAGTCAATAGTCGGTAGTGTGCTTCCTATTCAATCTCGTATACGACCGAGAAATAGTTTAGTGTGCGTAGAATCGTAAGCACGCAGCAGTTGCCGTGGATCTATAATCTTGGCGGACGTTCTCTGCGATTACTTTTGAAGCAATATTAGCATGCGTGCGAGTTTCAATCATAAATCCAGAAACGGCTTCAGCCATCGCCTTAGTGTCTTCAGGCTTAGCAAATCCTTCGCAGTAGTATTTGGCGATGGCCGCTATGATGTTTTTATCTTTTTCTTTGTAGCCAACGATTTTTTTAATTTTATCCATATATTCGCTACCGTTTTCTTCAAAGTATTGAGTGATGTGTTCGCCCATTCTTTCGAAATCTTTGCGAGTCACATTGATACCCGAACGATTGGCTCCTGGTAGATCTGGCGTTTTACTTGAAAATTGATGATACGATTCTAAATCAGCGGCTTCTTTTTTGGCTTTATCAAACAACACGCCTTCGCGGCCGTTTGCGTAAACACCCGGATTTTTTTTGCGAACGATATCAGTGAAATCGCCCGTGTAAAACATTTGGAATTTTTCTTGTCCACTATGGAACGCAGCCAATAAAGTCACTTGCAGAAGAGCATCGTCCCAACGAGTGGTCTTTTTTTGAATACGGCGATATTGTTCAGCTGTATGAATCGCTAAATAGTTTGTCGCAACCCGAACTGTGTCAGGCTGTAATTTACTTAAACCGGATGAGTCGGAAGTGCCCAAAATGTTCACAAGAACTTTATAAAGGTCAGCGATTTCTTTCTCGCTCTCTTGTTTCGTCACATCAGCGATACTATTTAAATACATAGAATCAGACCAGTCGCCGACTTTTCCTGATGTCCAACCGTAACTTCGACCACCCATTTCAGATTTTGGGAAATTAATATGAATATTGTAGATATTCGGTGCTAAATAAACGGAAACTCCGCCGCCACTTTTTAACTTCCGTTCGTTGCTACCGGTACGAATAGCGCCTTCTTTTTCCATAGCTTCGGCGATATGGTTATGAACCACATCGTAATATGTTTGACCGATCATTTCAGGCAAAATGAAATTTGGGTGCTCAGCTTGAGGCAAAACATCCAGTTCAAAATCTTTAGCCGAGCTGCTGGTCGCCAAAAAAGTCGATAGCAAAATTAAAATAAGGTTTTTGATCGTTTTTTTGGCTGATTGCATAACAGACTCTCCGTTAGTTTTGTGTCAGGGAAACATGTGTTGCCAGAACCGGGCCTGCTATAAAGAAATATAATGATACGTCTTAGAATTATCCTGACTAACGCCTATACAATGGACAAATAATGCGGTTTTAATTGTTGCCATAGCGCAAACGCCGTTAGACAAATTATTCATGTTGAAAAAAATTCAAAAAGTCGTTGTGTTGTTTAGTTTGTTTTTCTCTTTTTACTCTTTTGGTTGGGGAAACGTTGGTCATAGAGCTTTAGGTTTAATTGCCGATGCTAAACTGACCCCGCAAGCAAAAATGGCGATCAGCCAATTGCTAGGTCAGCAATCACTGGGCGATGTCGCTAACTGGGCTGACAGTATTAAATCAGGTAATAAATATGCAGCGACCCACTGGTATCACTTCGAAAATGTGGCTGATGGATTTAATTATCTTAAAAACTTAAAAGCTATGCCTAATGATAAACGTGCGTTAGGCGGCGTGATTCAGGCGGTGTTAGTTTGTGAAGATATTTTGCGATCACCGACGGCTACAAAATGGGACAAAGCCGACGCTTTAAAATTTATTGTTCATTTTATCGGCGATATTCATCAACCTCTACATACAGGTCGTCCGCAAGATAACGGGGCTACTAAAGTGCCAGTTAAATGGTTCGGAACCGACATGAGTTTACATGGAGTTTGGGATTATGGAATGATTGAAACGGGTCATAAAGATATCATTCGTCCGGGGATGTCGTTAGAGCAAGCTAGTTTGGCCTATGCACAGTATTTAGGCCAAGGGGCACAGCGGGCTCGCATCGTGTATCAACAGACGGGTATTGAAACGTGGTTAAATGAATCGATCAGTCTACGCGCGCAATCGTATGATCAAATGTACAACAAAGATCAAGCGCGCTATCAAGCTACGAATTTGCCATACTTAGACTCACGAGTTTTGTTTTCGGGTTTAAGACTCGCAGATACATTGAACCAAATTTTTGCGAATTCACCGCCACCAAGTGACGATGTTTTGTTTAAACAACAGATTGAGGCCATCGTCGGCGCGATTAGTAAGATAATTAATATTAAACCTTAGGAAAAATGGGGTAAAGTTCCCATTTTTTTTAATCCACTTTACAAAATCTGCTCTACTGTACATATTATCTCTTTAGGAGGCTTTATGCGTAGTGGGTTGGTTATTCTTTTTTCTGTACTGTTTTTATCTGGTTGTGGAATGCAATCGATTCCGACCGCCAAAAATGATGTCGAAGCGTCTTTGTCCGAAGTGACTAATCAATACAAGCGTCGCGCGGATTTAATTCCAAATTTAGTGGCCACCGTGCAAGGTTACGCCAAACATGAAAAAGAAACGTTAGAGGGAGTCACTCAAGCGCGAGCCCAAGCGACTCAAGTCACTATTGATCCATCCAAAGCAACCCCGGAACAAATTCAAAAATATTCGCAAGCCCAAGGCCAATTAAGTAGCGCTCTCGGACGCTTGTTGATGGTGGCCGAAAAATATCCAGACTTAAAAGCGGATCAAAATTTTCGTGATTTGCAGGCCCAGTTAGAAGGGACAGAAAATCGTATCACTATTGCTAGGCAACGATATATCGAGTCCGTAAAGCAATTTAATAATTTGGTGACGGTTCCTCCCACGAGCTGGACGAATTCAATATTATACCATCATGAAAAATTACCTCAATGGGATGTGAGTGCTGACGAGAAAACTAAAATTGAAAAACCCCCTGAAGTTAAGTTTTAATGAAGGCTATTTTTACTCTATTATTTTTTTCTCTTTTGGTAAAGGCCGCTGATATTCAGTGGCCGGCAATGAATTCTGCAGTCGTCGATCAAGTTGGCTGGCTGGATACTCAAGAAAAGCTAGAAATTGAAAATCTAATATACTCCTACCACCAAAAAGGGAAGGCTCAGGTTCAGGTCGTTATCGTAAATGACCTGCAGGGCTTAGCTGTAGAAAATTATTCCATCCAGCTCGTCGAGCGCTGGAAGTTAGGTGATAAGAAGCGCGACGATGGCGTTTTGTTTTTAGTATCTGCCAGCGATCACAAAATGCGGATAGAGGTAGGACAAGGACTAGAAGGCGCGCTGACCGATTTGCAAGCCAAACGGATTCTAGATGATCGCGTGCGACCTTTGTTTAAAACTAGAAATTATGCAGCCGGAATTGCAGCGGGAGTCGTGGAAATCATTTCCGCCATTGATCCTGAATATGCAGGTCAGGCGCTGCCGGCGAGACCTTCCTCATCACCTGTTATCGATGAACAACCGTCTTACGTTTGGATTATAATCATTCTCTTCATTCTGATAAATCTCTTTGGTCGTAGACGACGTGGTAGTGGTATCTTACCATTTCTAGGTGGTTTTTTGCTGGGTGGAGGAGGCAGAGGAAGGTCCACGGGCGGCGGTGGTTGGTCTGGTGGCGGCGGCGGATTTAGTGGCGGAGGAGCTTCAAGTGATTGGTAAAAAAAAGTTTCTCTCTGAAGATGAAATTAAAAAAATCACGGATGCCGTAGTGCGAGCTGAGCAAGGCACACGTGGTGAAATCGTGCCAATGATTGTGGCTCGAAGTTCGACGATTGGGCATCTACCAATTTATATAGCGTTGATGCTATTCAGTATCATTCTGGTGATGTTGATTGATTGGCCGCCACTATGGCTGTCAGACTATTTGAACCGATGGCATGGTCTACCTTTGGTGGGATTGTTTGCCATATGCTGGTTGTGTGGTTTTATTCTAAGTTATGTGCCAAGCATCCAAAGGTGGTTAATTCCAAATAGTGATGAAGAGTCCCAAGTTTGGAGTCGTGCACGCAGTGAGTGGGCTTTTAACCATTTACAAAAAACAAAAGAACGAACGGGGATATTGCTTTTTGTATCCGTAATGGAACGTAAAGCAGTCATTCTTGCGGACGAGGGAATTTCTAAGCATTGTCCCGAAGAGACATGGCAAGACGTTATAGATGCTTTGACAACCCACCTTAAAAAAGGGGAATGGGCATTGGGATTCGAGACGTCTGTTCATCGCTGCGGTGAAATCTTAAAGGCCCACCTTCCCGCTGTCGAATCCAATAAAAACGAACTCTCTGATCGAGTCATCATTAAAAACTAAAAAACTGTTATCACACCAATAATGTCACAATTAACAGTTGTCCCTGTTCTATTTAGTAACGCCAACAGATGAGTTTTCAAAAGCGCTGTTTTTAAAGTTCTCTCGGCTGTAGTGATCAAATTACTAGCCTTAGTAAGGTCGGATTTCAAAGTGACTGATTGTTCAGTTAGGCGTTGAATCTCTTCCGCTGTCGGCTCCGCAGCTAAGGCAGATCTTTGTTCTGCACTAGACTATACTGATCTTTGGTACCGTACATTTTAGGGAACCAAAGGCCGATGAAGGTAGGTGAATTTAAGAACCTATTTTTTCTTATTTCTAATATTTTTCGTCCAGTTAGTTGCGAATGCAGCGGCGCTGGAATGCCCTCAGCCTTACAAGAACAAAAATGCAAGAGGTAGTTTGACCTATCTTTGGCATCTTGAGGTCATTGGTGCAGACTTAGCAAAAGATTTTAACAAAGGGAAACAGCTAGCTACATTCGGCGTTGCCATTGTTGACGTAAGCCTTCCATCAAAGTGTAACTGTCCTCATTCAGTCATCAGTTCGCCAACCTACATTGATAATATTACGGCCGCTGAAAAAATTCATGGTCAATTAGTCAGCTCGATTTTGAATGGACCGAATGGGGCCACTGATATAGACGAGTTCTATCATCAAATAGTCGACGACTACTTTCGCAAAGATGGTGGATCGTACGCTGCTGAGCTAGAGAAAGCCAAAAAGTCATCTAAAGGTCTTAAGGTTGTTAACTACTCTGTGAAAGCCTCTCTTGACCTGGCAACCAATCGAATCAAAGATTTTAAAAAATTAGATGAGCAAGGTGTAATAACTGTGATCCCGTCGGGTAACGACGGCAAGAGAATCTCAGATCCATCTCAATTCGAAAATTTATTTCCGGGAATCGTTGTTGAGGGTTTTAATTATAAAGGTCAGAGATGGAGAAATAGCAATACCACTCCTCGGTCATTGGTTATAGCACCAGCAGACGATCTGGCGACATTGAACGGAGACGGCGATCCAAATTTGAAATCGGGAACATCACTTGCTGGACCACTTGTATCGGGTAGTATCGTCAATGCCTTGGGGTTTTTGCCCGACATGAATCGCCCTATCGTAGAAGAACTTATAAAAGCGACATCTATAAAGATGGACAAGGTGAAGTCTAAATTTGCGGGTCAATCGGCCCCGGGCATGTTGAATTCTTATAAAATGGTTCGTGTTGCCGATCGAATTCGGATTGAATTATCAAAGACAAAAATAAAAGATCCCAATGAAATTCGAGCTTTTATTTCAGCAGAGCTGAAAAAACCTCAGACGGTTAACTTTAGTGTCGAAGCGAAACAATTAGCGAATGCAGCGTCTAAAGTTATAGTCTCTGATCGCTGCAGCGATTTATCTACGGCAGAGAAAGCTCTGCGTTCTTCTTATCTTTTGGAGCCTACACCCGAGACCAAAGGTCTGTTGGTTAAAGTTTACGAAAAAATGGGTTTTAAGCTCAACGCCGATTTCTATCGATAGCCAAGCCGATAGGCTAAAACTCACGGTCGGGTTGTAAACCAAGCGCAGATCCCGTAAACTAAATTGAATTTTTATGGAGTTTTTAGGTGACCAAGTACATTATCCTAATTGATCAGGCGCCATTGATTCAACAAGCGATTGATGAATTGGAAAGCTGGCATGATAAGATCGAGACTCTCGAGATTCAGATCCAACGCTTTCAAGATACTGATTTAAAACTATACAATGAATGGTTTCAATTAACGTCTCAAAACTATCAGCGGGATATTGATATTGTCTTTACCGCCTATCAGAAGATCGCAGAATTTCACAATTGGGTCGTTTACACTGCGGAAGATAAAAATGTGTCATTGCCGGAAGCCTATTATTTAATGGTACAGGAAGAAGAGCAGTTTTTGAATGGCACGGCTGATGAGAGGGCGCGGATACTTAAACTTCGGGAGCAACGCCAGAAGGCCATTAATGGCGAAATGGATGATGAGTCAAACGATGACGGTGACTATAGCGATGACGCTATCTTTGACGATATCTCAGAAGAAGAGCAACAAAAACAAGCCCAAGAACAACTCAAGCACGCTCGAGCTTATCACGAACGAGAGCTGCACTATTATGACATGCTTAGTGAAAAACAAATTCGAAAAATCATGAAGGACGATTCGGATGGATTGATGTTACTGGTCCAGTGCGTAACGATTGCACTAGAAACTTATCGTTATGATTTAATCTTGAAAATTTGGAATTGCACGCCGCCGAAAATAAAGAAGACGTTCAATAAAGGTTTTCAGAAAGAATTTGGCATGTCACTTGATGGTCTACTTGAGCGTGTGACAGAAAAGGCTCGTGAAGACGCTGGGGTCGATGAAGAAGACGAGTTTAATTTTGCTCGGCACTTTGAAAGTCCTTTTGAGAAATCATCTGCGAAAAAAACTCAATGGGAAACACGGGCACCCGAGGATTCTGAGCTCGCAAAGATTTATTATCGTCGCTTGATGCAAAAGGTTCATCCCGATAAGTTAAAAAAAGAATTTGTTTCCACTAGAAAAAACTGGTTGGAACGGTTGTGGAAGAAAATCCAAACGGCGTATTCAGATCAGAATGTGAGGTCCCTAAAAAACCTTTATCTGCAAGTGCTGATATCGCTAAAGCACTACGACGAAGTCACGTATTCAGAACTAAAGCAGGGCGCCGAATTGTTGAAAAAGGAATATACGCGCATTCGAGAGTCTCAGGCTCAAACGCTGTCCCACCCAGCATGGGGATTTTCTCATCAAAAATCCTATAAAAAGCTAGAAAAAGAAATCGCCGAGCCATACAAGGAAAATAAAAAACGGTTAACTCGAGATAAAACGCGACTAGAAGAACTGCATGCTTCACTGAAGCAATCGGCCGAGGCGGCAATGCGAACGGGTGGGTTTCCTCCGCCGTTTAGAAAAAGAAAACGACGTGCGCGACGCCGGCGTTGATGAGGCCATGGCAAACCAAAAAGACCTGGTCCAGATCGCTGCTAAACTAAAGCAGTTTGCCTGCATAAAAGGATAGTGCCATAAGCATTTCCCGTCGCATGTTATAAAAATTAGTTTTTAAAATTACGACCAATGTCACTATCGTTTTACAAACCAGACTTGATCTCTGTCTAATTTTCACTGGATCTACGTCGAGAGAGGGGTGTGAATGATACAATCTTCAGCATTTGCTCGCGACAATAAAACATGCAGAAAATTAAAAACACATTGAAAACGACACTAGTGGCTGCGCTTACGTTAGTAGTAAGTTCGAATTTAGTCGCATGTAATAAATTTAATTCTGAGGCTAACCCAGTATCGTCGGAAATGGGATCGATCGTTTGTCCTCAAAGTTATGAAGTCACGATGGATTTTTTCGGCCAGCTGGTATCCGAGCAAGAAAACAAATCAGTGGATGTTAGTGAACAAGACTTTTCAGAAGCAGTGAATACGGATCAAACATTTCAAGGCGCTGCCAACTCCTATTTCAAAACAGAATTATATGCTTTATATAAAGAGTTCTACCAAGACGTAAAGTATCTCTCGTCCGTGGAGAAAAATTCAAATTTACCAGAGTTAGTATCGTTCCTTAAAGTAGAAGATACTGATTCAGAAACTCGTAAAAATCTTGTCGCTAAATATAAAACAAAAGTGAATGAAATCAGTAGCAACATGAAAAGCATGGGGTATTCCTGCCCAACAAATGGCAATAATGATGTAGGCAGCGGTGGAGAACCCAAGCCAGTTCCCGGTTCTAATCCTACAGCTCGTGAAGCGGTGACAAGTGATTTAGTGGCTTCGATGCGGAAAATTTTTGCAGTGACTTATCAAAGCTGCCAGGTGCTAGAGAAAAAGCCATTAGAAAAAGCCGATAAAAACGTTCAAGGCATCACCGAAGAGTGCTGTCATGAAGGCGGCGGTCTGATTCGGCATATTAGTAAACTGAGTTTAGTTCAAAGGACGCATCCTTATTTGCAAACTACCTATGGCAGTCAATGCGTGGATGTTAGAAAGAAGCCGTTAATATATGACTTTGGAGGTCGACCGGCGTTTACACGGGGATCAAGCGGCAAGCTTAATTTTTTCACCAACTATGGTGGCTCAGAAGTATTGGGTTATGATTGTTCTGCGATGGTGTACACGGTAGTGATGGGAGCCGGCTTTCGCTTAAAAGAAAACAAAATGTTCGTAGCTGCCGACGTTGTGGCCGCACAATCTCGGCAGTTTTTAGATCCGGAGTCTAAAGGCTGGAGCTGCCTAGATTCAGTGGATTTTTCTCCTGAAACGGAAGAGCCACTGTTAGCGGGCGATATCGCTTCGATGGATGGTCATACATTTATGATTTATCGCGCAGGCAAGGATCCCTACGGAATTGATAATTTAGCTGATTGTAAAAAAGTCGATAGCCAAAATTTTGATTTTGATTTGATGCAATCCTCACCTAGCAAAGATGGGGTTGGTATCAACGTATACGTCGGTAAAGATTATTTGCTAACGAATGATACAATGGAAAAAGGTTTTGTGGAGTATGCTAAAAATTATTGCGAACGTAAAAAGAACGTTTCGACTAAAAAAATCAAACTCAGCTATTTTTCATTGGTGCGCTTAAGTGCCAAATCATCGTGCCGTATGCCGGCCGTGGCGCTTGAAAATGAATCATGCGTTCAGGAATGTCTTAAAACTTCCACAAATTAGAATCTAATAAGTGGCTCGGCTTGATGTTCTTCATAGCCGTCATTACGCTCGAACCCACATTAGGAATGTCGACTTCAAGTTCTTTGATCAGCTTCTTCATCTTTTTACGTTTTAAGCCTTCTTGAGATCCGCATAAATTGCACGGAATGATCGGGAAGTCCCATTTGCTTTTCAATTCAATCAAATCATCTTCTTTTACATAGCATAGCGGTCTGACGACTGTGTGAGTGCCTTCATCGCTTATTAACTTGGGAGGCATGGATGAAATATGGCCACCATAGAACATATTTAAAAATAGAGTTTCAATCAGATCATCGCGATGATGGCCTAAGGCTAATTTGCTGATTCCTAATGACGTCGCATGATCATACAGAATTGCGCGACGAAACTTTGAGCACAATGTGCAGTAGGCTTTACCTTCGGGCGTTTTTTCTTTTACTACCGAGTATGTATCGCGTTCTATAATTGATAATGGGATATCATGGGCTTTGTAGAAATCTATAAATGCTTGAGCATCAAAGCCCGGTTGTTTTTGATCTAGACATACACACTCAAACGTAAAATCAAGCTCAGCCCGGCGCTGGATTTCTTTTAAAAGCAGGGAAAGGATCGTTGAGTCTTTGCCGCCTGAAACGCAAACCATGATACGATCGTTATTTTGAATCATATCGTAATCATTCAAAGCACGAACGATGTCTTTGCGGATTTTTTGAGCTATTGGGAGGTTGTAATCAACGGTCATGGTAGTGGTGATAGTCTATTTTTGTTGTTAAATCTAGTGGGTTGGGGGCAGGATGTGAAAATTTCCCACGCCGGGGCGCGCCTAGCCGTGCCTAATTTATCTGCGTGTAAGTTAAGTCGCCCGAGGCGGAATCATTTCATCAAACGGCTTTGGTTGGCCATGTAATTCGATGAATGGTCTTGCCATTTTTAAGCCGGCGGCTTGTAAGGCTTCGAATCCTTTTCTGTAGACTTTATCTGATAGGATGAATTGAGCGCCGTAGTTGTCGATGTAGAAGACTATTTTGAATGATAGGAAGTGTTCGTTGGCGTCGCTGATGTAACATAGTGGTGACGGGATTCCTCTGATGTCACTAAGGCCGGCTACTGAGGATTCTAGGACTTCTTTGACTTGATCTGGGTTTACTCCGTGGACCATTCTAAATACGACAGAGCGTAGGATGGGGGTTTCTTTTGGCGAGAAATTATAGACCTGAGCTTGAGCCATGATTCGGTTGGGAATTGTGATTACTTCATCGTAAAACCCGTCCATGATAGTTGAACGCCACGTGAGTTCTTTTACTTTGCCAACCGTTTTTTGAGGGCCAGAAACAACTTCAACCCAGTCGCCAATTTCAAAAGTCTTGTCGACCTGCATAGCTATGCCGGCAAACAAATTACCCAATGTATCCTGAAGCGCCAAACCCAGAATGATCGAGAAGGCGGCCGATGTTGCCAGTAGTGGAGCTAGCTGCACTCCGAACACATTAGAAACTGTCCAGAACACGAGTGCGATCGAAAGCAATAGCGAGAAGATATTAACAAGTAGTAAGGGTACACCTGTTTGCATCGAACTCATGAATAGATACTGAAGAACAATCAGACGACATGTTTTGACGAAAACAATCATACCCCACATCAATGTGACGAGGCCTACATAGGGCGCTATTCGGCGAAAGTGTGTCCATTCGGTATCGACTTCGTTTAATATCAAAAAAGTAAAAAATAAAAGACTCAGTACTAAAAAGTGACGAGTGATATTAGCGAAATGATTTTGAATGTTTTTATGTCGCTCTTCCGAAGCATCTCGCAAGAAGAAGCGGTAGAACAAATAGGTCACAAACAAAAGCAAGCCGAGCAGTGTATAGGGTTCAATTTCTAAAAGTTGAGCTAAGGCTTGCGATTGGATCAGTTTATTCATTCTTACTTAATTGTAGCGTGAACTCGATGAGAGTCATCAAATTCATCTACTTCTTCTAAAAATTCATGAACGTCTTTCAACTGAGCTTCAGTAAGTTCGGTGATATTTTTAGCTTTATAAGATAATTCAGCTTTAGTGATGGTCCATTTGCGGGCGGCTAGAGCTTTTTTGATTGAATCTAGGTTTTCTGGATCGCCGTAAAACAAATACGACCCTTCATCTTTCTCAACGTCATTAGCACCGGTTTCGATGGCTTCTTCTTCAGGATCAAAAGTGCCATCTTTTTTACCTTCAATTAATGAAACGCGGTCAAACATCCACGCCACAGAGCCTGATTCACCTAGGGCACCGTCGTGACTTTTAAAAAGCGTTCGTACTTCCGGCGCCGTTCTGTGTTTGTTATTAGTTTGGCACTCGACAATAACGCCGACACCGTGAGGGCCATAGCCTTCGTAAGTTAGTTCTTCGATGATCTCGCCATCGGCCAGAACGCCAGAACCTTTTTTGATTGCGCGTTCAATTGTATCATTTGGGCAGGATAATGCTTTGGCGTCATCGATCGCCAGACGCAAACGGGCATTGGCCGTGGGATCAGGGCCACCAGCTTTAGTCGCGACCATAATTTCGCGCGCTAGTTTAGTAAAGATTTGTCCTTTTTTCGCCGCATTTTCGGATTTACCCGCATTTTTCCATGATTTTCCCATGGGATAAATTCATCAAATCGTGGTGAGTTTGTCTAGCTGTTCTTCGCTGCGTAGTGGGAGGAGGGAACGGGGAACGGGGGGCAACCGTAACGGTAACCGTACGGTTGCCGTGTCCGTAACCGCACCCGAGGCCGAGGCCGTCGCCGTACCGTTACTGTTTCCGGTCCGTTACTCCGTGGTTTGGGGATTGCTTTGTTGGATTGTATGATTGAAAAATTTGATGCCTTTGTTTTAGCCAAAGAGTTTTATGATAAGTCTAAGTATTTAAAACTGCCGCCGTTTTTGAAAGACCAGCTTTTGCGTGCAAGTTCCTCAATCGCCTTAAATCTTGCGGAAGGCTCCGGCAAACGAACACTTGAAGATCAGCGTCGTTTTTATTCGATAGCATTCGGAAGTCTAAGGGAATGCCAGGCGATTCTAATGTTAGAAAATATAAATGATCCAAATTTAATCAAAATGGCCGACCGCCTAGGCGCCATGCTCTTCAAATTAAGCCGATCAAAAACGGAAAAAACGGACCGGAAACAGTAACGGTACGGCGACGGCCTCGGGTGCGGTTACGGACACGGTACGGAAACCGTTACGGTTGCACCTTCCCTTGCCCACGTTTAAATCCCTATCTCCGAATCGACTTAGGATCGACGGCGTCTTGTAGCCCATCCCCAACAAAGTTAAACGAAACTGTAGTAATGAAAATCATAAGACCGGGCAGAACAGTCAACCATACGTTCTTGTAAATCACTTCCTGAGCATTGTTTAGCATATTTCCCCAGCTTGGAGTGGGCGGCATAATTCCAAGTCCAAGGAAACTCAGCGCTGATTCGTAAATGATCGAACTACCGATACCTAAAGTAATCGCCACTAGCATTGGTGCAATTACGTTGGGAAACATATGGCGAATGATGATCGTAGCATCTGTAGCGCCTAGAGTTTTAGCTGCTAATACAAATTCTCGTTCGCGCAAGCTTAAGATGCTGCCGCGAACAAGGCGTGCTACAGTCATCCATGAAAACAAGCACATAATGACGAACATTTTAATGATGCTCTCGTAACTGGGATTCATCATCTGCTTGATCATTGGTAATTTTGATAAATCCACGGCAGAAAAAACAATTAGAATTGGGATTGTCGGTAGCGATAGCAACGCATCGGTAGCGCGCATCAATAACATGTCAATTTTGCCGCCGTAAAAGCCAGCAATGCCGCCGATGAGTAAGCCGATAAAGGCACTAAATACAGCCACCATGATGGCAACACCAATCGATACGCGGGCGCCGTATATCAAGCGAATTAAAACATCGCGACCGACTTCATCCGTGCCGAAAATATGAAATGTGCTGAACGTTTTTAGGATTGCTGAGTAGTGAGTTGAATCAACATCTTTAAGCTGCGCCAAAGTCGCTTTGATCTCTGTAGTCGGTTTAGTCATCAACGTAAACAACGCATCCTGATTGTCGTTAGCGGGATCTTCGCTCGCTACAATGATCTTCTGTGCTCTTAACTCAGCGGCTAATTTTTTAGCTTCGTCCGAGTGTTGATTGATATAAAATTCTACCGCCGATTCTTTGATATCATCTGTGGCCTCCGCGCGGGTCATAGGAGCTAAATAACGGGCGCCCACATTTTGTCGGTTGGGGTCTAATCCGGTGACTTTTGTGATGAGTTCAGCAGATAGTGCGACGATTAAGAAAAACAAAATTACAAACGCAGAATAAAACGCCATTTTGTGTTCTTTGAATTGAAAGAACACGATCTTCCACATTGGCAATGCCGATTCCAGAGCTTTGCGTTCGGCTTCATTTAATGAGCTGTGAGGTGATGACATGTTAGGTTCTTTCTGGTTGTTATGTGTAAGAGATTCTTGGGTCTGCAAATCCATATAATATATCCGCCAATAAATTCATAAATAAAACCATGCTCACCGAAATAATGAACGAGATCATAGCCACATTGTAGTCATTCGCCATAATAGAATCGTATACCAGCTTGCCCACGCCTTGGTACGCAAACACCGTTTCTGTTAAAATTGCGCCGGAAAATAATCCCGAAAAACTGAGCGCAAAAATAGTGATCAACGGAATCAACGCGTTTCTAAAACCATGTTTCCATACAACAACGGCGCGAGATAATCCCTTTGCCTTAGCTGTGCGGATGAAATCATTTCTCATCGCTTCCATCATTGACGAGCGAATGTAGCGAACGAATACACCGATCGATTGTACACTCAGTGAAATCACTGGAAGTATTAAATACAGTGCGCGATCTTTAATGAAGGCCCAGGTGGATTCATGCTCAACACCAATCGTTTCGGTTCCGCCCGCAGGCAAAATTCCAAATTGGACGGAAAAGATAATGATCAGAATTAAACCCAGCCAAAATGACGGAATTGAAATCCCACCGAACGATAGAAAGTTAACAAAGTAGTCAACGCGACTACCTGGCTTTAATGCCGAGTAAATTCCAAACGGCAATGCGATTAATAAAGACGTTAAAAGCGCAATGAAAGACAATACAAATGTATTTTTCAAGCGTGGTCCCATCAGTTCTTGGACGGGAACGCGATACGTACGACTATAGCCCAAGTCGCCCGACGCGATATCTTTAGCCCAGCTAAAATAGCGAACGTAAGCGGGTTGATCTAGATTGTACAGTTCTCTGAGGCGAGCGATGTCTTCAGATGTAATACGAGGATTCGATTGAATCATTAATTCCACCGGATCACCTGGCATTAATGTCATTAAATAGAAACACATATAGGAGATCAAGGCGATCACCACCACTGTTTGAATAAGTCGTCTCAATATATATGTTCCCACGTCGGTTACTCCATCGTCCAGCGTTCTACATCATTAGTTTCCGAGAACTGATGTCCCGGGATTTTAAAATTCTTCATATTTTTAGGAATAACCGCGTTGTCTGTTCTGTAATACAAAGGCAACACAGGAATTTCATCCGTGTATATTTTTTGCATTTCTGCCGCTAGTTCTATGCGTTTTTTAGGATTGAATTCGCCATCCATCTCTTCAATGATTTTATCCATGCGTGGATTTTTAAAGCCTGGATAGTTCTGTCCCGACCAACCATTTTTCTCGGAAGAAATCATTTCGCTATGTAAAGTCGATCTTGGATTGTTCTCGGGATTGGCGACCCAAGCATACATCGCCATATCAAAGCGACGTTTCTTAGTCGTTTCGCCAAAGAATACGCGGCCGGGTTCATTCTTGATGATGATCTCGATGCCGACTTGTTTCCACTGATTTTGCAAATACACTTGAACGGCTTCACGAGTTTTGTTTCCCGCTGTCGTCATAAAGTTTAGGCTTAATTTTTTACCTTCTTTATAACGGTAGCCATCTTTATCTTCTTTCCAGCCAGCTTCGTCTAGTATCTTAGCCGCTTGACGTTTAGAATAACGATACGTTGTCACTGATTTTGGGTCATCTGTGTACCATGGATCTTTAGGAGTGATGAAATGCAGCGACGCTGGTTGTTTGCCTTCGAAAAGTGATTTAACTAGTTGTTCTTTGTCGATAGCTGTTGCTAACGCTTTTCGAACCTTAATATCTTTTAAAATGGGATTATCTAAGTTTAGATCGATGTGCTCGTGCACGGCGCTGGGCTCAAAAACGACGGTAAAGTCAGCGCTTTCGGTTTTAATTTTCTTCTCGAGCGAGATCGCCTGATCGAATGTTAAGCCTAGCACTGAAATTTTATCTATTGTTCCTGAACGTAAATTCGCCTCCAAAGTCCCAGTGTTCGGAATCAATTTAATGATGATACGTTTGATTTTTGGCGCTTCACCATAAAAATGTTTGTTCGGAACCATCGAGATATGATCGCCCAGTTTTAATTCAGAAACGACATACGGTCCGTTGTATAGACCTGGGTTAGTTGGGTTCTTTGTGTAGTTCGAGTTTTTCTCGTAGCCTTCTTTTTGGTCTTTATATTTATTAAAGACGCTCTCTTCTAGATGTTTAGGTAATAAATAGAATGTGCCTAGCTGATTAACGTGATTCCAAATCGCGTTTTGGTACGTAAACGTACATTTTTTCGGATTCTTGGGGTCAACTTCGATTTTTTCGATTTGCTCGTATACTTCACGTTCAGGGATGCTGACGTTGTTAGAGAGAGCCACCGTGCGCGAGAAAATAATATCGTCACATGTTAATGGCGTTCCATCACCCCATTTAACGGATTCTTTGATTTCCCATTGAGTTACGATTTTCTTTTTGCCATCGACTGTTACGATTTTAGCTAAGCCGTTTTCAGTTGTAGGCAGTTCTTTTGTAATTTGAGCTTGCCATTTGCTTTTGCTGTCTAGATTTGTCAAACGTCGATTAACAATGTAGCGTATGTACGACGAAGCCACCATAGAGGACAGAATGGGATTTAATGAGTCGAATTCCTGAGAAATGCCAATTTTTAATTCGTTATTGGTCGCTTTAGCGAATGCCGATCCGGCCATTCCAATACTTACAACAACAGACAGTAGTGTTCTAGCAATTGTCATTTCAGACTCCTGGTTATTTTTTTAATTTTACTTTTAAAGCTAAAGTTTCATCGTATAAATGGCAGGCTACGCTTTGAGTGTCTTTGCCTTGTAAACTCGGGATTTGTTTCGAACAAATATCTATAGCTTGTGGACAACGCGGGTGGAATGTGCAGCCTGACGGAGGATTGATGGGGCTAGGAACTTCACCAGAAAGGGATTTCTTCATAGCCTTCTTACCTTCGCCCACGCGCGGAATCGCTGATAGCAATGCTTGCGTGTAAGGGTGTTTGGGATCAGCAAACATTTCGTCGCGCGTACCAAGCTCTACAATTTTTCCTAGGTACATCACGGCGACACGATCACAGAAATATTCAATAACCGATAAATCATGGGAAATAAATACGTACGTAAGACCCAATTTTTCTTGAAGGTCCTTTAATAGATTTAAAATCTGTGCCTGAATAGAAACATCCAGAGCCGAAACGGGTTCATCGCAAATAATCACTTTTGGATTTAAAGCAATGGCGCGCGCGATACAAATACGTTGACGTTGACCGCCCGAGAATTCATGCGGGTAGCGATTGATGTGAGAGGCTTTTAGGCCCACAAGTTCTAAAAGTTCTTTAACTTTTGTTTCTCGCTCGTTGCTCTTGCCGACACCGTGAATATCAAACGGTTGCTGAATAATTTGACCCACTGTCATACGAGGATCAAGGGAAGCGTAGGGATCTTGAAAGATCATCTGAATGTCTTTGCGAAGATTACGCAAGCTCCGGCCACTTACTTTAAGAAAATCTTTACCTTCGAATTCAATCTGGCCCGCTGTCGGCTCATAAAGGCGAATCAATGTTCGTCCAAATGTGGATTTGCCGCAACCGCTTTCACCAACTAAACCTAAGGTTTCGCCTTGGCGAACTTCGAGTGTCACATCATCAACGGCTTTTACTTGGCCCACTGTTTTTAACAATAGGCCTTTTTTAATAGGAAAGTACTTTTTGATATTTACGGCTTTAAGAATAATTTCGTTTGATATTTCTTTCATACGTTACCCTTAAAGTGGATTGAAACACGCAACGCTATGATTGGGTGCAATCATAACGGGTAATGGTTTTTGGTGTGCGCATTCTGATTTGGCGCGAGTGCAACGATTAACGAACGGGCAGCCGGCAGGCAATTCATGAGGCGCCGGCACTGATCCTTCAATTGTTTTTAGTCGAGCAGAGCGTTGACCTAATTTTGGACGAGATTCAATGAGGGCTGCTGTGTACGGATGTTTGGGTGATGTGAATAGATTCTGAGTCGGTGATTGCTCACACATCTGGCCACCGTACATAACCAAAACTTTGTCTGAAACTTCAGAGATTACACCCAGATCATGAGTGATGAATTGTACGCTCATATGAAATTGGGCTTGAACTTTTTGAATCAATTCTAGAATCTGTGCTTGAATGGTTACGTCCAGTGCCGTTGTCGGCTCGTCCGCAATTAAAAATTTTGGATCGCACGATAAAGCCATCGCAATCATCGCCCGTTGTCTCATGCCACCAGATAATTGATGGGGGTAGTTGGTGTAACGTGATTCAGGAGAGGGGATACCGACCAGTCTAAGCATCTCGATACTGCGATCGCGTGCTTCTTTATGGCTGCATTTTTTGTGTTTGATGATTTGTTCATCAATTTGAAAACCGATAGTAAGAACAGGATTTAAAGCCGTCATGGGTTCTTGGAAAATCATGGCCATGTCGCCGCCACGAATTTCTTCCATTTGTGACTCGGTGGCCGTTAAAATGTCACGATCTCCAAGAAAAAACTTTCCACGAGTGATTTTACCAGGACGTTCAATTAAACGCATCAACGAGAATGAGGTTACCGATTTCCCGCAACCGCTCTCGCCAACAATACCTAATGTTTCACCTTTGTCGATTTCATAAGATATGTTGTTAACAGCGCGGAAGGGACCCGATTTTAAGTAGAATGTAGTTTCCAGATTTTCGACACGTACAAGTGACAAATTCATTCCCCCCAGAAAAATATCGGACAGTAATGATCGTATAGTAATAATCGTACAGTTACGTTCACAGTCCAATCACTGCTTTATGAATTATAACAAAGGGGCAAATGAGTCTATCATTTAGTTTTCAGATCTAAAATTTTCTTAAAGCAAGCGTTGCGCTGGTTCCATTTTGGCTACGATTTTTTCAAATGCCAACTCCAGTGCGTGTCCTAAAATTCCAGAAATTTTTTCTGAAAGTGGATGTTTCTTTTCAAATTTCACTTTCAGAACAGTGCGGTCTTTAGCGGCCTCTAAGATGTAGTCATCGCTTGTTTTTATTTGATCTATTAGCTTCAAGTCTAAACACTGTTCGCCGAACCAATATTCACCAGTTCCCACTTTTTCTACGTCTAATTGCGGGCGATAACGGGATACAAATGTTTTAAACAGCTTGTGTGTTTGTTCCAATTGATCGCGAAATTTTTCTTCACCTTTGGGTGTGATTTCTCCAAAAAGCGAAACGGTTCTTTTGAAATCACCGGCCGTATATTCTTTGAAATCAACGTCATATTTTTTTAACAGACGATTGAAATTGGGAACTTGGGCTATAACACCAATCGAACCAACAATTCCAAATGGAGCGCATAAGATTTTGTTTGCCGTGCAGGCCATCAAATAACCACCACTTGCGGCCACTTTATCAACGGCGATAGTAAGTGGGATGTTGCGTTCGCGAACACGCACAAGTTCACTGGCTGCTAGACCGTAATTATTCACTACGCCTCCAGGAGATTCGACGCAGACAAGAACTTCATCTTTGTCATTCGCTGTCGTTAGGATGGCCGTAATTTCCTCACGTAAGTTTTCTACTTGCGAGGCTTTGATGTCGCCGTGGAAGTTGACAACGAACAGTCGAGACTTATTCGAAGGCTCTTTATCTTTGTCTTTTTTGGCTTTCTTACTCTTTTTCTTTTCTTCTTTTAATTGGCTTTTTTCTAGCAGAATTGACTTAAACGAATTTTCGTAACTAGTCATTTTTTCGTTTAATTTCTCGACTTCAAGGGCTGATTTCATTTGAGATTTTAACGCCATAACTGCAATGACAATTATGATGCCAGCAGTGAATAGGAATAGGACTAATGTTTTAAGAGTAAAGACGCCAATTTCAGACCAAAATTCCATAGAAGACCTCGAGATGGATACAATTTGGATCTAATGATTCCTAAATTCGTTTAAAAAGTCGAGAGGAAAATAATTTAGATTCGAAAAATAAAAAAAGTGATATGATATTGGTATGAACTCACCGAGGGGTCTTTTACTCAGTTTTATGCTTGTTTCGTCTGTTTGGCTGCGGCCAGCGCAGGCTCGTATTCAAGAACACGAAATGGAGCAGGAACGTCTGTCGGGTTACAAAGAATACGTCGATGAGAATCAGATTTTTGATCGCGAGCGACTGCGTAGTTATCGGGCGTATTTAGAAAGCGTCGAGAAGGACCTGTTTGAGAAAAGCAAGTCTCTGCGTGATTTTCGAAAAACTAAAAAAATAGAAAAGCAAGAAAGTGACGAGATCGATAATTACAAAGAATATTTATCCGAGCAGTTGAAGCAAGACAAAGCCGATAATGTAGCGATGCAAGAATACCGTAAGAATCAACGTAAAAGTAAAGCAATTCAAGATAAGCGTGATTTTACGGAAGAAGAAGAGCTGGGTATTTTTGTAGAGCGCCCACGTTACGATTATAAAAAACGGGCGATGTACGGTGCCAAGCCTAAATACAAAATTGCCACTAAACCAGGTTCGGGTGCAGGGGGCGACGGAGCTAGTTCGCCATCACCAGATTTCGCTACAGATTCTGGTTATATTCCACCGCCACCTCCGCAATTGCCGGCCGAGATGCCCAACGAGCCATTTTATGACGAGATTCCCCCACCCCCGCCACCACCGTTTCCGGCAGATTTTGGTAATGGAGGAGGAGATATGGGTGATGGTTACATACCACCGCCGCCGCCACCACCACCAATGTTTGATGGTGAGTTCTAATGCCTATGCTGCTGTTGATTTTGAATTTTTGAACATGTTGCTAAATGTTTCGCACAGTTCTTTGCCGCGCGCTTCCATTTGCTTTAATGAGTTCCAGTTGTAGGTATTTGATTCGCCTAAGCCCATCCACATGCCAACAAGTTTATTGCGAACAATGAGTGGAACCATCGTGATGTTGCCAGGAACTTGTCCTTGGTTCCAGAATTCAAAAAACTTCTCGTTGCTTTCGTTTAGCACGATATATCCATGGTAACTTTTTAGAGTGCTAGCTACAGTTTTGAAAATACTAGGTTCATTTAAATCTAGTTTTTCTAAATCTTTTGAGCGTGGACTAATTGTATCAGACCATGAAACGGGAACCGCGTGAAGTTCACTTGGATCCACGGCCACAAGAATGAATTTGCTAAATAAATTCGATAATTTAGCGAAATAATCTTGAGTCACAGTTTCAAAATTTGTAGAGTTGTCTTTTTTGATCGCGATGAAATAGGGAAGCCCTTTATTGATTTCATTTTGGATCGATGCCGGCAGATTTGAGTCGCTGATTGTTGTTAAGTTTCCAATGCTCGTTACATTCGTCATTCCTGAATTGGTAATGCCAGTGTTGCCGTCTTTGATAACTTTTTTGCCGGAACCAGAAGTTACTTCAACGTTCGTAAATTTTAAAGAAATTTCTTCTTTGCCTGGGTTTGATAGAATATCTAAGTTGTCGAATGATATTTCAGTCGGGGCGCTTAGTTGTGCGCGCGGTGCTCCCGACGGTTGTGGTGTCGCTAATTGAGGCGTATTAGTAAATAATGATTCTATCGAGAAGTTTAAACCCTCAGGTTGCTTTTCATTCAGATTTAATTCTAAAGCTTCAGCGTCGTTGTTGCTTTCTTCGGATGACGAGTCGCTTAGTTCTAGAGTTTCGATTTTTGCGATGACGGGAGTATGAATAGGCATAGTCGGCGGCGCCACAGCTGGCGACTGCGTGTTCATCATTTCTTTCATTTTTTTAGTTGCGGATTCGCTGCCCTTGTCAGAATTGATGTAAAACTGGTGCGTACGCTGAGTGTGTTTGAAATCGGCTAAAAGAAAAATCGGATAAAATGAAGCTGGAAAGCGTTCTGGAATTTCTAAACAAGCCACTAGCAAGTGGCCATCCCACAAACCGATAGGTACGATTTCTTCGCTCCACTGAAACTCAGTTTTCCATGATTTCCAGTCTTCTGCAGACGGCAAGTGAGTGTTGAAGTAATCGTCATTGATAACAGGCAGATGATAGGCGGTTTGCGCCCATTTCATGTATTGATCCATAGGAATAATCTTTTGGCTAAGAGCATACCCGAGCGGGCTCAATGGAGATTGAGCCGCTTTGTACTTGTTCTCAAAGTCAGCGAGATAATTTTGGAACTGCTGAGACCATTTTAAATTCATTGCCATCTAAGGAGTGATCGGAGTGTATTGAAAAATCTTTATGAAATAAGCAGATGTATCGATAAGTTTCCCTATAAAGTCCTGTAAAAAAGTAATACAGAATGATCCCTTCTCATTAGGGGCGATTTATGGTATCGAGACCCCAATGAAAATAGTTACAGCTAGTACTTTTGACGGGGTCTATTTAGATCACAATGCGACAACCCCGGTCGACCCTTCACTGTTTGAACTGGTCCCTGTGTGGATGTCTCAATTTGGGAACCCAAGTTCTATCCATCAGGCCGCGCGTGGTCCGCGCACCCTCATTCGCGAAGCCCGAATAAAAATCGCTGAATTGCTAAATGTATCGCCTCTAGAGATCGTTTTTAACTCGGGAGCTAGCGAGGGTAACAACACCGTCATCAAATCGATCTGGGATCGTCGTGGTAAAGAGCGTCCTGAGTTTATATGCTCGTCTGTCGAGCACCCAAGTGTAATCAAAGCGATGAACGCAATCGAAAATAAAGGCGCCGTCATACACTGGATACCGGTCAGCAAGGACGGAGTCCTAGATCTGAACTTTGTGAAAACGCATTTGGGTCCAAAGACTGCTCTTATTTCTGTCATGTCAGCCAACAACGAAACCGGAACTTTATTTCCCGTCGCCGAGCTTGTGGGCATGGCCAAAGCCGCTGGTGCATTAATTCACAGCGACTGTGTGCAAATGTTTGGTAAGCATGCCATCGATCTAAAAAAACTAGGCGTCGACTATGCGACGTTTTCAGGGCATAAGTTCTATTCGCTAAAAGGCTGCGGCTTTATGTACATTAAGAAAACGGCACCCCTTGAAAATTTAATCGACGGGGGAGCGCAAGAACGTTTCCGTCGTGGTGGAACTGAAAACACAGTCGGCATCGCAGCGATGGGCCATATGGCAGCCAAAATGTCTGCGATGGATTTATCAAGCAAACTGGTAGAGCTTGGTCAAATGCGTGATTTGATGGAAGCGCGTTTAGTCGCAGAAATTCCTGAGTTGCATATCACGGCTCACGCATCACCACGGTTGACGAACACAAGTCACATGATGATCGCGGGTATTGATGCGGAAACACTGTTGATCAACTTGGATCTAGATGGTTTTTTTGTATCAACGGGGGCGGCTTGTAGTTCTGGAAATCCAGAACCAAGTCCGGCGTTGCTAGCGATGGGTTTCGCTCGTAATGAGGCGCAAACGAGTTTGCGTGTGTCGTTAGGTTGGAATTCAAAAGCAGACGATTTAGAAAAATTTGTTGAGCGACTGGAAAAAACAGTATCGCGATTACGACAAATGAAAAAGGAACTAGACAATGTCAAAGCCTAAAATGTCAGGCAACGTGCGGGCAAAAAAAAGAGTACTAGTTGCGATGAGCGGCGGGGTGGATAGCTCTGTAGCAGCGGCGCTGCTGGTGGATCAAGGTTACGAGGTTATCGGTGCTACCATGCAAGTCTGGGATTATTCTCAGTGCGATATCGATGAAGGCAACGGTACATGCTGTTCTAGTTTGGACGTGGATGATGCGCGTTCAGTAGCTGATAAAATTAAAATTCCATTTTACGTGATCAATTGCGAAACTAAATTTAAAGAAAGCGTTATTGATCCATTCGTTGCCGATTACATGAAGGGGCAAACGCCGCTTCCTTGCGTAAACTGCAATACGTATTTAAAATTTGATCATTTGATTCACAAAATGCGAGAGCTGGATTGCGACTACTTAGCAACCGGTCACTATGCTCAAATCCAAACTGAAAACGGTAAAAGTTTTATCGCAACTTCTGTTGATGATTGGAAAGATCAAACGTATTTCTTGTTCACAACCAATTCAGAAATCATTCCTAAGTTGTTGTTCCCGATCGGTCATTTGCAAAAACCTGATGTTCGAAAAATCGCGGAAGAAAAAGGCTTAGTTGTAGCTAAAAAGAAAGACTCTCAAGGTATTTGTTTTGTGGGCAACCAGGGCTACGGTAATTTTATTGAATCGCAAGTGGGTAGAAAAGCGTTGGATGAGCTGCGCGGCGTGTTCCGTCGTTATCCCAATGGCGAAGTGATGGGCGAACACAATGGTATCCATCACTATACCTACGGACAAAGCAAGGGCTTTGGTTTAGATCACCACGAGAAAATGTTCGTAATCAAAGTGGACGCAGACACGAAAACCGTTTGGTTAGGTGATGAGTCGTACCTGTTTGGTCATGATTTATCTTTGCGTGATATGAAACTGATGGATGACCTTAATGAAGACCAAATCTACAACGTTAAGATCCGCTACCAGCACAAAGGTGCACCGGCGAAAATTAAAAAAGATGGCAATGGATTTAAAGTTTCATTCTTGGAAAAACAACGTGCGATTACTCCTGGCCAAGCGGCCGTGATTTACAAAGATAAAAAATTGATAGGTGGGGGATGGATAGTAATTTAAACCTCCAGTATCACACCTTCGGTTGTAAGGTAAATACCTACGACACCGGCTTGATACAGAAAAATTTAAAAAATCACGTGGGTGTTTTAAAATCGGCGTTAGTTCCGGTTGAGGGCGCTGCTAAACCTGCGGTACATATTTTGAATACCTGCGCGGTGACTAAAGAAGCCACTCAACAAGCCGTTCGCTTGATTCGTAAACTCAAAGCTAAAGAGCCGTTTTCTACGATAGTAGTGACCGGTTGCGCGGCCCAGGTCGATACAGAATCATTTATGGATTTACCTTCGGTGGATCTAGTTGTTGCCAATTCGCACAAGCATGAACTGCCATTTATTTTAGATAATTTTTTCCGTAAGCGCGATCTCAATAAAACATTTAAGAGCAATATTTTTAAAAAAGAAGATCTGGGTGTTGGCGGTGGTGAGGAAGATTCACACACGCGTTCATTTTTAAAAATTCAAGATGGATGTAATAGTTTCTGTTCGTTTTGCATCATTCCCTACGCACGTGGGACGTCGCGGTCGTTGAAAGTGAAAACACTACTTGAGCGAATCGGCGAATTAGAGGCGCAAAATGTTCAAGAGGTGGTTTTGGCGGGTGTTCATATAGGTGACTATTATGATACGGACGTAAATCTAGGTCTGGACGGCTTACTGGAAACTATCCTTAATAAAACAAAAATTCAGCGCATTCGTTTGGGCAGTCTGGAGCCGATCGAAGTGACTGATCGTTTGCTAGATGTATTTCAAGATTCCCGAGTGTGTTCTCACTTTCATATGAGTATTCAAAGTGCACAGTCTGAAGTTTTGAAAGAAATGAAGCGCAAGTACACTCGAAATGATGTGGAGTCGGCTTTACATAAAATTGCAGTGAAAGTCCCGAACGCTTATGTCGGTATGGATGTGATCACTGGGTTCCCTACGGAATCAGAAAGTGATTTTAAAGAAACAATGACATCGCTTGAGTCAACGCCGTGGACACGTATTCATGTGTTCCCGTATTCTGAACGTAAAGGTACCAAAGCGGCCGTGATGGAAACATCTGTTCCTCATAGCGTTCGTAAGCAGCGCGCGGAAGAAATGCGCGACCTAAGCAATCAGCGTTTGCGACAGCAAGCGGAAAATCAAAAAGGCTTAGTGAAGAAAACATTGGTTCTGAAAAAAGGACAAACACTGAGTCGGGATTACTGGAACATAAAACTTCCAGGTGTAGATCCTGTCATGGCGGCGGGTTGGACCGGGCAAGAAGTGGACGTGCGGATCGTTGGTACTGAAGTACAGATAAATCAAAACGATTGTCACTTGATTGGAGAGATCGATGGTTGATTCATCATGGGCGCAGCTGGAGCGTAGCATTGGCTATACATTTAAAGATCACAAGAACTTGCAGAAATCACTGACACACAAAAGTTTTGTGTCAGTAGAGAAAAGCTTTAATAACGAAAAACTGGAATTCCTAGGTGATGCCGTTGTGGATTTAGTTTTCTCAGAATGGTTGTTAGAACTATTTTTTGATGAAGATGAAGGTACGATGTCAAAAAAACGGGCGTCGTTAGTGAATGAAACGGTTTTGTCGAGCGTTGCGCTAGAATTAAAGTTAGACCAGTTTTTAATTATGGGCAAAGGCGAGATCAAATCAGATGGAGCTCGTAATCCAAGGATTTTGGCTTCGGTGTTTGAAGCCATCGTGGGAGCCATGTTTTTGGAGTCTGGCTACGAAGTGGCTAAAAAAGCCTGTCGTGAGTTGTTTCAATCACGAATTGAGTCACTGAATTCAGAAATTCCATTTGAAAAAGATTTTAAAACGCGGATTCAAGAAATTTATCAGAAGCAACACAAGCGCGTGCCTCGCTATCAGTTAGTTGAAGAAGTCGGGCCGCCGCATGATCGCGTGTTCATCGTAGAACTAGTTTTTGATGACACTGTGATTAGTAAAGCAAAAGGTAAATCAAAAAAAGAAGCAGAACAACGTGCCGCTGAAGAGGCACTGAAGGTGATAAATGAAAAACGGGTATAGAGCAGGATTTGTAGGTTTAATTGGCGAGCCAAATGCAGGTAAGTCGACGCTGATGAATTATTTAATTGATGAGAAAGTTTCGATTGTTTCGGCGAAACCACAAACGACCAGACGTCGCGTACACGGTATCCATAGCCACGAAGACGGTCAGATCGTTTTCGTAGACTCTCCAGGAATCGTATACGCTAAAGAAGGCTTGAATGCGTTCTTGGAAAAAGAAGCCGCAGAGGTTATCAAAGAAAGCGATGCCATTGTTGCTGTGTTGAGCGTTGATTCATTAAAAAAAGAATCGATCGAGGACGTCATTGCCTTAGTTGTAAAAAGCAAAAAGCCGTGGATGGCCATCATTACAAAAACGGATTTGGCTGATAAATCTCATCGGGTCGTAACCATTCGTAAGTTACTAGAACCATACAATATCGAAATCGTTGCGGTCAGTTTGATGCAAGACGAGTACGAACAAGAAAAGCCTTTGTTGCTTGAAAAAATTCGTGGATTGTTGCCGGTGTCAGATAAACCAATGTATGAGGAAGATATTTACACTCAAGAAAGCGTGCGTGATTTAGCCTGCGAAATCGTACGTGAGAAATGTTTTGAGTTCTGTCATCAAGAAATTCCTTATAATTTAGCAGTTCGAACAATCAAATATGACGAAGATACAAAAAAGATTCCACATTTATCATTAGAGATTATCGTAGCCCGCGAAGGTCATAAAGGAATTGTAATTGGTAAAGGCGCCGAGAATTTAAAGAAAATCGGCATGGAAGCTCGTAAAGACATTGAAAAAATGTTGGGCGAAAAAATATTTCTGGATATTAAAGTTTCTTGTCGCGAAAACTGGTTTAAAAACGATCGAATAATGAAAGAATTGGGATACTCACATGAAAAAAATCGAAATAAGAACAAATGATGTCCCTAAGGTCGCCATTGTCGGTCGTCCAAACGTAGGTAAGTCAACGCTGTTTAATATTATCACGGGTACGCGTAAATCGGTTGTAAAAGATCAGCCAGGTGTTACTCGCGATATTATGATCGAGCCTGTAGAAATCTGGGGTAAAACCTTTGATTTGATCGATACGGGCGGGGTTACAGAAGCGGCTGACTTGTTTTCTAAGATGATTAAAGAGCAAGTCGTTGCCTTCTTGGAATCGGTAGACTTGATCATTATGGTGGCTGATGGACGTGCGGGATTAATTCCAGAAGACCGCGATATCGTTACGATCATCAAAAAAACGGGTAAACCGTTTATGTTATTAATTAACAAAGTAGATAAGGTTCAAGATGAAGAAACAGCTAAAGCTGACTTCTATGAGTTTATCGACGAACCGATTACCGCTGCATTTGAACAGCGTAAAGGTATCGCGGAAACACTGGAATGGATCACTAATCTAATTCCAGAAAAGTTAATCGAAAAAGAACGCGGGATTACGTTTTCTATCGTGGGTAAACCGAATGTTGGTAAGAGTTCATTGTGTAACTCTATCTTAGGTATTTCTCGTATGATGGTAAGCCCGGTCGCTGGGACTACGGTGGACGCTGTGGATTCACAGTTTGAATACGATAAGAAAATCTTTACTCTGATTGATACAGCCGGTTTACGACGTCGATCAAAGGTCGATGAAGATATTGAAATCATTGCCAACTTTAAAACTCGAGAAGCCATTCGTAAGTCTCAGATGGTTTTGTTGATGATTGATTGCGTGGAAGGCCCAACTGAACAAGATGCTAAAATTCTAGAATTAATTTTAGAAGACCATCGCGGTGTGATCGTCGTTGCCAATAAATCGGATTTAGCTAAGAAGGAAAATCCTCATTATAGAGAAAAGTTTCGCGAACAAATTGAACGTCATTTTCACTTTTTCACAGATGTTAATATCGTGTTCACGTCAGCGTCTGAAGGCAAAGGTCTTGGCGAGTTGATGAATGAAATCCAAGCTACAGTTGAAAAAATGCATTTCCGTACAACGACCAGCGAACTCAACGATTGGTTCTTTAATGCTATTCGTAGAGCACCAGCGCCGCGTGCAGGAACTGTGAATGTGAAGTTCTATTACTTGACTCAAACATACCAAAAGCCGCCAGCGTTTATTGCGTTTGCGAATTACCCAGATGCGGTGACTCCATCGTATCGTCGTTTCTTGGTTAATCAAATGAAAGAGCATTTTAAACTTTACGGCGTACCTATACGTATCTTCTGTATGCGCTCACGCAATCAAGGGGAATAAGAGTGTCCGCAGGATAAAACCCGTTTCGAGTGCCAAAACGGGTGGTCGTTTGAGCCCAAAGCAGTATCTCGTAACAATAATATTCAAGTTAGCGTTCAAGTTTCCAACTAAGTATGTCGATGTATAGGTATGCCTAAATCGGTTTTAATAGTTGATGATGAAGATGAAATTCGAGAGCTGATTGGTTTGCAATTAGAAGATGACGATCGAACGTTTTTCTTCGCGGCAAACGGTTTGGAAGCCATCGATATTTTAATCAAACAAAAAATTGATTTAGTTATTTCAGATATTGCCATGCCAAAAATGAATGGCTTTGAGTTGTTACGCAAAATCAAATTGCTTGGACTTAATACTCCAGTAATCGTTCTTACTGGGCACGCAGATAGTATGGTGGCTAATCAACTACGTACCTATAGCGTCCGCTCGTTTATCAACAAACCATGGAGCCGTGCGGAGCTTGAAGAAGCCGTTGTGTCCATTCTTAATAAATAGCCTGAATTCCTTCCGTGTTGCAAAAAATGCCGTCCATTATTTTGACAGGGGCTTATTAGTCAAAAACTGGTAAAACCAGTAGGCTATGAGAAAATTCGTTTTATTCGCCAGTAGCTTATTTTTAGTTAATTGCAGCCAATATAGTGAACCACAAGGTGGTTCACCTCGGTCCGGCGTTAAGCAAAACCAAGCGTCTGATGTAAATCTGGAAGCGTCGTTTGCCTCAATTAAAACGAACATTATTGATAAGAAATGTTTAAGCTGTCACAAAGCTGATAGTAAATCGGATGCAAAAGATATTCCTTTTGAATCGGAAACACAGGTCGTCGATGGGTCATCGGACCTGGGTGACTTGGTTGTTCCCGGTCGGCCTGCTGAAAGTATCTTTTATAAATCTATAGTTAGTGATGAGTCGATTCGTGGTAAAGCCAAAGTGATGCCGCCAAAAGATTCGCCTCATGCTGCGGTTACGCCATCTGAGCAATATGTGATTGCTGCATGGATTGCGGGTGTTGTGGTAAAAAAAACTGAGACGGCGGTGCAACCGAAACCAGCTGTCGATTTAATGCCCGCGCCAACTCCGGCACCTGCAGAAACAACGGCGCCCGTCGTAGTGTCGACTCCTCAACCAGCGGTAGTTGTAGAACCACCACCAGCGGCGGCTTTGCCAGACTTAGTCGATTTCGCACTACTTAAAACAGAAGTGTTAGAAAAGAAATGCATGGGTTGTCACAAAGAGGGTGGTAAAGCGGATGAGTTAGTTTTTAGCACTCGTGATGAATTGCTCGCATTGTCAAATTCATTTGGTCAGCCCTTTGTTGTGGTCGGTAAGCCCGATCAAAGCATCATGTATCTGTCAGTGGTTAAAGATGAAAATATTCGCCAAGATATACGTTTGATGCCGCCAAAGAAAGACGTTGTAGCCGGTAAAGCCACAGATGTGACTTTAAAAGACGTGGCTCTT
>NCGL01000036.1 GCA_002256935.1 Bdellovibrio sp. 28-41-41
TACAACGATGTGGGGTCCTGGGATCCATGTGGAAACCTGCCAATTTATGACAGGCTGTCCAAAGTTACTTTATGCGCCCATACGGCGTCATAAAGAGTCTTGATGGCCTTTTAATGTTGTCCTAACGTTCGGGGTTTATGGGGGTTCAATGAAGAATATATTGTTATTAGGCTTAGTGCTGTTTATTGGTATTTCATCAGCGCACGCTAAGAAGATCGATTTTTATGAAAATTCCACACTACATTATTACAACGGTCTATATGTTTTAGATCTACACGGTTCACGTGAAGAGATGATGCGCGCACATGGCTTCTTTGCAGCAAAAAACATCCAAGCTAATTCACCAATTCAATTCTTTTCCTCTGTTATGGACAAAGCTTTGGACGAGAAATTCAACAGCAAACTAGGCGTTGGCGTTGTCTCGGGATCACTGGATGTTTTATTGAAAATGAAAATGAGCAAAGAGGACCAAAAAGCCTACAGTGCATTCGCTCAAGGCATGAACGTACCAGCAAAGCAAGTGTTCAAGGCCCTTTACTATCCTGACTTTGGCGAAATGTTAGCATCGGTGCAGTACGGTAAAAACGAAACGGCAATTCAAGTCCCAGAGTTTGGTTGCTCGACATTTGTGGCTCCGAAATCAACTCAAAATCCTGGATTACTATTTGGTAGAAATTTAGAATTCGGTGGCGTTGGTTATTTCGACCGATATCCTGCCGTCGTATATTTGCATTCAACAGATCCCAAAGATATTCCGTATGTTCAAATGACGGCTTTGGGTTTACCAGGCACGCACACAGCGTACAATCAAAGTGGTTTGATGATTTCATTGCATCAGCTCACAGCGAATCAACTAAACCCTGTTGGCGATTTAATTTTAAATGTGGTTGATGAGGTCGCTCGTCGAGCTCACAACTTGACGGAAGCTCGTCAAATCATTCAATCTAAAAAATTCACAACACCTTGGAAAATCATCGTGGCGTCTGAATCTGATAACTCGGGATTCTTAGCTGAAGTGTCACCTAAAGGTGAATTCTTTCACGAACTACAAGGTTCTGGCTTAGGTGAGTCGAATCACGCGGTTTCAAAAGAAATAAAATCAGATGAGTTTTTTGCTAACTACAACTACATCCAAAGCTCTATCATGAGAAAAGCCGCTTTGCATGACGCTTTAGATGCGAACAAAGTCATAGATGCGGATAGCGCGATGAATCTATTGGGTCAGCGTACTCAGCCGGTGACGGGATCTAATAGCTTTATTTCACTTTCGAAATTCAGCAACATTATGTCTGTCGTTGTGTCAGCGAAAGACCATACTTTATATTACGGTCTAGCTTCTAGAATTAATACGAAACCATCTTCTGGTGTTTACGTTAAGCTGCCTTTAGATTTTAAAACTGACTTTGCGACCTATGAAGCTGCGGTACACCAGCCATCGGTTGTTTACGATGCAGCCCTATTAGATGTCGATCACCATGTGCGTGCGGCGATGACTGAGAGCAATCAAAAGGGTGATATCACAGTGATTGCTAAAAATTTGAAAAAAGCAGTTGAGGCCTATTCAATGGATGCCGGTTTAAATTCAGTATATGCAGCGACGTTGTTAAAACTATTCGCAGCGACCGAAGGCAAATCAGAGCAGTACTTAACAGAAGCGCAAGCAGTACTTGAGTATTCGAAAGCCGTATTTAAAGGTGAAAATGATAAAGCGATTCATTTGTTGTTGCTTGCCCGCATTGCCGTTTTGAAAAACAATCAAAACGAAGCCGTTGAATTTTATAAAAATATCGTTCCGACATCGAGCCAAATGAAAATGGCGATTGCGTCGGATATGAAAGTTTTAAAATCAAATGATGCTCGTAAATCTGTTTTGGAAAAGTCAAAGAAGGTCAAAATCACATTGTCTGACCTAGATATCGTTTCTTTCCAATAGAAACTAAAAATCTGAACACGATAAAAAAAGACTAGAATTTAAGCCTAGTCTTTTTTTTTGCCCATAAGGGTAGTGAGGGATCTAAATTATACTTTTTCGATAATAACAGCGACAGCTTCGCCGCCACCAATACATAGAGTAGCCAAACCATAACGTTGGTTACGGGTGTGTAAGCCGTGAACTAGCGTAGTCAAAATACGCGCGCCGCTGGCGCCGATCGGGTGACCGATAGAAACCGCACCACCGTGAACGTTTACACGATCACGAGGAATTTCAAGTTGCGTCATCGCAGCTAGAGTCACAACGCTGAATGCTTCGTTGATTTCCCATAAATTGATATCTGCCGTTTTTAAGTTAGCTTGGTTTAACGCTTTTTTAATCGCGCCCACCGGTGCTGTCGTGAAATACTTTGGATCTTGAGCAAATGTCGCTTGTGCTACAATACGAGCTAAAGGCTTGATTCCTTTTTGTTTCGCTGTCGTTTCAGACATCAATACATGTGCGGCCGCGCCGTCGTTGAGTTTTGATGCATTGGCAGCGGTGATTGATCCGTCTTTGTTAAAGACCGGTTTTAAAGTTGGGATTTTTTCGAATTGAGTGTTGAACGGCTCGTCGTCTTTTTCAACGATCGTGGTTCCTTTTTTAGTTTCGATAGAAACAGGAACGATTTCATTTTTAAATACGCCTTTTTCAACAGCGGCTTGTGCGTTTTTGTAAGATTCAATTGCAAACTGATCTTGCATTTCGCGAGTGAAGTGAAACTCAGCAGCGCATAGGTCACCTAGGTTACCCATATGAACGTTTCCGTAGGGATCCCAAAGACCATCTTTGATCATTGAGTCTGTCATGTTGGCCGGTCCCATGCGAAAACCGTTACGTGAATTTTCTAATAAATGAGGTGCTAGAGACATGCTTTCTTGTCCGCCGGCAATTGCAATCGTTGAGTGCCCAAGGCGGATAGAATCAGCGGCTAGCATTACTGCTTTTAAGCCTGAACCGCATACTTTGTTAATTGTCATACAAACTGTAGCTGGAGTTAATCCGGCGTAGATGGCTGCTTGGCGTGCTGGAGCTTGTCCTACGCCCGCTGTTAACACTTCGCCCATGATGACTTCATCCACTTCTTCTTTTTTGATCGAAGTCGTTTCTAATAAGTTTTTGATTACTTGAGCGCCTAATTTTGGTGCTGGCAATGAGGATAAGCTGCCTTGAAAAGAACCTACTGACGTTCTTTTAGAATTTACGATAACAACGGAATCCATGAACTCTCCTTTACTGTTTGACAAGGACTATGATTAATCTTGAAATAAGAGTCAATGATCATAAAAACCATACTATTATTACTTCTGGGTTCTAGAATAAGCGCTCAAAACTTGGAACTACCTATCGGTTCAGAGTACAATTCTATACAAATAAAACTGAATCACCATGATGTGAAAATTCAAGAATCCGGTGCTGCGAAAATCCTGTTCGTTGGAATGAGGGACAAAGGAAATTGGAACTTCCGCAAAGACAACGGAGTCCTTATCGTTGAAGAAAAAGACTATGATTCTAAGTTGTTTCGTGTGGCGGCTGAGGGAGTTAAAGAAGGTCCAAAAGAACGTTTGGTTCTGAAAGTTCCATCGATGCCGATATTTGTGAGTGGTAATGATCTAGATGTGACATTAGATAATCTTCGCAACACCGTAAAAGTTGTAGTGTTTAAAGGCAGTGTAAAGGGATTTAAAACGCAAGGGGAGCTGCGTGTGTTTTTAAACTCGGGTGATATCAGTATAGATACTCATTCGGCACCGCTATTTGTAAATGGCTCGCAAGTGAAGCTGGCGGTGAAGAATTCGGTTTCTGATGTGAAAGTGAATGACTACTCGGGCACTGTGAATTTGGAAAGGAACACGGGACATAGTGCGATTTTTAACTACCAAGGCGTAGTGACTCTAAAAGAAGTGACGGGCAGTTCGCAAATTGAGTTATCTAAAGGATCTGTGTCGATTGCTCAATCTCAAGGACGTCATGATATTGTTACTGACGAAGTGAATGTTGATTTGAAGGCAACGAAAGAATCTGATTTTAATGTTAAGATGAAGAACGGAAAATTAAACTACGCCAGTAGCGGCGTAGGTGGAGTTTGGTTAAGTCTAAATTCTAAAGAGGGCGACATTTATTTACCGTCGCCTATGAAGCCTCAAAAAGTAAAAGCCGAGACATTTTATAAGGGACGAACCTCGGGTGAAAAATCAGCGGCTCGTTTAGAAGTTAAAACTGTTAACGCGGCGATTATTGTACGATAACTTGGGGTTGACTTAAGTTCGATTGTAAATGAAGGCTTAATCATGGCAAAAATAGACAAGAAAAAACCGACGCATAAAGCTAACGCAACTAGTAACAAGGCTAAACCGGTCCCAAAAATGGCGGCCAAGCCCACAGTTATCAATAAAGGCCCTAAAAAGAAGCTCGATCTCAAAAAGAAAGACTTCAAACCGGCTGGAAAATTTGACAAGACGCAGAAGCCTGTGCCGAAGGGCGCAAAAGACAGCAAGCCTCAAAAGTTTGCACCTAGTGCCGGTTTTAACGGTAAAAAATTTGAAGCGAAGAAGCCAGGCAATCCTAATCAGTCCGGCGCTAAATTCGCTAAAAAAGAAGTCCGCATTGAGCAATCCAGCAAGCAAGAATATCTAAAGAAAAAAGAGTTAAAGAAGAAAGAGAGTGAGACATCTCAGCTTCTTCGTAAACAGCAAACGGGTGGAAAACCAGAAGTAGCCCCTGTCGTAGCTAAGGGCAAGACAGCCCCAGTTTCCGTTGCTGAATCTAAAGCCGATGCTAAAAGTGATGCTAAGAAAGATAAAAAAGCGGACTCTAAAGCAGCGTCAGCCGCAGGACGCAAAGCTAAAAAACCTAAAGAAGAAAATGAACTAGATGACGTATTTATTGATGATACGGGCGGTAACGAGATTGAAGAGTATGAAGACGAGTTAAAAGCCGTTGAAGAGCTTGATAACGAAACTGACGATGACCTATTACTTGAAACAGAAACCAAAGAGAAAAAATACGAAGACATCGAATTAACAGATGCCGATGGTAACAAGCTTTGCCGTTCACGTGATTGTGATCAGGTTTCAACTGTAGATGGCTATTGCCGGTTCCATTACTTGTTATTCTGGAAAAACATCCAAGTGCGTAAAAAAATCCTTCAAGATGGTAAACTGGGCCGTTACATCGAAGAACTAACAGCTCGTTACCCGGATAAATTCTTAGAGATGATCCGTCGTGATATGCGCAGCCAAAAAGACTTCCAAGCCGCTATCCAAGAACTAGAGATTGATGAATCAAATCAGGATGGAGACTTTGAAGAAGATTCGCAAAACTTTATCGATGAAGTTCGTGGCGTTAACGAAGGTACAAGTATCGAAGAAGAGTTTGAATAACCTATGTCCGCATCGTTACAGTTTTTAAAAGCGGCAATTAAGGAACCTCTTCAGATTTCTACCTTATTTCAAACAGCACCTGCGACAGTGAACCGATTACTGTCGCCACTAAAAACCGACAATCATTGCTCGGTTTTAGAGTTGGGCGTTGGCGCTGGGGCCGTTACAAAACGGGCCCATAAAGTAATGAAAAGCAAAGACAAGTACTTGGGCTTTGAGATCAATACGGATCTGTTTAATTACGTAACGGGTGAATACAAAGATTTTCAGTTTGTCTGTGCGTCCGCAGAATCTATCTCGGATTATACGAAAAATAGAAAGTTTGATCTGATCGTATCGACGTTGCCTTGGTCGTTGTTCGATGACTATATGAGAAAAAATATTTTAAATGAAATTTCAAAACACCTGGAAAAGGGCGGTTACTTTAAAACCTATATGGTTTGTAATGCTTTGATTACGCGTTCTGGGAAGCTGTTTCGTCAGCAATTAGAAGAGCGTTTCGAGGTCACTTCGCGATGGGTGTTTTTAAACGCCCCACCGGCTAAAGTTTTTGAATGTCGAGCTAAAGTCGGCAAGATTCACTAGGCTGTCGACTTCATATCATCATAGAAATTGTTTGAATGCAGGAATTTTAACTAGACCTTTTAGCAAGTAGTATTGAACTTTCTTGCTGGCAGAAGCGCCTTGGAATTTGTTTGTGTTGTCGATTGGTAAGCCGTCTTTACCTAATTGTACTGATTGCTTACGACGTGCGGTCATATCTGCCAATGCACTTTGAGCAAGACCTGGATTGTTATGGCAAACAAAGACCATTTCGTTGTTCAGGTTAGTGGAGCGAGGATCTACGTTATACGTACCAATCATTGTCGTGTGACCATCAACAACGGCGCGTTTTGAATGCGTTCCCCAAGTTGCGGGTTCCCTGTTTTGATAAGGTGGATACTCGATATAGTTAGGAGCGTCGCCGCGGTATAAGTACATACTGATACCCGCTGATGTTAACTGGCTAACCATTGGCTGAAGAGCTGCGACTGTGTAACTAGCATCTGTTGATTGTAGACTGTTTGTTTGAACAGACAATTTAAAGCCTGGGATCGCCAGCAACGCACCAAAGATATTCTGACCTTTTTCTGTGATTACAAAATACGGAGATTCGATATCTAAAGAAACTCTCGCTTTAGAAACGATATCTTTAATTGTATTGAATGTACGACGTGAATCTTTTGTGTCGCTTGGGAAGTCAGATGCAAACGTTGAATCAGAACATACCCCTTTGTACTGTGTTGCTAATAATTTGGCACCCCAAGTCTCGATTGTCTTTTTAAATGCGTAGTCGCGAGTGTCGGGAACAATTAAGCTATGAGCTTTCAGCATTTTCTTTTGGTAAGCAGGATCTTCTTTGCCTTTTTTGCCCTTTGGAACCACATAGTATGGATCCGCACTCAAGGGACTGTACCAATAAGCTTCGAAACTTTCTTGTAGAACTTGTGCCATCGAACCTTTGATGTATATGTCCGTATCTAAGAAATTATATTCTGGTGATAAATCAAAGTACTCAGAGCCGATGTTACGGCCACCCGTGATCGCTTCTTTTCCGTCGATGACTAGGGACTTTCTATGATTACGTTGATTTACTTTCATGAAGTTCGTGATCGGGCTTTCTTCATTGTTGTAGTAACGAACAGAAATGCCATTTTCTTTTAATACTGTAGCGTAGTCGTCTTTCAATTTTAGAACAGTTGCTGACGCATCGATAAGGACACGGATAGCGACTTTCTTTGACGGGTCGGCTTCAGATTGTTGTTTTGCTTTCGTGATTAACTCTTGAGTCACGATACGTGCGGCTGGATCTGACTCTGCTTTATAAATAAAGTACTCTAGATCGATCGTATTTTTTGCCGAGCGAATCATCTCTATGCGTTTTTGTAACGCCGCGATACCACTGGTTAAGTGCATAATTTCTTGAGGATCAGTGGATCTTCTAAAGATGCTTTCTTCTTTGTAAACGATGCTTGAGTATTTACGTTGGATGTTACGATAAAGCTCTTTCGCTAAATCTAATTTATCTGAATGTTCTTTTAGCTCGCGATTTTTATCGTACATCAAAATAGGGTGAAGCGGTTTGTTTGGAAATGCTTGCGCCATTACGTGATCGGGGCTGATCGTGTGACGACCGGCACTTTTCGCTGTAGGCCAGCTAAGATCGGTGAAGATAATGTAAGCTAGTTCTGAGCAAACGATTTTCTCTTTAGTGTTTACGTCAAAATTGAAATCGTACGGTTTGCCAAATTGGTCAACAGCATTTTTAGCGTACAGTTTCTTTTGATCTTCTGTTAACGGCTGAACGCTGCGAAGTACTAGTAACTCATCGATATCAAGAAAGTGTTCGAGTGAGTTTAGCTGAACGCCTTCAAGTGCTTTTTTACTTAGACCTTGTCGGGCATCATAACGAAGGGCTTCTAGGATCGTTTCGCCTTTTTCAATTTGCTTCTGCATTGCGGACGGGAAAGAGTTCCATAGTCCGTGGGCAACCAGTTGCTCTTTTGTACCCATGTACACAGCGACGTGGCCGTAGTAACCAGGGATAAATTTGTCTGTGGCACGAAATGGCGTTTTTTCTAAAAGAATATCAAACGGTTGCAATTTTGATTTGATGTGGCTTTTTTCTTGTCCAGAAAGTCCCTTTAAATAACCTTCACGATTTTCGATTTTAACAGCACCAGCCGCATTCCCGAAAAGAAAGCTGATAGCAAATGTGCTAGCACGACCAGCGTAGCCGGCCGTATCGAAAAGGTCACGTTTGCGTCTTTCCCAGCGATCGCTCCATGGATCAGCTAGGTCGCCATCTTTTAACATAAAGTTGTAAAAGGCGCTGTTTAGGATAAGTGAATTTAAACTTTCTTCTTCTTTTGAAACTTCAATTTTGTACTGATTTTTTAAATTGTTGTCGGCTGTGAATAGATTCATCGCGCGGGCTAGTATTTTTCTTTGATCAGGATCAACAAAGCTTTTCGTAATTTCGTCGAATGCGTTTTTGTAAATCGGCTTTGCATCAAATTTCAATTTTTTTCGAGCCGCTGGGTTGCCGTAGTGAGGATTGATACCAACTAGGAAATTATCATAAAGTATTAGCGCTGCAGCTAGAGACATTCTTAAGCCGAATAAAACATCGCGACCTTTAATATCTTTAGGATTTAGAATGTAAGTTAAGTCACCGGTCGTTTTGTCTACTGATATTTCACTTAATGTAACTTTTGTTTGAGCTTTTGGAAGAACTAGATATTGAAATTGGCTAACGATTCCAAATAACCCTTTTCTTATGGCTAGGTATTCGCGAGCTGTCGCAAAAAAGTCGTCCGTGTCTTGCGGTGACATCGGAGTGTCTTTTTTAACGTGATCTTTAATAATGCCATCGAACGTTAGACTCTTTTGTCGCCATTTTAAAGATTCATCAATTTTCGGAAGTAATCGTCTTTGATAGACATCCAGATACTCTTTTTTAACCGGATACTCAGACGATGGATCGCGATCAGTATTTTTCTGACTGGATACACACGAGATTAGGATAGAAAAGAAACACGCTATTATGACGATTTTCTTCATAAATAGTCCTTGCTAAATTTTTTATAGATACTCAATGGCATCGGCAGCTTAGGGTAGGACTGAATATTGGAAACGTTTTCCTCTACGTTAGTAAGGGTGGTTTAAACGGAAATCGACTTTCTTGGCCAAGGTAGGATACTCTAACGTCTAGGACGGAGAGGGTGCGATGAAGCTTCTTTGTGTGACCGTGTTTCTATTTATAGGAGTAGCGATGGGCAACGAAATCGATTCAAAAGCCGACTTAAAGACGATCGAAAAAGCCATCAAAGACGGCGAACTTGGCGAGAACATAGCCAAGCGAGCTCAAAAAACAGAAAACCTTTATCTCACAGAACTAAAAGACACCGGCGAGTACCGCGTATTCTCATTCTCTGATTTCAAATCCGGTTACACAGCAATGATCGACAAAGATCGCTTAGTATTGCTCTGCAAAGCCTTCGGCGGAGGCGTCGCACGCAACTTCCAAGTAAGCAATCGAACCGGACACAAGGTTCTGTATTTCGAATACGATTCCGGGAGCGGCGTCAGTAGAAGGCGCAAAGGACAGTACAATCTAGGCACGCGAAAATCTATTGTCAGCGACGATAATTAAAAGGTCCCATTTTTAACGCGTTGGGTTTCAATAGGTCACCTCGTGACCTATTGTTTTGAATGATGGGCGGTTGTGATTTTTGCAAAAAATAGGCTTCCGTTTTATGGGAAGCCTTTTCGAATAGCATAACTAATTTAAAAACTAGTGTGTATGAAGGGTATCGTGTAATTGATCGTGTTCTGTTGAGCCTTTCAATGCTGAAGTTGAACCTGTGCCTTCAATGATAACGTTCAACACTTGGTCGAAGTATCCTGTTCCTGCTTCTTGTTGATGTTTCACGGCCGTGTAACCTTCTGGAGTGCGTTTGCCAGGCAAGAATGGTTTATCCGCAGGATCGATCAGATGTCATCAAGTTAGCTGATTGTAGAGTGCGTACGAATGTTGAAGTTGGAACTAGAACTTTACCGGCTAAGTGACCGCATTTTTTTCTACTGCTAATTGATCCAAAATCTCAGAGGCCTTATCAAGATGAAGTGTCGTGAACTGTTCACGGATTTTACCTAATTCTTGTTCTTTAAATGTAGTGTAAAGATCCGTTGTAAGCATGCGTCCATCCGCCATCACCACGTTGAGTTTTGGCCATTGCCAAAGGTCACTGCGAGAAATTTCTGCCGTCGCGGCTTCTTCCATCACGTTGTAAAGCGCCGTGGCTCCCGTGCCACTTAACCAACGATCCAAGTATAACAAGGACACGTCAATGTTAGTGCGTATGCCGTTCTCTGTGATTATACCTTCAGGAACGTGAGTATCTAAAGTTTGATCAGGAGCAATTTGTAAAGGCGAATTTTTTTGGAAAGGTAAGGAAATGTTTTCTCGCGCGTAGTTACAGCGTTCACTCTAACGATGTGAAAAATATTCTTGATGTAAAATAAATGGACAGTTTTGCGTGCGTACGAAGAGACTCAGAATAATCAAATTTGCGCTAAACCATTGAAGTGACGGCATTTCGTTTGCTTAAGTATTTACTCTGTATCGGGGTGGGTATGAAAACGGGTTTTTTATTTTTAGGAATTTTCTTATTTTTCAGCGTCAGCTGTAATCAAAAAAATATTTCTCAAGACTTAGCGACTGGCTTAAAAAGTGATAACAACAATGGCATTATCGGCGGCCTGGAAGTCACGGAATCCGATCCTATCACCAAATATACGGTGATGATTCACTCATACCAAATTGAAAAAGACACCGATCCAAAGCCAGCAGGATTTAGTCTATGCACCGGTGTAATCATCGGTAAAAAATCAATCCTGACGGCGGCCCATTGTTTTGAGAATAACAGCAAATCCAAAATGAATGTGATGGAAGTCTATTTCGCCCGCACATCAGTAAATTTAAAAAAAGCACCAAAAGCTTACGGGACTTTAATCAGTTCGCATCCTTATTATAATGAGAAAGATTTATCTCGCCATTTTGATTTGGCTATCGTGACGCTAGAATCAGAAGTTCCTGCAGGCTATGAGCCGATTTCTATTTTGCCGAATGACGTTGAACTTAAAGTCGGAGATTTAGTTTTTCCGGCGGGCTATGGACGCACTCAAGATTTGTCTGTGCCGGTGTCTCCCTACGCGGACTACAGATTGAACAAATCGGTGGGTTTAAAAATTCTAGAAGACTGGGGAACATTTTTCTACATCGATCAGTCTAAAGGTTCCGGAGTCTGCAGCGGAGATTCCGGTGGTCCCACGTTTGTTCAAATCAAAGGAAAATTATATCTGGTTGGAATTACTCACGGGTATTCAGTGGATGAAGGCAAATCAGATTCATGTAAGTCACACGGGATGCTAATTAAAGTGCAGACCCACAAATCGTGGATCAACACTACGATGCCAAAGAAAAATTAGAAAAGACGAATTTGATTACTTAGTAGAGGATGAACCCAGAGCCAATGATGGTGGCGGAAAATTAAACGTGTGTTCATAAATCGCCGCAATGCCGGCCTTTCAAGCGAATGAAGGAGCCGGGCGTCTTGCCATGGTTTTAATGAAGGTGTTGTTGATCACCGTCGAGTGTTGTGTCGTCATCAGTGAGCGTGGTTCCAGCTTTTTTTAACTCAATGATTTTCTCTAGAGTTTCAGCGTCATATTGCTCGGCAAAATTGTACGCATCCATTCCACCATCTTCAGTGCGATTTTCATTCACCAAAGCTTCATCTTGTTTAGACAACCATTCATCAGCCATCGATTCAAGTTTCGAGTTCACAGTCGAGTATTGAAAGTGAAGCAGGTCTTTGCTGAATGAAACGGGTTTCCACAAAATAGGCAGAGTTTCTTCATATTCGGTGTTTTCAAAGCCCTCTTTAGCGAAAAACTCAGAGAACGTGGAATCTAAGAAATCCAAGCTCGTGTTTAATTTTGAAAGGACTTGATCTTTGGCTTCGGGAACGTCAAATGCCAACTCGAAATTATACTGTTTTAAGCGGCCCTGAGGCAGGAAACCGATACGGACAAGGACTTCGCGATCGTAAATACGGCCCTCTACGATGACCTCAACGTCGTTAAGCTCTTTTTTGTACAGAGTCGTTAGCGTGGTGTGTACATTTTCTAGGTATTCTTTAGGAAGACTGGTCCATTTTTTTGAATCACTTCGACGTGGCTGCATAATCACTCCTAGAATGGTCTTTGAGGAGGTTGTTCTATATATGAAACTTCCGTTTGACACAATGGGTTTTTCCCCATATGACTTTTTTTCCCAATCGTAGGCGGTATAGCGTGGAAACTACAATCGAAAATCAGACATTTTCTTATACAAATCAAGATATTGGAAACGGTCGCGGCGTTTATATTTCAACCTACGGTTGTCAGATGAACGTAAACGATTCTGACCGCATGTACAGCCTTTTAGAAATGGCAAATTTCACGCCTGTGGATACCCCGCAAGAGGCATCCGTTATCATCATCAATTCGTGCTCGATCCGCGAAAAACCGGTTCATAAAGTTTACTCGGAAGTCGGCAAATACAAAAAATTAAAAGATCTAAATCCTAAACTGAAAATCGGGATCGGCGGCTGTGTCGGTTCGCAAGAAAAAGAAAAACTGATCAAGAATCAACCTCTGATTGATTTCGTTTTTGGTACAGACACGATCGACACGTTACCAGAAATCTTGCAAAACCTAATCGAGCAAGAATCAAAACGTAAGGAAGAAAAAAGTAAAATCATCAAAGCGGGTTTTGCTCATCGTGAACCGTATCACGTAGAAACATTAGTGCGTAATCCCGGTGTTTCGACGTTTGTTAACATCACGAAAGGCTGCGATAATTTCTGTACGTTCTGTGTAGTTCCATTCACTCGAGGGCGTGAGAAAAGTCGACCTAAGAGCCACATCATGACCGACATCCAAACACTGGCAAAACGCGGTGTTAAGGAAATCACGTTGCTTGGTCAAAATGTAAATTCGTATGAAAGCGAATGCGGAGCGAACTTAGCGCAACTGATGAAATCCATTGCTGTCGATACACCGATTGAGCGCATTCGTTTTACGACGTCGCACCCGAAGGATTTCGATCAAGAATTAATGGACGTAATTGCTCAGCATCCTGATAAAGTGTGCGAGTACATCCATTTACCTTTCCAGAGCGGTAATTCACGTATTTTAAATTTAATGAATCGCGGATACACTCGTGAAGAGTACCTCGAGAAAATCGCTATGATTAAGCGCACGATCCCGAATGTGGTTCTATCGACGGACATCATTTGCGGGTTCCCAGGTGAAACCGATGCTGAGTTCGAAGATACGTTATCTTTGGTTCAAGAAGTCGGCTATGAAACCATATTTGCGTTTATGTATTCGCCTCGTCCAAATACCAAAGCTGCTAAGTTTGAAGACCAAGTTCCAGAAAATGTTAAATCGGAACGTTTGCAACGCCTTTTTGATTCACATAATAAGATGGCGTTTGAATTAGCTCGTGCCTATGAAGATCGCGTATTAGATATTTTAGTAGAAAAGAAGCATGACGATGATGAAAAACCACCTGCGGGTATGATTAAATACTCGGGTCGCAGCCGTCAGAACAAGCTGGTGTACTTTGAAGCATCGGAAACTGAACAGGGTATGATTGGCCGTACGGTCAACGTAAAAATCACTAAAGCGTACCCGGCAGTTTTTAGAGGAGAAATGGTTGGATCAATCAACTAAAAAACGCGCAAAGAAACGTTTAAAAATCGAGTTCCCTGAACTAACAAAAATGCCGGATATGGCAAAGATGTTTGGTTCTGGGATTCAAATGGATGAAACCACAGATGAAGAATCATTTCATCAGGACGATCTGATCAATTTGCGCCCGTATGGTGTTTCTGTGGCGCCTGATTTAAAGAACACCTACTTTTTCCTGAAGGACAAGACTCAAAATTTAACTCTGCCTGTGATGGTAAACCCTGTGGAAGCTAGTCTAATTCTAGCTCAGCTGAATTTAGCGCCTGATATGCAGCTGGCGCAGCCTCACCGTGCGATGGCTGTTATGCTGTCAACGCTGGGGGTAGAGCTTCGCCAATGTGTTTTTGTGCAAACAAAGGGCAATCGCCAGCTCGTTCGCCTGTATTTTACCGGCAGCAAGAGCGCGAGCTCTATTAAGCTATATGCCGACCAAGCCATGAGCTTGTGCATCGCCCTTAGAGTGCCTATATATGCGACTTTAAGCTTTATTAACAAAAGTAAAGTGGTGCGGGTTCAGTCCGACGGTTTAGAAAAAAATCTGATCGAAAATCAAAAAATGTTATTGAAAAACACCACCTATCTTCAATAGACTAGGGCATGTCACTCATACGCACAGCCCGAGGCTTTACACCGAAAATTCACACGAGTGTTTTTGTTGCCGAAAGCGCCAATATTATTGGCGATGTCGAAATTGGCGAGAACAGTTCCGTTTGGTATCAAACCGTCATTCGCGGTGATGTGATGCCGATCAGAATAGGAACATCCACAAATATTCAAGACGGTTCCATCATTCATGGAACATACGGAAAATATGGAACAACACTGGGTAGTGAAGTGACTATCGGTCATCAAGTTGTCCTTCACGGCACAACGGTGTCGGATCGTTGCTTGATCGGTATGGGTAGCATTTTGATGGACGGAAGTTTCATCGCTAAGAATTGCATCGTGGGTGCCGGTTCATTAGTGACCGAAGGTTTTCGCTGCGAAGAGGAAGGCTGGTTAGTGTTAGGTCGTCCTGCCAAAGCCGTTCGTAAATTAAAAACAGAAGAATTAAATTTTTTAAAACAATCAGCTGATAATTATCGTTTGTACACAACGTGGTACTAACTTAAGAAGGGGTTTGCGCATGGATAATACTAATATTCCTTATGCTTTAACGTTTGATGATATCTTGCTGCTGCCTCAGTATTCGGAAATAGTTCCGACCGAGATTACGCCAAGGTCTTATTTCGCTAGAGATAAGTTTTTAAACACGCCGATCATTTCTGCGGCGATGGACACGGTGACGGAAAACAAAATCGCCCGTATCATGGCGCAATTAGGTGGTTTGGGTATCATCCATAAAAACATGGACATCGATAAACAAGTCCTTGAAGTTGAAAAAGTAAAAAAATACGAAAGCGGCATGATCCAAGATCCGATCACATTGGGTCCAAAAGAAAAAGTCAGCACGGCGCTGGCCTTAATGTCAAAATACTCAATCAGTGGTGTTCCGATAACAACGGATAAAATGTTAGTGGGTATTTTAACGAATCGCGATTTGCGTTTTGAAACTAACGTCGATCAGCCGATTGAAAATATCATGACAAAAGAAAATCTAGTGACGACTCAGGAAGGCACGACGCTTGAGCAAGCGAAAAAGATTTTGCAACAACACCGAATTGAAAAATTACCAGTGGTAAATCAAAAAGGTGAATTAAAAGGTTTAATTACAATTAAAGATATCGAAAAAGCGCAAGCGTTTCCAGGAGCGACCAAAGATTCGCATGGTCGCCTGTATGTGGGGGCTGCTATTGGTGTTGGGCCGGAAGCGCGTGAGCGTGCTGAAGGTTTGATCTCTGTGCATTTGGATGTTCTGTGCATCGATACAGCTCACGGCCATTCTAAAAATGTTCTAGAGATGGTGAAATCAGTTCGCGCGGCTCACAAAGATGTAACGATCGTTGCTGGTAACGTAGTCACAGGTGATGCCACCGAAGCTTTGATTAAAGCGGGCGTTGATGTTGTTAAAGTCGGCGTGGGTCCCGGTAGTATCTGTACGACTCGTATCGTAGCGGGCGTCGGTATGCCGCAAATTTCTGCGGTGATGGAATGTGCCGCTATTGCCAAAAAATTAGGTAAAACAATTATCGCCGATGGCGGTATTAAATTTTCGGGCGACATTTCTAAAGCGCTCGCGCTGGGTGCGAACACGGTGATGATCGGAAACTTGCTAGCGGGTGCTGAAGAATCACCGGGCGAAACGATTTTATATCAAGGCCGTACCTACAAAATGTATCGGGGTATGGGATCTTTGGCAGCGATGCAAAAAGGATCTAAAGATCGATATGGCCAGGCGGATGTTTCTGAATTTGATAAGCTCGTACCAGAAGGTATCGAAGGCAAAGTGCCCTACAAAGGTAATGCCTCTGCGGTTATTCACCAACTTGTGGGTGGCTTGAAATCAGGTATGGGGTACATCGGTGCCAAAAATATCGAAGAACTTCAGAAGCGCGCAAAGTTCGTACAAATTACAGCCCAAGGCCTGCGTGAATCGCATGTTCATGATGTCAGTATTACTAAAGAAGCTCCTAACTATAGATTGGAATAGAAATGCAAACGAATGGGTTTTTAATTTTAGATTTTGGATCGCAAGTGACTCAGTTGATCGCGCGCCGTTTGCGCGAAATGGGTTACTATAGCGAGATAAAACATTTCGCCTATCCAATTGAAGAAATTAAAAAGAACCAATATGCGGGCATTATCTTAAGCGGTGGTCCTCATTCTGTGTATCAAGACGGAGCTCCGTATCGCAGTGTCGCAGAACTTGTGGATGTGGCTCCGATTTTAGGAATTTGTTATGGCATGCAGTTGATCTGTCATGATCTTGGCGGAAAAGTTGAATCAGCTAAACATCGTGAGTATGGTTACAAAACAGTAAAGTGGAATAAATCGCCGTTTAAAGATGGCGCTAAAGAACAACCGGTGTGGATGAGTCACGGAGACGTTGTCGTCAGTGTTCCTGAAGGCTATCAAGTCACGGCGGAAACAGATGATCATCCCGCCGCGATGGAAAAAGGATCCGTGTTTGCAGTTCAGTTCCATCCGGAAGTGGTTCATACGCAACGCGGGGATGAAATACTTCATTACTTTATCGAAAAAACAAAAGCCCAAAAGAACTGGCAAGTGGACGATTTCTTGAAGTCTATTCAAGACCGCGTACGCGCTGAAGTCGGATCGAATCAAAGTATCTTGTGCGCCTTGTCCGGCGGCGTGGATTCCAGCGTGCTCGCAGTGATGCTTACGCGTGTGTTTGGTAAAGAGCGCGTCTATTGCGTATTCGTAAACAACGGACTGCTTCGTAAGAATGAATTTGAAACCGTGATTAAGTCCTACGAGAGCCTAGGATTAAATCTGCATCCAGTGGATGCGTCGGAAGAATTTCTTGATGGATTAAAAGGTATTTCTGATCCCGAGAAAAAACGTAAAACAGTTGGCCGCATTTTTATCGAAGTTTTCGATAAGGCCGTTAAACGAATTTTAGATCAAGACCAAGTCGCGATTCATTTCTTAGCGCAAGGGACTTTATATCCTGATGTTATTGAAAGTGTATCGACAACAGGATCATCGGTTACGATTAAATCGCATCATAACGTGGGCGGTTTGCCTGAAAAATTGAATTTCAAATTGCTGGAACCATTTCGTATGTTGTTCAAAGATGAAGTTCGCCAGTTAGGCAACGCACTCGGATTGTCAGAAGAATTAATTGGTCGTCATCCTTTCCCGGGGCCGGGTTTGTGCATCCGCGTGATCGGTGAAGTGACGAAAGAGAAACTCGCAATCTTAAAAGACGCGGACGCGATCTATGTTGATTATTTAAAAGAAAAAAAATTATATCCAAAGATCTGGCAAGCCTTCTGTGTGCTGACTCCGGTGCAAACGGTGGGCGTAATGGGTGATGGTCGTACCTATGATTCGGTACTGGCTATTCGTGCAGTGACAGCGACAGATGGAATGACGGCCGATTGGTTTGAATTCGAAGCCAAAGATTTGAAAGAAATTTCAAGTCGTATCACGAACAAAGTTAAAGGCGTTTCGCGTGTGGTGTATGATATCACCAGCAAACCACCCGCAACGATAGAATGGGAATAGTAAATGTCTGAGAAAGTTCCGTTTGTACATTTACACGTGCATTCCGAGTACTCGTTGCTTGAAGCCAGCCCGCGCGTAAAACAGATCGCTAAGAAAGCCGCAGAACTCGGAATGTCGGCCGTCGCATTGACTGACAACGGGTCTATGTTTGGTGCCATTGAGTTTTATTTCGCGTGTAAAGATGCCGGTGTAAATCCTATCTTGGGTCTAGATGCGTACATCTGTGAAAACCGTTTAGAGAAAAAAGCAGACCGTGATGCGTTCATGGGACCACGCCGTATTGTATTGCTAGCAAAAAATATCGAAGGCTATCGCAGCCTATGTCAATTAAGCTCGATCGGATATCAAGAGGGTTTCTACTGGAAACCTCGTATTGATTATGAAGTTCTAAGAAAATACTCAAGCAATCTGATAGCATTGAGCGGTGGTAACCGTGGCGAACTGGTTGATACGTTTTTAAAAGAAGGCGCGGACGCGGCGGAAGCTAAAGCGACTCGTTTAAAAGACATCTTTGGCGCTGATTTTTACATCGAACTGAGCCGTACCATTCACGGTCGTGGTTCTGATGTTGATAATTTCTTGATTGGTTTAAGTCGTAAGTTAGATATTCCTCTTGTAGCCGGTAACGACGTTCATTATTTGAATCAAGAAGACCAAGTGGCTCAGGAAGTTTTGATTTGTATCGGAACGAATAGAACGTTGTCGGATGAATCGCGATATAGACTGGGCAGCAATGAATTTTATTTCAAAGCGCCGCATGTGATGCATGATTTGTTTGCGGATATTCCAGAAGCCGTCACAAACACGCAAACGATTGCCGACAGTATTAATATTAAATTCAATTTAAAAGATGCGAACGGTAAAGCGATTTACCATTTACCTACGTTTCCTACTGAGGGCGGCAGAACTCTGAAGGAAGAGATCGCGGTTAGATCCCTTGAAGGATTAAAACTACGATTCGAGGAAGCTAAGCTACGCGGTGAAGAAGTTCCGGCCTCGCAAGAGCCCGTTTACATTGATCGCCTAAATTTCGAATTAGCCGTTATCGATAAGATGGGTTTCAACGGTTATTTTTTAATCGTCCAAGATTTCATTAACTGGGCGAAAAATAATGATATTCCAGTTGGTCCTGGCCGGGGTTCCGGTGCGGGCTCGATCGTAGCGTACTCTTTACGAATTACCGATCTAGATCCCATTCCAAACTTCCTTCTATTTGAGCGATTCTTAAATCCAGAACGTATCAGCATGCCCGATTTCGATATCGATTTCTGCCAAGATCGTCGCGGTGAAGTGATTCAATACGTAACGCAAAAATATGGTGTGCAGTCAGTATCACAAATTATCACTTACGGAAAATTACAGGCGCGGGCTGCGATCAAAGACGTCGGCCGTGTTCTAGGATTAACATTCGCCGAAGTGGATTTAGTGACTAAGCTAATTCCCGATAAATTAGGTATCAATTTAAAAGAAGCTCTGGAAATGGAGCCGCGGATTCAAGAAATGGCAGACATGAATCCAACAGTGGCGACATTGTTGGATTTAGCTCAACGGGTTGAGGGCCTAGTTAGACACGCGGGGATCCATGCGGCCGGTGTTATCATCGCCGATGGACAGCTCGTGACTCATGCACCTTTGTATAAGGGCGCCGATGGCGAGAACGTGGTTCAGTACGATATGAAACATGCCGAGAAAATTGGACTGATCAAGTTCGACTTCTTGGGGCTAAAAACGCTGACTCATATTCACTATGCTTTGCAGATGATTAAAAAGAATCATCAAATAGATATTAAAAGTAATTTAATTAACATCAATGACCCTAAAATCTACGAACTACTTTCACGCGGTGATACAGCCGGTATCTTTCAGTTCGAGGGTGAGGGTATCACGGATGCGACTCGTAAGATTAAACCATCCAGCTTTGCGGATATCACGGCGATTACCTCGTTATACCGACCGGGTCCGATGGCGAACATCCCTGAATACACAAAACGTAAACATAAAGAATCTCCGATTGAATACTTGCTGGATGATACGAAGAAAGTCTTGGAAGAAACCTACGGTATCATGGTCTACCAAGAACAAGTTATGGGTATTGCTTCGATCATTGCCGGATATTCACTGGGTGAAGCCGATATGCTTCGTCGGGCGATGGGTAAAAAGATCAAAGAAGAAATGGATCAGCATCGTATCCGTTTCTTAAAAGGGGCTAAAGAAAAAGGCCACGATGTTAAAAAATCAGAAGAGCTATTTGAGTTAATGTATAAGTTCGCCGATTACGGATTTAATAAATCCCATGCAGCGGCGTATTCGGTTATCACAGCGCAAACAGCGTGGGTGAAGCATCATTACCCAGGTGAATTTTTTGCGGCGTTATTATCTACCGAGATCGGTGATACTGACAAAGTCGTTAAGTACGTTAAAGACTGTCAAAAACATAATATTAAAGTGTTGCCTCCGCATATTAACGTTTCAGAATACTTGTTTAACGTAACATCAGAAGGCGTATTCTTCGGTTTAGGTGCAATTAAAGGAGTAGGCTCGTCCGCAGTGGAAGCCATTCTTGAAGCACGCGATAAAAAAGAAGGTAAAAAGTTTGCGGGCCTTGATGATTTCTTTGAAAGTGTGGACCTTCGTAAAGTAAATAAAAAAGTGATCGAGAACTTGATCAAAGCCGGTGCAATGGATGGATTCGGATTCCACCGTGCGCAGTTGTTGTCAGGGTATTCGTCATTCTTAGATGCCGCATTGATCACTCAAAAAAATCGCGAATTGGGCCAGTCTTCATTTTTTGATTTGGACGAGACCGCGGATAAATCGACGGTTCTGCCAGATCTAGAAAAATGGGGTCGCACAACGACGCTATCGTATGAAAAAGAAGTTTTAGGTTTCTACCTCAGTGATCATCCATTAAATGGGTTTGAAAAATTAGCGGAAGTTTGGACGAACGGAAACTTGGGCACTATCGCCGAAGATTTACGTAAGAAAAAACAAGCCGCCGACGATGCAGGACTGCCGGCATTGTCCGATCGTGATAAACGACGCGAGCCAAAGCGCCGTGTGATTTTATCGGGAATTATCGCTGAATTTAAAGAGATGATTACCAAAAAAGGAACGCGTATGGCGTTCGGTAAATTAGAAGATCTGCATGGTACGTGTGAACTGGTGATTTTCCCGGATGTGTTTGCAAAGCACGAAGGGGATTTGAAATCGGATAAACCATTGCTAGTCGGTGGCAATTTAGAAGACTCTGAAGGCGCTATTAAAATTATCGTCGATAACATGGTGCCATTAGAAGACATTATTAAAAAATCAAAACGGGTTGTGTTTAATTTAGAATCTTTTAGCGAGGATGAACTTAAAATACTGAGTGATCTTTTGATGGAAAATAAGGGAAACACTCCGCTGACGCTAAAAATGAAATTGCAAGATTATGATCGCGTGATTGAAATTGATCATCCAGATATCTCTGGAGTCAGTGTCAATAATGATTTGTTTGAGAAGATACACACTCGTTTCGGAAGAACGGACTTTCTGGAAATTAAAAATAATTAGAGGGATTTATGTTTTTAAAAATAATTGTAAGCGTATTGGTTCCATGTTTTTTGTTTGCGCAAGTCACTTTGCTGGAACGCTCATACACGTTTGAGAGCGACAAGGAATCAATGTCTGAAGCTAAGAAAGAGATCCAAGATAAAGCGATTGATCAAATTGTTGAAGAGCTAGCCACCGAAACTATGGGCGAGGTTCGCTTTGCCAAAGCCAAAAAATCATTAAGTGTGCAGCTGGCGAACAAATCGGCGCGATTTATTCCGTTTTCAAATATCACGGACTCTAAACAAACGGATAAAGTTTTGAAACAAACGTTGATGTTTAAAATTAATTTAGCTGAATTTAGAAATGTTTTGAAATCGATCGGCCAATTGGAAGAGATCGACAAAAATCAATCGATATTGCCACTGGTACGTTATGAGAATGCGATTTTGCAAAAGAACTCATCATGGTGGAATAAAGATGACGATATCAGTAAATCACTGTCTGTGATGGAAGAAAAACTAGGGGAAATATTCTTGCGTGGTGGTTTTTATCTGACTCCGGCAAACCAAGTTGGTTTGACTACGGCGCTGCCGACGTCATTCAATAAATCCCATTTGAATGCAGAAGACACATTGAAGCTAGCACGATTGCTGCAGACTCCGTATGTATTGTCAGGACTTGTTTTAATTAAACGTTCAGAACGTCAAATGGATCAAATGCGTATGGAAGTTCACTTGAATTTGGTTCAGGCCGAGAACGGAAAAATGCTAGCGGATATCAAACGTATTTACGATATGCCTCTAACAAAAGATTCAACAAAACTAGATGCTGAGATCAGCAAAAAAATGTCAGACGAAGCCGAATCTATCGGCGGCGAGATCGTATCGTTGATGACGGATGCATTGCAAAGAGGTCTAGTTAATTCGCAGAAAATTCGGATTAAATTTACGATGGCATCGCAGCCGCAAAAGATCGAATTGCTGAAAGAAAGAGTCAAAGCGCAAAGTGGAAACATAAAAAATGTTAAAGAGAAGTCGATTTCGGCCAATAGTATAGTTTACGAAGTGGATTTTGTTGGTAACATTAAAGATATCCAGGACAAGTTGCTTGCGATGGACGTAAAGAGCCTAAGCTATTTGAAAGTGGAACTAACAAACACCGCACCTGAGGAGATTTCGTTTGAACTTAAGCAATAGTAAAATCTTGTTTCTGATTGGATCTTTGTTGGTAGCGAGCGCGTGCCAAAATATTGAAAAACGCACAAGTCAGCCTGCGAAAATGGTCAAAGACATTCCGGTCAATCCACGGATTGATCAGGGACAGATGAAAAAACGATTGATGATCTTGCCAATTAACGATTCTAAATCGGTGTTATCGGCGGACATGAGCCGAGCGATTAAAAAATCACTAATCAATGAATTAAATCGCTCGCAAGAATTAGTCGCCTTTGATAGCAAAGACCTAGGAATCGAGAACGTAAAGAAAACGCCGCAAGGCAGTTATGATTTAAAAGATATCGCTAAATCGCTTAAGGAATACACAGTTCACAGTGCTCTAGAGGCTGAGATCAAAGAACTAAAAGTAAAACGTACGGTGCCGGCAAAGGGCATTATGAAATCGGTCACAACGGAATATGAATGCTCGCTAGTGGTGCGCGTGATCAATCAAGGTGGCCGCGAATTAATGAATCATATGAAGGTCGTTACATATAAAGATAACGGAACGGCACCGGAAGAATTATTAAAAGGCGACGGCACTGGCGGCGGAAACCCGACTGTCCCGACATTAGTGAAAGACACATTATTTGAATTCGTTCCACAAATCACAAAATCGCTAGAAACGCTGGTATGGGAAGGCCGAATTGCGTCCATGCAAGGTGAGCGCATATTTTTAAACGTAGGCAAAGTGTCCGGCTTAAATGTAGGCGATTTACTGCGTGTCACAGAAGATGGTGAAGAGATATTTGATACAGAAACGGGCGGCTTTATCGGAAAAAGCCCCGGCCGATTAAAAGGGACATTGGAAGTCGTCAGTTTCTTTGGCCAAGATGGAGCCATCGCCGTCACCCATTCAGGTGGTGGATTTAGGGAGAACGACCGAGTTGAGCTATACTGATTTAAATTTTAAATCTGAATTTAAAGGACTATCTGATTACCAGGATATATCAGCCCAGCAGCTAGGCCAGGCGGATGCTGTTCGGGGAACGAAAGATATTCACGTGATGGGATTAGAATTCCATCCTGTCATCACGCTAGGTGTGCGTGGTAACCGCGATCACGACATTGCTCAGCCAGACATCGATAGCAAAATTCCTGTCGTACAAACCGATCGTGGCGGCCAAGCCACGATGCACGTTCCAGGGCAATTAGTCATTTACCCCATGATGGATCTAAAAACATACGCCATAGGTGTGCGTGACTTTGTTTGCATAGTGACCAAGGCGACCTCAGCCGTGCTTAAAAAATATGGAATTGAAAGCATTTCGGGCGAAGCACCAGGATTGTACACGGCAGCGGGAAAAATCGCCTTTCTAGGAATCCGCCTAGATCGCGGCGTTGTTCGCCACGGATTAGCTATTAATGTATGCAATGATGTTTCGATTTTCAGCGCGATTCGCAGCTGCGGAGTTTCAGCGGCGACTTTGGATAAGGTTCAAAGTTATGAATCCGCTTCGGGTTTAAGCCTAGAATCCTTGTTTAACGATTGGATCATAGAGTTTCAAAGAGAGCTCGATTTAGTGCAAAGAGCTATTAACGAGATTTGCAGTTTACAATCGGCTAAAGACCCATTAACAATAGTAGCTAATCATTAACGGGCGGATATAGCGTAGTTGGTAGCGCGCTTCCTTGACATGGAAATGCACTACCAAAGAAAAAAGTTATAAGTGCTCGGAAAGATGCCGGAATATTGAGTAGGCGAGAAAACCAATCCGCTTATTTTGGTAGCCTGGTAGCAACTCATTAAATTGAGTTTTTGAAGTTAAAATTTAAAGTGCGGATATAGCGTAGTTGGTAGCGCGCGTCCTTGACATGGACGAGGTCACTGGTTCAAGTCCAGTTATTCGCACCAATTCTTTCTTCAGTTTCTCCCTTACGGAGTACCAGATGTCTAAATCAAAAGTCTACGACCTTACTAAGCAGTATAATCATAGATGGAAAACTGATCCAAGATACCGGAAAAATTTCGATTACGATCATTTAGACTTTAAGGATGTTCCGGGCGACATTAGATGGATGATTACTATGGGGCCTTACGACAAATCACAATACCTAAAATCCGAGAATCTGTCGGTACAGTTAGTTGGAAAACGAATCCTTACTGGAAAAAGTCGTTCAGCAATTTTGAAACTTGTTAAATAAAAAAAGGAAAAAAAAAACCCAGATTATTAGTCTGGGTTTTTTTTTTATTAATTTGTAGTTAATTTCTTACATTTCTTTAAACGTTGCTAAGAATGGATCTGATTTTTGGTTAATATATTGAAGAGTGGTTTCGTACTTTTGATGTAAACAGCACATTTGCAAGAGATATGGATTTCGGTCATACCAATCCTTTAAGTGTAAGGCGCCGATTGTAGCGTAAGAGTGCTTCCAATCGTGGGGAGTTAGATATTTGAACCCACAGTTATCTGCAATATCCTTCCACCAATATGCAACCGTCCGTGGATTACAATTGAGGATGCGATCGTTAGGATCTAGGTTAGCAATTAAGTACTTAGTTACTTCGCATAAAATTTCCCGGGAGGGTTGAATAAACGGAAGTTTTATAGTTCCAACAAAGGTTTTTGTACTGTTTTCTAAAGTTACATTGCCTGCTATGCCTCGGCTCCAGCCAGGTACAATATTGTCACTTGTCTCAAAGTGCGGAACCTCTGAATTTGGATAAAGATTTTTGGTTCGAATTCCAAGCAGATTTCCTCTTCGAAGGCCTGTGCAAACTCCAAAGAAGATAGCGTAGGCTCTAATTTTCATGGGATCTTCATTCCTATAGCGCTCGTCTATTTTCAATTTGATATTCAGTAAGTCTTCCTCTGTATAAGTATCCTTCTTTCTAGATGCAGATGAGAGACCTCTTTTTTTCATCTCACTAGTGATTCGGCCAAAAATTTTGAAATACTCGGCTTCCGTGATATCATCGTTGTCCAGCAAAAATGTCATATATTCATTGTGGGAGTTGGTCAGGGTACTAAGACTATTTACCGAATATTTTTCTTCAGAGTTCAACTTCTTAACTGTTTTTAAATGCATTTGTGCTTGTTTTTTCCAAAGTCGAAATTCTCGCGGGTGTTGGCAACCTTTGTTTACGTAGAAGGGAAGCCAAACATTCATAAGAATCATTTTATGTTTTATAGGTACGCTAGTGTCAGACTTGAAGGATACAAACTGCTCCAGTGATTCTTCGAAATTGAATTTTTTGCTTTTTAAACTAATCTTTTCTTGAATCTTGTATTTAACGAAACCGTATTTTGAGGAAAGTTCGGATATAATTCGGTTTCGTAATGTGAGGAAATCTTTGTCCTCGTAGGCTTCATCTTTTCGCAGTCTTTTTGCCTTAAGGTATTGGTCGATTTGGCTCGCAGTTAAATGATCTTTTGCAGAAATCCATTTTGTTGGTCTAATCGCTGAGTTTCCGATTTGAAAAGAGTCGTGAAACTGGTGTGATCTCCATCTTTCAGTTAGTCCCTTAACTCCCGTTCGATTCTTAGATTCCATATGTTAAACTCTCTTTCAAGTTACTTGTACAAATAGCTCCACTTAAAAGTAAGTCGAGCTTTTTTGGTAAAATCATACGTGCAAATGCACATGCAGATTTATGGCATTGAATCGCTATTTTCTTTCCTGTTTTCGGGCTTTTTGGGACGCACAATTACTTCTAAATTCTCAGAAATTCCAGTAGACTTTGCCTTTCTAATATCTACTAAGAGTTGTTTAAGAAATTTCTCTTCGTCGTAGAAATGTTCGATGATAGCGTTGATTTCGCTATTAGGTAAATTATCCGGCTTTCCCTCTATGATCCAATTTACGAAATCTTTTCTGGGAATTTTTATTCGTTTCTTGGAGTTAATTTGATCAAACCATCCCTCAATTTTTCTTAGTGAAATTTCAGAGAGTGAAATGTGGCATCTGCTATTTTTTTCTTTTTCAATGGTTACGTTTGCGTCACTCATTTAGTCCCTCCTTCTAGTCTCTGCTTTGCGATTTGAAAGTACGATTCGTCTTTTTCGATACCGATAAATTTGAAGTTGTCTTTTATAGCGGCCATACCAGTTGTTCCAGATCCCATAAAGGGATCTAAAATTGTCCCGTTTGGTGGCGTAATTATTTTAGCGAGGTAACACATTAGTCTAATTGGCTTTACAGTAGGATGCGTGTTGAATATCTCCTTCTCAGTTTGATTAGCTTTTTTTGAATAGAAGAAAGGAATATCGGGAGAGAAAAGTTTAAAATATTTGGATACTTCGACTTCGCGTTCTCCCTGGTCGTCTATGAGCTTCGCTGGGCAAATTCCTTCGTTTGACTTCGTGATGATAAGGTTGGAAGGAAATCTACCCTTTGGGTGTTGGTGATACACGGACGTTTTGCTACGTTCAGAGGTCTCCCAAATTAACCCTCCGTTTTTGAAATTCAAGTTTGAGGTAGATGGGATTTTGCCATTTACCGGCGTTCTAGCTTCGTCAATGTTAATACCGCCAACTCCATACTTAAGAACATTCGCAGATATGTTGTGTTCTGATATTGGCTTTTGAACCAGAATCCAATGCTCACTCGCTGGTTTCAGTGAAGTACCCCAGCCTTTCCATTTTTCTGAGAGGGAACTATTTTGGGTTTTAAATTTTCCGAGGTTCCAATTTTCTGGTTCGACCCAACTGGGTTTGATCATTTCTTCTAGCCAGTCTGGCGCCGGGCCAAGTAGCGGACGAAGTCTAGTCCATCTTTCGTGAGTCGGGACGTGAGGATTTCCATTTGGAGGAAGTGCGGTCCAATGACATGCCCCACCTGTAACGCCAGCGACTTCATCCAGTTTGCGATTAGTTAATTTTAGTTGGTCTCTTCTTGTACGAATCCATTCTGTAGCTTTATAGAGACTCTCGGTGTCTAAATATTTTGATCTCTGAATGGATTTATCTAAGGCAATACTTTTTGGAAAGCCACTCCCGAAAATGTGGGTCACTACATCTCGAACGTGGAAACCGGAATCTTCTAAAGCAGTGGCGGTCCAATGCGATGTCCGAGGTATTGCCCAAATGAAGCCATGTGCTCCGGGTTTTAAGACCCGGAAACATTCAGTGAAAATTTCAGTCATCGATGAAACCCATTGCTTTCTCCCACCTTTACTTGAGTCCCAAGATAGGCCTCTAAGACCGATGCCCGCAGGAGGGTCCGTTAAAAGAGAGTCTACGGAATTTGTTGATAAGGATTTTAGCACTTCGCGAGAATCGCCGTTGAGAATGGTAAAGTTCACAAGTTGTCCTTGATTTAATTTCGGTGGCTATTGATTTGAAATTTTAGTCCTTAGACCATTCGCCAGGGCTTTCGAGAACGAACACTCGATGGCCTTTAATATACTTGTTCCCATCAATTGTGTCCGGAACCATGTAAGATCGGATCTTTGGTTTTGTTATCGAGGGGGACCAGTCTTCAATTGGTTTATCACCAATAACTTTAGGCTCTTGGTTTTTCATTTTATCTTTGTGTGAGAGGTATCCAATTAGTGAGCCCAGCCCCATGCCTACAACTGCTCCGACTGCGGTTCCTCCGGAATTTTGAGAGTGAGCCTGACCAACCCCAGCTCCGACAACTCCTCCGGCAATTGCTCCGGTTAACATTGATTTAGGAGCTGTTGAACATGCGTTCAGTATCAGAGGTAGTATCAGGAGAGCCGCAATTTCTTTTTTTTCTAACATTCCAATTCCTTTCTTTTTTAGTTTAGTGTCTCCAAATCTTCTTGTTTGATTTGAGTGAAATGAATCTGGAACTGGTTTCGAGAGATTTGATGTGGATTGATTTGATTGAGTACGAAGACGAAAGGATGAGTTATATAGGGCAGGACAATTGGGAAATTTTGATTATTTGCAAGTTCTTGTAATTTTAGGTCTTTTTCGGGCGTCTAACATTTCAAGAGTCAGAAGGCCGGGAGGGGTTTGTCGTGGCATTGTCGGAGGTAGAGTTAATATTAGATCTTGAAGTTTCAATGCGGCATTTTCTGATTCTATGAAGTTGGAATTCCAGCCTGTCTTCTCAAAATCTTTAAGACTGATGAATTTGTGTTTGTCAGTGTTTCTAAGCCCATGCTTAATAAGATGTTTTTTGATGGACTTATAGTTTCCAGTTGATTTTACTAGCCAGATAACGTGATTGATTTCATCACAGCTATCGTAGTAGGCGGCAATCGCCTCGTACCTCGCTGAAGATTTGACATTTAGTTCGACTTCAAAGGCAATTATGTGTCGACGATTTTTATAGTTGAATGCAGTAAATCCATCGGGGCGGTGAAGGTCTGATTTGGGAACCCAATTGGGCCACAGTTCTGTTGGAATCGAATTTAACTCTTGCTCGCTCCAGGTTTGGCTATCTGGCGGCTGTCTCATTAGCCATTCTCCGAGATGGAGCGATGTTGCCAAATAATCATGAGTGGAATTGGAAGAGAAGTATCCTTTGATTTTTAGTTCGCCTAGATATTGAAGAATACGATGAAATCCTTTTCGATTCAATCCCCATACTTGTTGGCGAATTTGCCCCCGAGGACTTTCGTCATTTACATAACGGGGCTTCAGGTAACCAGCTTTCGTTAAAAGCATCATTCGCTTGTAAGCGGTGTCATCATTCGAATTCGGAAAAAATTTAATAGAAATTGCCTTGGTCGAAAGTAGTTTCCATTTCCATAAATATTTCAGAATCAAAAAATCTCTTTCCGTTATAAGAATATTTTCTTTCATGCTTATCCCTTTGGGTTTGAGCTATCGTGTAGCGGTTCGATATCGGCAGTCACTTCTTCATTTGAATGTTTAGAATCGACGTCTGCTGCCTCTTTTGATTTCGATGTGTTGTCAGGTTTTCCAATTAGGCTATCTAAAAGCTCGGGTGCCAGGTACGGAGTTTGTACTTCAATCATATCCGCGCCGTTTTTCCAAATCGCACGACCCGGTACTTTAGGAAGGTCAGTAGCTCTACCATTTCCAAGTACAGCAATACTGGAAGCGTCGTTCATCATCTGAAAACATATTACTCCAACGAGATTTGCTTTCACCTGAGGGTCCAGGGATTTGACGTCGGGTCTTTGGGTTGCAACGATAAGGTGAATTCCCAGTGCACGGCCTTGACGTGCAATTTTACTCAAAACGCCACGAGCTTGCTGAACTTCATTTGCTTTTGCGTGGTGTCCAGCCAAAAACATTTCTGCTGCTTCGTCGATCACCACCACGAATCTGTTAAGGTCGATGGCATCTTTGGGTTTGTTAGCTTTTGAATAGTAAGCGTCGACGTCTTTGCAATCCTGAGCTTTTAAGAATTCAAGTCTTTGATTTATTTTTGTTTCGATCTTGTTTAGGTGCGCGATCGCCACCTTGACACTAGGAACAACCTCAAACTGTTTTCGATTTTCAAAGAGTGAGAATTCCAGGCCGCCTTTCAAATCAATAAGCAGAAAATGAGTGTTTTTATTTTGAATAGCTAAATGAACTATGACCTGTCTTAAGAAAGTCGATTTTCCTCCACCTGTTTGTCCCGCAACCAGGAGATGTGGACAGGATTTCAAATTGGCAGTAATGGTATTTGCACGTGTTTGACCAACTGGAAATTCGTATGTCTTCGACGCCAAATCGGGAGAGTAGATAATTTCTGATGGAATTGGAAAATGCGAATAGATGTAGTCTACAGTTCGAGTTTCGCGATCTTCTCTTACTTCATCAATAAAAATTCCCAGTTCGCTTTCCACAAAACGAGACTGGTCTTTAAAACTTGTAACGGGAAATCCGGCGTTTGTTAGGCGCATTTTTCTAGTTGTTCCATCGATGGGGTAGTCTGAGACTAAATTTGGTAGACGACCGATTTTTGAAACTAGTCCTGCGCTTTTGAATGCGGCCGTTAGTGTAGAAAGTTTTTGTTTTTTCAGTCTAGCTTGATTTAAAGACCAGAGCCAAAACGAGCATGTCACGAGTGAAAAACAATAAATTTTGTAGAGAATTGGATGATAGGGGTACAGTTTTCTAAAGGGCAAATATTGAAAAAAGTAGTGATCAATTTTAAAAAAAAGTATGAGACAAAATATTCCTGCCCAAGCTGAACAAAAAGTCCATGGAATAGTTCTAGATTTAATTCCGTAGAAGATCTCCTTTGAAGGAATCGAAATAAATTTGAAAAGGGTATCAATAATAATTGCTGCCTTATCGAATCCGTTTGAATTTTGCATATTTACCACTTTTCACTAATGCAGTGACTTACTGAGATATTATTTTATGAAAGTTTAGTTTTTGTCTTCGAACATAACCAAAATTTCTTGTCCGGCAGGAACATGAATCGCGGGATTTGAGTTTTTTAAATCCGTCATAGTTTCGTTTGCCATTTCAAGTGCCGCTTTGCTTGCTCCATTGAGCAAAGCATTTTTCGCATTTGGTTTTGTAAAAACTTGTTGTCCAACGATTTCTCGGTCTTGAAGGCCTTCAGCCATTCCGCCAACAAAATTTAATCCGACAGCCGAAGCGTATTTTGTTGCGTACTTTGCTACTTTAGAACCAGTGAGTCCGACAGTTTGATCTTCCTTGTCAGCGGCCTGCGCCTCGATTGACTGTACGTTTCCATCCCTAAAAACGGCTTTGGTGAATTTCACTGTCAATCGTTCTTCGCCAGACTGACCGACTCCAAGCAATGTGGTATTTGAAGGAAGATAGGTTTCCCCGAGGATTCTTATAGCTTCGAGAGTTTCAGCTCGAACTAAGCCATTTGATGCACCAGTAATTAGCCTCGCTCTAATTATTGTACCAGGCGGAACAGAGCCAATCCGTTTGCGTTCAATTCTTTGCAAGCCGGGGAAATTTCTGGCCTTGGTCGTAACTGCAATTTTTTTGTTTTTGTCTTGATTGATCGACTCCTTTACGGGGGAGTAGGTTTCTATATCAAGAGCATTATAGCTAGAGGTAATTTGACTAGAGTCGGGTATTTGAATTCCTTCTTCTTTGATAGTTACGGGTGTAGGACTATTAAATAAGAAAATAGAAATTATTGAAACCAAGCTAACTGACCTGCTCCCCTTAACACGAGCCAGAAAATGAGTTAGTCTGGCAAACGAAAGGGAGCATTTATGCCAAAAGGAAAAAGAATCGCAGCCGAAGAGAT
>NCGL01000037.1 GCA_002256935.1 Bdellovibrio sp. 28-41-41
GCCCGCTTCCGATGCTAAGCCCACATTTGAATTAAATGGAACTTCGCCTAACTTAGGCACTTTGATCGATTCAAAGTACGAATCAATTTCACCCTTTGGAAATAGCTGCATGCGCTCGCCATTTACTGGATTGATCATGTAGGCCATATTTTCAACAACACCTAGCAAAGGAACTTGCAAACGCTGAAACATATCTACGGCTTTCTTAACATCGATTAGCGAGATATTCTGCGGAGTCGATACGATCACAGCACCTGCTAAAGGCACCTTTTGCGCTAGGCTGAGCTGAACATCGCCAGTGCCCGGAGGCAGATCGATTATTAAAAAGTCTAGTTCGCCCCATTGAACGTCACGAAGGAATTGATCCATCGCTTTGAACAACATCGGCCCACGCCAAACAACAGCTGCCGTTTCTTCAATTAGAAAACCAATACTCATGATTTTTAAACCGTAACGTTCGATGGGAATTAGTTTCTGTTCTGGAGTAATTTGCCAGGGCGAGCGCAAGGTGAGTGCTAACGGTGGACTTGCCTACGCCGCCTTTGCCCGAACTGACGGCTATTATGTGTTTTACACCTGGTATTTTGGCCTGCTGATCAAATGGGTTTGGAGATGCCATAAACGTCCTTTACTAAAGCTAAAAGATTGAATTTTAACTTTTAAATTTGAAACCTTGCCTTATAATTGAGATAATAGAGGCAGAGACAGAGATGAATAGTCAAATTATCGTCATTGTTCAAGTGCTAATTGCAAGCACCTTTATACTGTGGATTTTATCGCGGCGGGGAAGCAGTCCGAAGCCGACGGTATTAAATATGAGAGTGGATATGAAGTCGCAAAAGCAAAAATCTAACATAAGTCTTGTGACCGATAGCGCTGATGTTCCAGCCAAAGTTTTAAACGTGATTTTTATGTGGAACGGTCATGGATGGGATGCCTATGAAGTGTTCGGTTTGCCAGCGGGGTCTTCCGTACGTGATGTCAGACTTCGTTTTCAGGAGTTAACCTCGCACGCTGATGATGATGGCCATCGGCAGTTCTTAGCAGCGGCCCTTAACGCCATTGAAAACAAAGCAACGGGTTAATCCATATCGGCCTTATCATCGACTACTTGTTCTTTTTCTGTTGGTTTTTTCTTTTTTGGTTCCGAACGAAAGTGATCATTGAAATGCTCTTTGTGATCAAATTTCAATTGCCCGCGATGGCACATGTAACACGAAGCTTCGGCCTCACCATTCTTACCGCTAAATCCATTTTGCTTTAAGACTTCAGTCATTTTCATATGCGCGAGGGCGACTTTAAAGGTCGGCTTTTCATTCGACTTGAAATTCTTTGTGCTATGGCATTCCGTACAGGTAACTCCAACTTGTCGTGAAATTTTGATCATCTCTTGGCGGACGTCGTCTTCTGATTTTTTGATTTTCTCTGCGGTTTGGGCCCAGCCGATCGATGCTGCAAATAGGAGAAATAATAGAGAGAGTTTCATAGAGCCTTCCTTAGGATATGAGCCATTTTATAATTTCAAAAAGACGATGGTAAGCCGTTTTGGGGACCCTGTCTAAAAACTAGACAATCAGGCGGGTTGAAGATGAAAATATTTCATCCTGGGCCCGGTATTAGATTAGCAGATTTAATCCCTGGTTAAAGGAGTTTTTATGAAAAAGGTGATCCTCTACTGTGTGAGTTTAATGCTTGGGTCAGCTAGTTTTGTTCAAGCGGCCAGTCTTGAATGTCTAGATTTATATAAAGGCAAGAATGAAATTGAGCTCCGTGCGACTTGGAAAAAAGAAAGTGACGGTCGTGCCAGAATTGAATGGGGCAAGCAGGAAGTAAAGGTCACCCGGGATCAGATTCGTCGTAAGAAGTTGCAAGACGATTTATTTTTCCCCATGTTTGTCCGTGCTTTTGAAATTGAGTTCGGCATGACAATGGAGTCGAACCACAAAGAAATTTATAAAAAAATTCTGTTTGAACCTGAAGCACTAACAGCAACCGAAAAAGATCTGCTTGACGATGGTTTAATGGGTGAAGGTCCTCAGCGCAACGCTGATGGTAGCCCTGTTCAACATTTTTTAAATTGGAACCATCTTATTAACAAGAATCACGAGCATGCGGCCGAGAGAATTTTACGTGATTTAAGAAAAGATTCTAACTTGCAACTGACTCAGCTGCAGTTAACGGCCCTAAGGGTTAGTCGTCTTATTGATCGTGACTATGATTTATTTATTGGGACAGAGTTCGAGAAATTTGCAAATGAAGGTTTAGATGTTCGCCGTAAACGTTTTTTGGATATTTTTGAATTTGGCGGCGGCGGCGTTGGAGCTCGTCGTGATCAGCAAGTCGAATCTGGTGAAGGTTTCGGTAACATTCCTAAAAAATTGACAGACATTGAGTATCAAGCCTTGCGCGACGGTTTGGTTTTGCGTGATGACCCATTTGCTGAAGGTCGTTTTGATATAGAACAAAGCTATGATGCTAATTTCATCACAAAAAAAATGATTCAGACAGCCAATGAACGAAAAATTCTAGCTTCCCGTCAGTGGGAAAATAGTTTAAGCAAAGGGCAACATGAAGAAATCAGTAAGGATCCAATCCTTTTGGCTGCGCAAAACAAATTGAATCGCCTTATGAAAAGTGATTCGGATTTTGCAGAAGCTATTGAATGGACCCGTCGCTTGGCAGATCGAGTATTATCAAAAGAAAAGAATTTCGATACATTTGCGGAGTTTAAAGACTGGTTGAACGCGGAAAAAACACGTGTTTCTGAGATTGTCGAAACTTTAAAGAAAGATGATGTTGAAGAGTATGCAGAAGTCTTTTTAGAAGGAATTGATAAAAACTCTCAACTTAAGGGCCATGTTAGCAAATTAAAAAAGAAAATTGAGCGAAGTAAAGATATGGACTTAGCTTTTAAGACTCGCGCAATGGCTTTTCTAGATTCCCCCTTGGCGAAAACCGTCTTTTTCTTGGCTAAAGAAGAGCTTCAGCTTTCGGGAAAGTTAAAATACTCTAATTTGCTAGAGATGGCAGAGTCTCGTCAAAAGCATTTCGAAACCATAGTTGATTTACAACGTAAAGATCCAGCGATGTTGTCTGTCATTTATCGAACTAAAATTGTTTTGTATGCCGCTAACGAGGCAGAAGTTGGGAAAATTTTTAAAATTTTGTCGACTAATTCTGTTACACGTCTGCAAAGCCTGGTAGTTTACGATCCAAAATCTCAGTTCGGTTTTTGCTTTGGCCGTGCATTTATATTTGAACTGATAGCAAGAAAATTTGGTATTCATCCGACGTCGACGCGAAAAATATATGTATACGGCGAAATGAGTGGTGGATTATATGGATGGCAATGGCACGTAGCCCATATGGTAGCAAAAGAAGGTGGTGGATTTTGGGTTTTAGATCCATCTCATGGTCGACCGCAAACTGTCGAAGAGTGGATGGCCACCTATAAAGAAGCAACAAAAGATGGTCGTATCCGTATGTTTGTGGCCCCTGCCAATCGTTTTGGACGCTCTGGTTTTGAAATCCCTGATCACGAGGTTCTATTTTCGAATTATAATAGCGTTTGGAATAAAGTTACTGAAAGTATGGGTATAAAACGTAGTTATTTTAAAGACGCGGTTAGTAATTTATCAAACAATCAATTTTCTGGGGAACGAAAAAATTTCTTCGAACGGATGTATGATCAGGCGATGGAGTTAACCCTGGGATTTTAAAACGTAGTATTGACCCATAACGGCGATTCCTTTAAGATGGACAAAATTTCATCCTAAGGATTCGCTGAATGGAAACTCCGGCTAAAAATAGTGAAAAAACAATTCGTAGATTAAAAGACCTAGCTACCCTGGTGAGCTTAAGTAAGCGCCGGGGTTTTGTATTTCAAAGCTCTGAAATTTACGGTGGTCTAGGTAGCTGCTGGGATTACGGTCCTCTCGGCTCACTAATGAAATTGAATGTAAAACGAGCCTGGTGGAACACGATGACTCGTCGAAGTGACATCGTCGGTATCGATGCCGCGATCTTGATGCATCCAACTGTTTGGAAAGCATCTGGGCACGTTGATGGTTTCAGTGATCCATTGGTTGATTGCAAAGACTGTAAAACTCGCTTCCGCGCCGACAACACCGATTCGTACATCAACGAAAAAAAATGCCCTAACTGCGGTTCTAAAAATCTTTCCGAAGAGCGCCAGTTTAATTTGATGTTCAAAACTCACATGGGTCCTTTAGAAGATTCGGGCAGCGTAGTCTACTTGCGTCCAGAAACAGCGCAAGGGCACTTTGTGAATTTCATGAACTGCCAACAAAGCTCTCGTTACAAAATTCCTTTCGGTATCGCAGCGATTGGTAAATCATTCCGTAATGAAATCACACCGGGAAATTTTATTTTCCGCACGCGTGAATTTGAACAAATGGAAATGCAATACTTTGTTAAACCAGGAACAGACGAGAAGTTTTTCAATGAATGGAAAGAGCGTCGTCTTCAATTTTATTTAAAATACGGTATTCGCCAAGAAAGCTTGCGTTTTAAACCGCATGATAAACTGGCTCATTACGCTCGCGCCGCTGTGGACGTAGAATTTAATTTCCCAATGGGATTCTCGGAACTAGAAGGTATTCATAACCGGGCAGATTTCGATTTAACTCAGCACGCGAAATTTTCTGGCAAAAACTTAGAGTATTTCAATGAAGCTGAAAAAGAAAAGTATGTTCCGTTCGTAATCGAAACAGCCGTTGGTTGTGATCGCTTGTTCTTGGCGTTCATGTGCGATGCTTATAAAGAAGAAGTCACTTTAGATGAAAAGGGCGCTGAAGACGTACGTACCGTACTTGCCTTCCACCCAGACATTGCCCCTATCAAAGTAGCGGTTCTGCCTTTATCTAAAAAAGAAGAATTAACTAAAATCGCGGAGCCTCTTCGTGATCAGTTGGCCGAAGACTTTGATGTCCAATACGATGAAGCGCAATCGATCGGCAAACGTTACCGTCGCCAAGATGAAATCGGAACTCCGTTCTGCGTAACTGTAGATTTCGATACTGCTAACGACCAGGCTGTTACGGTTCGTCATCGTGACAAAATGACTCAACAACGTGTTCCTATCAAAGAATTGAACGCATTCATCGCTGCTGGACTTAAAAACTTTTACGTTTAATTTGTATTTGGCTAAATTTCATTTGGAAATACTCTAGTAAAGAGTAAAAATGAAACATGGCTCGAGTTAAACTTATATTACTTGTTCTGACAGTTCAGTATGTCGCTAGTGCCCGCACTATCGATTGGCAAACTGGGTTAACATTAATTCAACAAAATAATCCAGAATGGTCCGCTGCGACCCAAACACTTGAATCGACGCGTGCTTTAGAGACCGCAGCTCGATCAGGATTTTTACCAGAAATTTCGGCCACTGTCGGAACGTCGCAAAACTACATTGAGGCGACGTCGTCGTCTTCGCAGCGATCAGAATCGGCGAGTTTAAATTTATCCCAAAATTTGTTTGCAGGATTTGCCGATTTAGCTCGGTATAACGAAGCTAAGCAAAACACGATGATTGCTGAAATGACGTGGAAACAAACCAAAGCCAAAATCAGTTATGATTATAAATCGGCTTATGCCGGTGTGATCTACGCCCAAGAGTATGTACAGCTAACAAAAAAAATCTTAGAACGCCGAAAAGAAAATCTAAACATAGTTGAGCTTCGATTTAATAGTGGACGTGAAAACAAAGGATCTGTGTTGTTATTTGAAGCCTACTACCAGCAATCTGTTTACGATAGCATTCAGGCTGGATTGCAATTGGATGTGGCACAGAGCACATTGGCTCAGGTGCTGGGTCTATCATTGATGGATGAATCACTCACGGTGACAAAAGATATTCCAGTCATGGATTTGGCCGACAGTGCTGGATTTGATTTTAAAAAGCTTTCAACGTTAACATTAGATTACCAAAAAGCGGTCGCACAGGCCGAGGCATCGCAATACAGCCATGATCAAAACAAAGCGGCATATTATCCTTCGTTAAATTTAACTGGTTCTGTTGGGAAGGCCGATTCCGTTTTTCCGCCCGAAAATGATCGATGGGCGATTGGACTAACATTAAATATTCCTCTGTTTTCTGGCGGACGTGATTATGCGAATGAACTATCAGCCCGCTATCGCAAAGTCGCTGCCGAAGTGAATCGCACAACGGTGTCCTACCAAGTGTTGGTGAAATTAAAACAAGCCTACACTCAGTTTAAATTAGCGATTGAAAAAGTTAAAGTTGATGAAAAATTTAAATCGGCGGCCGAGATGCGGTCAGATATTGCTAAAAAGAAATATAATAACGGGTTGATGTCGTTTGATAACTGGGATGTTGTAGAAAATGATTTAATTCAACGTGAGAAAAATGCTTTGTCGAGTTCTCGTGATCGCGTTGTTGGCAATGCAAACTGGGAACAAGTTCAAGGATTAGGGTTGTGGCCATGAGAAACAAAAAGTGGATTTATATAGTAGTTGGTGTTCTGGTGATCGCAGTGGCGGGCTATTTCGGTTACAGCAAACGAAGCGTTCGCGTGAGCTACAAAGAACATCAAGTGGCCAAGGGTGATCTTGAAGTTACGATTTTAGCTACAGGTACGATTCAGCCAGAAAATCGCCTCGAGATTAAACCTCCTATCGCAGGCCGTATTGAAAAAGTAATAGTGAAAGAGGGGCAGAAGGTTTACAAAGGACAAATTCTTGCATGGATGAGCTCTACAGAACGTGCGGCCATGATCGATTCCGCCCGGTCACAAGGTGCTGAAGAATTGCAACGTTGGGAACAGTTATATAAACCCACGCCCATCATCGCACCGCTTGCTGGAATGATTATTAGTAAGAACGTAGAGTCCGGTCAGACATTTTCAACTAACGATGCGGTGTTAGTGATGTCGAATCGACTGACGGTGAAGGCTCAGCTAGACGAAACGGATCTGGCACAAATTAAAAATGGTCAAACGTGTGAAGTGTTACTGGATTCCTATCCGAATGATACGATCACTGCCAAAGTGGATCGCATCGCGTATGAGGCTAAAACAGTAAACAATGTGACGACTTATTTAGTGGATGTGCTGCCTTTGAGCGCGCCCGAATTCATGCGCAGCGGAATGACCGCCAACGTTACCTTTCACGTAAATAAAAAAGTTGACGTTGTAATTATACCTACAGAATTCATTCGCTACGATACCGGTAAGCCGACGATCCTATTAAAACGTGAAAATGAAGAGCCTTTAGAAAAAGACATTAAGTTAGGGGCTTCAGACGGTAAACAAAGTGAAGTTCTTAAAGGTGTTGAGCTTGGTGAAACTATTTTGTTTAAAAATCTAGGACCTAAAGGCACCAAATCCTCGAGCCCATTTTCACCGTTTGGAAGCGGTCGTCCACGCGGTGGCGGCTCCGGCGGCGGTCGATGATAGAAATCAAAGACGTCAAAAAGAAATATAAAATGGGCGAACAAACTTTAGAAATTCTAAAGGGTATCAGCCTGACCATCGAAGATGGTGAATACGTCGCGATTATGGGGCCGTCTGGTTCTGGTAAATCGACGTTGATGAATATTCTTGGTTTGCTAGATGTTCCCAGTGAAGGCTCTTACAAACTGAATGGCGTTGAGATTTCTAAAATGAATGAAGATGAACTTTCTGAAGTTCGTCGCGGTGAAATCGGTTTTATCTTTCAGCAATTTAATTTATTGCCTAGAATGACGGCCGTCGAAAACGTGGCGCTGCCATTGATATACTCTAAACGATTTTTAGGAAACGATCGGGCCCAAAGACTGCTTTCGTCGGTTGGTTTGGAAGATCGCGGCCATCATCGTCCGAGCGAATTGTCCGGCGGGCAGCAGCAACGGGTCGCAATTTCCAGGTCGTTGATTAACAGTCCAAAAATGGTTTTAGCGGACGAGCCGACGGGGAATTTAGATTCTCAAAGTCAGACTGAAATCATGAAAATTCTGCAGCAGTTGAATGATTCTGGTATTACTATTGTTATCGTTACCCATGAAGAAGAAGTGGCGGAAGCCGCGCACAGATTGATCCGCATACGCGATGGAAAAATACAGTCTGACGAAAAGAAACCAAAAACGAAACCCAAAGAAGTCGCAATAAATTCTCTACACGAGAGGCCATTGTCTGTTAGCCCGAATACTTTTTTCCAAGATATTTTGGATTATTTCCAGCAGGGTTTCAAAACACTGTTGGCCAATAAAGTGCGAACCGGTTTATCGATGTTGGGTATTCTGATCGGTGTGGCAGCGGTTGTTGCTATGCTGGCACTCGGAACGGGCGCGCAGAAGGCCATTGAAGAACAGCTGTCGTCGCTCGGGTCTAACTTGTTAACGGTGCGACCCGGTTCGGTTCGTATTGGTGGCGTCACTCAGGAATCAGGCGCTGCGAATCGCATTCTTATCGAAGACGTTGATATCATACAAACCCGCGATAAAAATGTGGCGCGTATATCCGGCATGGTAAATGGTCGTGCGCAGGTACGAAGCGCAACGAATAATTGGAATTCAAGCGTTAGCGGCGTATCTCCGGATTGGGCGCCAATGCATACTTCAGTTCCACCTATTGGTCGATTTTTTACTGAAGAGGAAAATCGAAAACGCTCACTGGTGGCGGTTATTGGGGAGACAGTTCGTCGTGAATTGTTTGGCGAAAAATCAGCCATTGGTGAAATGATTAAGATTAACAGAATTAATTTTCAAGTGATCGGTATCCTTCCAGAAAAAGGAGCAAATAGTTTCCGCGATCAAGACGACACGGTCATTGTTCCGTTGGAAACGGCAATGAAGCGGTTGCTCGGTCGAACAAATTTGGAGATGTTAGAAGTTGAAATTAACAAACCAGAAAACATAGATGAATCCATCGATCGCATTACAAAAATTTTAACAGACCAACATAAAATTCCACTGTCGCAACAAAGCGAAGCGTTTCAAATTAGAAACATGGCCGATATTCAAAAAGCCATGCAGCAAAGTAGTGAAACTATGTCGCTGCTGTTAGCCGCTATAGCGACTATTTCCCTGTTGGTTGGCGGCATCGGCATTATGAATATAATGTTAGTTTCTGTAACCGAACGCACGCGCGAAATTGGTTTACGCAAAGCCTTGGGAGCTAAGCGCAGAGATATCTTATCGCAGTTTCTGTCCGAGTCATTGGTAGTCAGTGTTGTCGGTGGGTTGTTTGGTATTTTTTTGGGATGGAGTTTAACTTTGATACTGTCGTCGGTGATTGGTTGGACAACCTATGTCTCATTATCATCCGTTTTAGTTTCCTTCTTTTTTTCGGCTATGATTGGGATCATATTTGGCGTCTATCCGGCACGCAAAGCAGCGCAGTTAAATCCAATAGATGCTCTTCGCCATGATTGAATGAAATACTGATAAAAAAGTATTCACCTGTAGACTTTGAACGACAATTTCTGAAAAATTTAAATTAAAATTCCTCTACAAATATAGGTGGATACGCCGATAATATAACTAGGTGGGGGATTCAGCATGAGTTTTTTTAGTAGGATTTTTGAGGGATCTGTGAAAGCAGCTTTGGTTCCAATTGCCGTAGCCGTTATTCCGGTCGCGGCCGTAGTTTTTGCGGGTCTGGCGTCAGCTAAAAAAGGAAATGAAAAAGTAAGATCCGAATTAAATCTCGACGAGACCGTCGTTGATATGTGTAAACGCAATCCGCGACTTTTGCGATGCATGGGTGCCAGTAGCAGCACAGCATCGGGCATGAACAGCGGCGGAATTTCCGGCTGCCAAGTTACTACTGAAGTTAAAAAAATTAACGACGAGGCGGATAATGTATGGAACCGCTTTAGTATTTTGCAATCAGGGTATTCATCAACCGATAACGCCAATAATTTTAAAAGTTGTGCGTCCTCTCAGGCGGCGGGCGACCTTAGAAAAAAAATGGGTGTAGTACGTCGCGCAACGATAAGGTGTCGCACAGACAGGTTAGCGGCGTCGGATGATGTGCAAAAACAAACTCAGAAATATGAACAAGCTGTGAGTGCGCTAAAAAATGAACCACTGTGCGCCGACTTACTAGCTGTGGCAGAAAATGCAGTGAGCTGTCCGGCAGAACCGTTTGTAAAAGAAGTATCAGCTCAGGCTGATACGATTTGGTCGCAAGTTCTGCGTGTAAACTCAACGGTGAACGTGACAATGAAAGGTGAAGGGTCGACCTACGACAAAAGCTCGGGTGCTCTGCCAGTGCAAATAGCGCAAAATGAGCAGTGCCTAGCCGCTTTAAAAGAGCCTATCGCCAAGTACGAAGCTCTGAAGAGCAAAGTTCAGGAAAGCTGCCGTAATAACTACGATCGCGAAAACGAAAAGCTTCTAGAGAACCAAAATTTATTAGCGGCCTACAAAAACAAAATGAAAGAAACGCCGAGCTGCGGTCGCGCCGCTGCTATTTTGGGTTGGAGTCGTACTGTTGCTGATGCTGCTGCCGAAATAAAGTCGGGCTCAGCTAGTGCTGTAAAATAGAGTATTTAGCTTTTCCAATTGTGATGCTAAGGCATCACGGTCTTTGGGGTGCTCGAGTTTTGACCGCGCACCCTGTTAATTTCCGACTTCCGATGGACTAATTCGCCACCAATTGCTACCTCTGTGCGGGTAGACGATCATTCTCAAAAAAGGGGTAGATTCCATGCAGACGACGGGAAGCAAACAAACCACACTTAGAGTTCCAGAAAAATTTGTTTATTTCTTTTCAGCCGGTGAAGCTGAAGGCAACGCAGGGATGAAAAACATCCTGGGTGGTAAAGGCGCTAACTTGGCCGAAATGACAGCGTTAGGGCTGCCGGTCCCTCCTGGATTCACAATCTCCACAGAGATCTGCACACACTTTAGCCAAAACAACAATGCACTGCCGGACTGGGTTAAACCTAAAGTCAGTGAAGCCATGAATCGCGTGGAATCTAAAATCGGCAAAAAATTTGGCGATGTGAAAAATCCTCTACTTTTCTCTGTGCGCTCAGGCGCTCGCGCTTCGATGCCGGGTATGATGGATACAATCTTGAATTTAGGCTTGAATGATCAAACTGTAGAAGGCTTAGCCACGTCGTCTGGTAACCCACGTTTTGCTTGGGATTCCTACCGACGTTTTATCCAAATGTATTCAGACGTTGTGATGGGTATGAACTCATCATTGCTTGAAGTGACCTTAGAGGATTTAAAAGAAGAAAAAAAATATCACTTAGACACGGAATTAACTGTCGATGATTTAAAACGCTTAGTTAAAAAATTCAAAGACCTGGTTCACCAAATCACAGGTCACGCATTCCCCGCTGATCCGTTCGAACAATTATGGGGTGCAGTTTCTGCGGTCTTCCGTTCTTGGAATACGGCACGCGCAATTACCTATCGTGAACTTCACAGTATTCCCGCATCATGGGGAACAGCTGTAAACGTACAATCGATGGTATTTGGAAACATGGGTGATGATTCAGCAACGGGCGTTGCATTCACTCGCGATCCATCGACGGGCGAAAAATTATTTTACGGTGAATTCCTAGTGAATGCACAAGGTGAAGATGTTGTTGCTGGTATCAGAACACCGCAACCTTTGACGATCCAATCCGCTCAAGGCTCTGGTCACAAATCGCTAGAAGAAATTATGCCAAAAGCTTTTGCTGAACTAGTAACGAATTACCAAAAATTAGAAAAACATTATCGCGATATGCAAGATATCGAATTCACAATCGAGAAATCAAAATTGTGGATGTTGCAAACTCGTAACGGGAAACGTACGGCCGCAGCTTCGTTACGTATCGCGTGCGATATGATTAATGAAAAATTAATTTCTGAAGATGAAGCAATCTTGCGCGTTGATCCGGCATCTTTGGATCAATTATTACATCCGACTCTAGATCCTAAAGCTCACAAAACTCAATTAGCGAAAGGCTTGCCAGCCAGCCCGGGCGGCGTTCACGGTCAAATTGTGTTCTCGTCAGAAGAAGCGGTTGAGTGGAAAGAAAAAGGCCACAAAGTTATTTTAGTTCGCGTAGAAACATCTCCAGAAGACATTGCCGGTATGGTGGCAGCTCGCGGTATTCTAACCACCCGTGGTGGAATGACATCTCACGCGGCCGTTGTGGCGCGTGGTATGGGTAAATGCTGCGTAGCTGGTTGTGGTGAAATCGAAGTCGACTATCGCCAAGAAACGATGAAAGTAAAAGGCTACGTTCTGAAAAAAGGTGATGTCATCACACTGGATGGCGGAACGGGCGAAGTGTTCTTGGGTGAGGTAAAAACGGTTGAGCCTAAATTAGATAAATATTTTGAAACAATTATGGCTATCGCCGATACAAAACGCCGCCTTGTAGTTCGTGCCAATGCGGACACTCCTAAAGATGCGCAAACAGCGCGTGATTTCGGCGCCCAAGGTATTGGACTTTGTCGCACAGAGCATATGTTCTTTGGCGCGGATCGTATTGATGCTGTTCGTGAAATGATTTTAGCCGATTCAAAAGTGGAGCGTGAACGGGCGCTCGCAAAATTATTACCAATGCAACGAACAGATTTTTCTGAATTATTCAAAATCATGCAAGGTTACCCAGTAACCATTCGTTTATTGGATCCACCTCTTCATGAATTCTTGCCTCACACAGATAAAGAAATTGCAGATTTAGCAAAACGCATAGGTTGGGATGAAAACAAATTGCATGCGAAAGTAAAAAATTTGCATGAGTTTAATCCAATGCTGGGTCACCGTGGTTGCCGCTTGGCTATCACATATCCAGAAATCTACGCAATGCAAGTACGCGCAATTGCCGAAGCGGCTGCGGACTTAGTTAAGCAAGGTGGCATGACGTTGGTTCCAGAAATCATGATCCCATTGGTCGCGATGGAAAAAGAATTAGAAGAACTGCGCGAACTAACAAACCAAGAAGTTCAGAAAGTACAAAAAGAAAAAGGTGTTTCCTTCCAATACCAAATCGGAACAATGATCGAATTGCCTCGCGCCGCCGTCATGGCGGAATCGATTGCGGAACATGCTGATTTTTTCAGCTTTGGAACGAACGATTTAACGCAAACGACATTGGGTCTATCGCGTGACGATTCTGGACGTTTTTTGGGCACGTATGTATCCAAAGGGCTATTCGCGAAAGATCCGTTTGTGACAATTGATACGCAAGGCGTTGGTGCGTTGGTTCGCATGGGCACCGAAGGTGGCCGTCGCGCAAAACCTAAATTAAAAGTTGGTATTTGTGGGGAGCATGGCGGAGATCCGGAATCTATTGAATTCTTCAATAGCGTGGGGTTGGATTATGTAAGCTGTTCACCGTATCGAGTACCGATTGCTCGTTTAGCGGCGGCAAGAGCGACGTTGCTATCTCAGAAATTAAAACACTAATCAGTGATCAGAAAACTGACTCAGAGTTCGGGGTCAGTTTCAGTTCTTCAGTTACCAATTACCAGTAACCTATTACCGGTTACCATTTCTAAATCGTAATTTTGTATTTCAAAAATAAACGAAGCCCGGTCACCCGAGGCTTCTTGTTAGTTTGTAGATGTGCGCGCCAAGTACATCGGCTTCTTTCATCAACGGTAAATTTTCGATATCGATTATTGTTTGAACTTCTCGTAACGATCCCAAAGCAATCACATAGAATCTTCTGCGATCTTTGGTGCTGTCTTTTGCGCTGCCTTCCGCAAGATTTAAACAAACACTTAGGCTGGCTCTTTCCAATTGATCTCTAATTGCCCCCTTCACTGGCTGGTGCTTGCATTGTTTGTATAGTGCTTTTGCTAGTTCTAAGGAACGTAGATTTTTCATTCGCAGGACTCCTTGCTCTTTAAAAAACAAGGAGTGATGATATGAAGACAAATTTCCGCACATTGGAGCTAGCAAAAGCACTATACAAACAATGCAATTCTCTATCTCTTAAGGGGGCAATTAGAGATCAATTGGAAAGAGCTTCGCTGAGCGTGTATCTAAACTTGGCGGAGGGTTCTGGTAAACTGACGCTAAAAGATAAAAACCGTTTCTACGGAATAGCATTGGGATCACTAAGAGAAACTCAAGCCATTCTAGATTTAGTGGATGCGACGACTGAAATGAAATTGGCAGATAACGTGGGTGCCAGCATCTGGTGCCTGATCCGATCGCAGTCTGCTAGATTGCCAGTCGCTGAGCCAGCTCCCTGAAGGGGGCTCTGGCCGTCCACCGCACTCAATTAATGCGCAAAGCGTTGAAGCGCCACATGCTCATTAAAACTCAGCCCTAATATTAGGCGATCTTACGAATATTCTTGAAACATAAGTAAATATTCCCCACAATTTGAAGGCTAGACTGGCTAAAAGCCTAGTCAGCCTTTTGAGCTTGCACTTGCAAGCCTGTTAACAGAGCGGTACGTACTTGAGATTAAAAGTTAGAAGAGGGAACTCCATTGAGAATTAAAAAATTAGAACTGGTTGGTTTTAAGTCTTTTAAAGATAAAACAGTCATTCAATTCGATGCTGGTATTACCGGTGTCGTTGGACCGAACGGTTGCGGTAAATCAAATATCGTCGACGGTTTAGTTTGGGTTATGGGTGAAATGTCCGCGAAAGATTTGCGTGGATCTACAATGACAGACGTCATCTTTGCCGGTGCCGAAGGTTATGCTCCCCTTGGCATGTGCGAAGTTTCATTAACACTTGAAAATGATGGTGGTCCATTCCCGCTTAAATATTTGAAACACACTGAAATCATGGTGACTCGTCGTCTTCACAGAAATGGCGAAGGTGAATACTTCATCAATAAAGAACCAGCTCGTTTAAAAGACGTTCAAGAAATTTTCATGGACACGGGCGCGGGCTCAAAAGGGTTCTCAATTATCCAGCAGGGTATGATCGGTAAGATTATCACATCTAAACCTGAAGATCGTCGCCACTTGATCGAAGAAGCTGCGGGTATTACTAAGTTCAAAGCTCGTAAAAAAGAGTCTCAACGAAAATTACAACAAACAGATCAAAACTTAATTCGTCTACAAGATATCATCGGCGAATTAAAGCGTCAGATCGATTCATTGCAAAGACAAGCTCAGCGTGCGGAACGCTACCGTAACTTGAAAAACCAAGTTGAGGATTTAGATCTTTGGTTGTCATCTAAACAATATCTAGAATTAAAAAATACAGCGGATGAAGCTCAACGTCTATTCAACGAAGCGCAAGCGATGGAAGTTGAAGGCGAATCTCAATTAGCTTCATTGCAATCAGACTTTGAAACTTTAAAACTACAAGTTTTAGAAAAAGAAAAAGAAGTCGAAACTCTTCAAAACTCATTCTATGAAAAACAATCTCAAGTTTCTAAAAAAGAAATGGAGATTCAAGAATTACGTTTTGAAATCGAACAAGCTCGTCGTAACGAACAAATGACTGGCAACTTGATGCAAGAACAACAAGCTCGTTTAGAGTTGTTGATCCGTGATCAAGACAGCTTAAAAGAGCAATCAGAACAATTAAAAGTAGACGTGGATACACTGTCTGCTCAGTTCGCTGATAAAAATGAAGTGTTCAAACGCGATCAAGCTCGTATCCAAGAAGTGGATGATTTATTAACTGAGAAACGTCGCGAACTATTCGCTGTTGGTCAGTCATTGAATGCTTTAGAAGCTAAAACTCAAGGGTTAGATAATCAAATCACTGACCTTGAGGAAAAAGAAGCTAACGAAACTCTGGTTCTAAGCGAACTACGTGAAAAGCACATGGAATTTGAATCACGTAGAAATCGTATTTTCTCGGAACTAGAGAAAAATCGTCAGTTATCAATGGATTTAAACAGCGATGTGGATTCATTCGAAGCCAATAAAAAAATCTTGAACCAAAATGTCTTCGAGAAAAAAGAAGAAGTAGAAGAATTCAAAGATCTATTAGGCCGAACTACATCAAGCTTGTACGGTTTAGAAAACTTGCAATCTAGCTTTGAAGGCTTCGAATCCGGTGTTAAGTCAGTTCTATTGTGGCAGAAATCTAAAGTTCAGAAGAAACAAACAGCTACGCAAACAGAAATGCATGCGGATGGCAGTGTAACGTCTTATGAAATGGACGTTCCTGCATCTGATGACAGTTCGTACTCTGAATTTCAGCCTGTATCTGATGTCGTCGAAGTTGAGCCCGGTTACGAAGTCGCTATGGAATCAGCACTAGGGCAACGTTTGCAAATGTTGTTAGCGCAAGATCCTAAAGCCAGTGTCGATGCGATTCAGTACTTGAAAAATTCACGTTCTGGTCGTTCGAGCTTCTTATCTGTGGATGCTTCAAGACAAGATATGAATGATCAAACGCCAGCAGGTCTTGAGGGTGTAAAAGTATTACTTCGTGATGTTGTTAAATCAAAACCAGAATTTGAAAAATCAGTCAGCTACTTCGTAGATAACGTGGCAGTGGTTGAAGATTTAAATCGCGCAGTTGAATTACGTTCTGAATTCCCAGGTTGGACATTCGTGACTGTGGATGGCGATTCAGTTACACATGAAGGCGTGATCTCGGGTGGGTCTAAAGAATCTTCTGAATCAGGTATCTTATATCGTAAAAATCAAATCAAAGAATTAACGGCTCAAAAGAATGAATGGGCTGGTAAATTATCATTAGCTCAATTGTCTTTGAAAAAATTAGAAGAGCAATTGCATTCGATCGTAACTGATTTCGAAGGTGCGCAAAAGCGTAAAATCGAACAAGAAATCAAAGTACGCGAATTGCAAAAAGACTTAGACCGTGCCGAACAAGAATTAGTGAACGCACAGTACGCGGTTGAAAAACAAGATCGCGAAATAAAAAAGATCCAAGATAGTTTGAACAATTTGAATGAGCGACAAAACGAATTTACGACTAATATTGAAGATGCACGTTTGAAAAAACACGACATCGAAGAATTGGTGCAGTCATTGGATTCAGAATTAGAAGTGACTCAAAAAGGCTTCCCTGAATTACAGCAAATCGTAACTGAGATTCAAGTGGAGTTAGCGACGAAAAGCCAAGAATACACAGGTGTAACTCGTCAATTGGATATGGTTTCTAGATCATTGAATGATCTTCAATCACAATTGTCACGCATGACTGAAGAGACAGAAATGTACTCTGAAAAAATGACTGAAACACAGTACGCATTAGAAGAAAAGAAAATCGAATTCGAAAAATGGTTAGATGCTCTTGAATCATTAAAGTCCGATTTCTCGATCGGTAAAAATACATTTGAAGAAATGTCGAATTCATTATCTGGCTATGCCGATCAGCTAGCTAGCTTACAAAAAGCTAAAAATGATCGCCTGTCATTAATGAACGATGCTCAGTTGAAATTAGATCAAGCACGCATGAAAGAGCAGTACTTGGTTGATCAAGTTCGTGAACGTTACATGTTGCAATTGCCAGACGTAGTTCACAAGTATGTAGAACGTACGGGTGATTCTTACTTGGCAGAAACTGAACTTAAAGAATTGAAAGAAAAATTATCTCGTATCGGTGAAGTTAACTTGTCAGCGATCGAAGAGTACGATGAAACAACAAAACGTTATGAGTTCCTAACAAAACAATATGACGATTTAGTTGAGGCTAAAGAACAATTACGCCGCGTAATTGATCGTATTAACCGTATCTGCTCTAAAAAATTCAAAGAAACATTCGATCTAGTGAATGATCGTTTCACTCGCGTATTCCCAGTCCTATTTGGTGGTGGTGAAGCGAAACTTGAGCTTCACGAAGATCCAGAAAAAACTGAAGTCGGTATCGAAATCGTAGCTCGTCCTCCAGGCAAAAAAATGCAAAACGTAACGCTCATGTCGGGTGGTGAAAAAGCCCTGACAGCAGTTGCACTCGTATTCTCGATCTTCCTAGTAAAACCATCTCCATATTGCTTACTGGATGAGGTTGATGCGCCACTGGATGATGCCAACGTATTCCGTTTCAACGATCTAGTTCGTGAGATGTCGAAACGTTCACAGATCATCGTAGTTACGCATAATAAACATACGATGGAAGTAGCAAAGAAACTTTACGGGGTAACTATGCAAGAGCGTGGTGTATCAACAATGGTTTCTGTTAGTTTGCAGGACATTCACTAATCTCGGCTTCCGCGCGGTTTAAAACGCTCGGGTCCTTCGTTGCCTTCGTCGGCCCACTTGTGCGGCGTAGTTTACACTACGCCTCCGCGGGGCTCTCCTCGTCGCCTCGGCCGCGAGCGTTTTAAACCGCGCTCGTTGGTGGCTGGTGAATTTTTTAGGATTGTCTTCGCTTAAACTTCCTTTGGAAGTTTTTCGCTCTTTAGGGTTTTATTTCTCTTCTTAATTATCAACATTATTGGTTTTTTTGCTTAGAAAGTGGCTTTGTTGCGTGTATATATCGGCGGTTGCGGTTTTTTAAACTCTTTCGAGGTTTTTTTTATATGATGCCAGAAGCTCATCAGGATGCGATTCGGATTTTAGTTTTTTGTGTGGCTCTGATTATCTTAGCGATTTTTACTCCGTTTATTCTTAAAGCTTTCAAGAAAAATAAAACGTCTGAATCTGAAGCTCCCGAGCAAATTATAGAACGTGAATCAGATTCGGTTTCTGAGTTGTTGGTTACTCCTCCTGTCGAAAAAGTTCTAGCTCCTATTTCGGCGTCTGGAGAAATCGTTCTTCCTGGTGATGAAACAAATACTGTCGAAAAAGCGCTCTCTAAAACTCGTGAAAATTTTTGGGGTCGGATTAAGAATGCCTTTTCTTCTAATTCGGCTCAGCCTTTAGAAGATGTCGAGGAAGTTCTTTACACGGCGGATATTGGATCTACGACTGTACAATCTTTAATGGGTCATTTGGATGCGACTCTTTCGTCTTCAGAAAAGAAGAATTTAGAAACAGTTAAGAAAACTCTACGAGATAAAATTCTTTCTATTTTGCATGCCTCTAATGGCTCTAGTGAACATGATCATTTGGAAATCGCTCAACGTATTAAGTGGGCAGCAGAAGGGCCGACAGTATTGATGATCGTTGGTGTGAACGGGGCCGGTAAAACAACCACAATTGGTAAACTATCGGCTTTAATGGCTGGTCAGGGAAAACGAGTACTGGTGGCGGCGGGTGATACGTTTCGTGCGGCGGCTCAGAACCAATTGAAAGTTTGGACCGATCGCGCGCAGGTTGAGATTTTTTCACCAGAAGGAGTGACAGATCCAAGTGCCGTGGCCTTTGATGCTGTCGCCAAAGCCAAAGCGCAAGGTTATGATTTGGTCATCATCGATACCGCGGGTCGTCTGCACACTCAAGTGAACTTGATGGAAGAACTTAAAAAAGTAAAACGAGTGATGGCCAAAAACAGTCCCGAAGCACCTCACAATGTGTGGATTGTATTGGATGCAAACTCAGGACAGAATGCATTGATTCAAGCTCGTGAATTTCATCAGGCCCTGAACTTAACCGGCGTGATTTTGACCAAGATGGACGGCACGGCTAAGGGCGGGGTTGTTATCGGGATTTCAAATGAACTAAAAATTCCCATTAAGATACTTGGCATAGGAGAGCGTATCCACGACTTGAAGCCATTCTCACAACAAGAATACGTCGATTCGATCATTTAAGAACCTTTGGTTCTATAATAGTATTTTTTATTTTCCCTTTTTTTCGTGCGTCTATCCCGACGTAACTATGGACTAGTTTCGCAGGGCATTTCATATTGAGACACAGCTGCAATGCTTTACACGACTCCTTCCACAGTCTTTCAATCATTCCTCGATATTCTTTGGTTAACAACGGGCCAAGGAGTCCATATGAAAACCGCTCTAACATTATCACTTTTGCTCTTGCCAGGATTACTGATGGCTCAAATGAATAATTGGGGTTCCGGTCAAATGATGGGTGGTCAACAAGGTTGTGGTTACCAGCAACAAATGGGACAGCAGGCGCTAAGTGAATCCGACGAAGTTATCGATCTAAAACAGCAAATCAAAGATCTTGAAAAAGAGCGCAAAGATAAAAGCAAAGAATTGCAAATGGCGAAATCAGAACTTCGCAAATCTGAATCAGGTATGAAAATGACATTTGATATAGAGGTATTCGCATTCTTGAAAAATCATATCGATTCAGGATCGCGTTGCCAAGATTACCAAGGCTACGGGGATAACAAAGCTAAAAAATTTGATGAAGACTCTGCGATCGTAGAAATTGAACCGAAAGAACTAGCCGTAGAATGGAATTCCGTTTGTGATCAGGAAAATAATCCACGCGGAAAAATCAAAACAGATATTTGCTCTAAACGAAATTTATTAAGCAAACAAGATCCAGCCACGTGTCGCGATTCCATTGTGAAATATCCACGTGCAAAAACTAGCGTTGATCGTTTGGTAAAAGATCTTGAAGCACTAAAACAATCTATCAGTGATACAAAAGCCGCATTGGCGGAAGCGCGTAAACAAAAAGTAGATCCATCAGATATGGCGGACCGAGCAGATAAAACCGAAGGCGGCATTTGTTATGAATGTTTAGTCGGCGGCGGTGGCAGTAGTCGTGGAGGTCAGCGAGGAAATCAAAATGGTGACGGCAACCTTACTGGTGTTGTGACTAATTCCTTGATGGCTCTTATGGCTTACTCATCAACGAAAAATTTTTATGGGGAGATGGCCGACAAAAATGCTGACTTGGGGTTCCCCACACAAATGCCCGCAAGTTCCCCTTTTATGGCGGCCGCTCCCTATCTTCTTGGAGCTATCAACGTCGGAATGGGCCAAGGCAGCTTCGGCTGCTCGGGCCAATCCGGTGCAATGTCGGGTTCTGCGGGAGGAGGATTAAGCGCGATGATGGGCGGTCAAGCGATGATGTCCGGTGGATCTAATTCGATGATGATGGGTGGCGGTTTGAACGCCATGATGATGGGCCAAATGGGAGGACAATCTCAAAATGGCGGCGCATTTGGAACTCCTCAGTGGGCGCAGTCGTCACCTCTGAGCGCACTATCTATGATGGGCGGTCTTAATATGAATTCAGGAATGAATATGGGCGGCTTGTCGATGATGAACAATGGTTATTCACCGTACTCGCTAGCGGGATTAAATGGATTGTCAGGCTCGAATGGTCTTGGCAATCTGAGCGGCTATTCGGGATTAAACGGTCTGAGTGGTTTGAACGGTTTATCAGGACTTAATGGCTTGAGCGGACTCGGCGGTCTGTCGGGGAATTCTTCCCTAACAAGCAATCCGCAAATGCTACAGTTCCAGTTGCAACAACAACAGTTGGTGCAGCAGCAGCAAATGCAGTACTACCAAAATGCGATCCAAAAAACTCAAGCCATGTCAGGTTTGCAAACTGAGTTATCTGGTTTGATCCAACGTATTCAACAAGTGCAAAATGGCAGCAGTCTTTATGGTAGTAACTACCAATATGGAACTAGCGGTGGGCTGGGCGGATTGCCGAGTTATGGAACTTCGACGCTGGGAACATCTCGATAATGTCTTTTCCCTAGAATCCAGTCGTAAAAACGACCCTGAAAATTCTACCTATGTGTTGCTAAGTAACACATAGGAAACTCATTCAAAATCAAATGATTAGCCCGGTAATACTGGTACACGGATTGATAGGCCCATTAAGTAAATGGGGTATCGAATGTTTAGACTGGTTATTATTTTTGGCTTTTTATTCATGGGAATGGCTCACGCGCAAAGCGTCTCCGATTCGATTAAGCAATGGGCAGCTCAAGATAAATCACTTCAAAAGTTAGGTAAATATTTAATTCAGGCCGATTCCGTAAAGCTTGTTTATGGGAAAAACCAATTTCAACCTATTTGGATAGAAGACAAAGTTCTATCCAGTGCGGCTCTTGGATTTATTGAAGTTTTAAAGAATCCAAATGAATTTGGATTTGCGAAGTCAGATTTTATCGATCCTCAGTTGGATCAGTTGATAATGAACACAGATAAAAAAGCATCTACTTTGTTTTGGCTCGAGATTCTTTTAACGGACAAGTGGATACAAATGTCCAAATACCTCTACATGGGGCGTTTAGCGGATTACTATGTTTTGGATGACGATACAAAACTGCCAAAGAAAACTTTTAATCGTTGGGATGAGTTAGCTAGCACGTTGTTGTCATTGAACGAGGCGGACCAAATTCGCCCAGCCCTTCAAAAGATGGAACCTAAAAACAGAATCTACAAATCGTTAAAGCAAGCTTTAGCTCGCTTATTGACGGCTGAATTCGAAGACAATTGGAAATCTTTAACTCTGCCAAAAGAAAAATTAGTCTTGGGCAGTAATTACGAATTTATCAAAGACTTAAAAGTTCAAATGATCAATTATGGATTCGCTATAGAATCAATAGATTCTATTTATGATGATAGCCTGAATAAGCAGATTGCTTTGTTTCACAAGTATTATAGAACGGGTGAAAAGGGCATTACCGCTAATTTAGTAAAATCATTGGGTTACAGTGCCGAAGTTCGTAAAGAGAAAATATTTTTAGCGATGGAAAAAGCAAGAATGTTGTCGGATGATTTTGAGCCGAATCATATTTTTGTGAATCTAGCGTTTCAAGAATTTAAATTATTTGAAAACAGTCAGCTCGTAATTGAAATGAAAACCATCAACGGACAGAAGTTTCGTCGTACGCCAACGATGAAGGACTTGGTTACCGTAGTTGAGCTAAATCCAACGTGGACGGTGCCATACAGCATCGCTGTAAAAGATAAATTGCCAAAACTAAAGGAAAACCCAGGTTACTTAGCTGATCACAATATGACTCTTTACGATGGATCATCGGGTGCTATTGTCGATCCAGAGTCCGTTGATTGGGATTCTGTTACAAAGAATAATTTTAGTTACCGAATCGTTCAAGGTTCTGGAAATGAAAATGCTTTGGGCTTAGTAAAGTTTCCATTAACAAACCCGTGGGCCATATACTTACATGACACGAATGAACGAAATCTTTTTTCTAAAGATCAACGATTGTTGAGTAGCGGTTGCATCCGCTTAGAAAAGCCATTTGTGCTAGCGGAATACTTGCTGCGAGATCAACCGTCGTACGATATGGATGGTATCAACAATATTGTTAAAGCTGGCTTAAACTCAGAATATGATCCACAGCCAACACGAGTTAAAGTTAAAAAAACACTTCCAGTGTATGCGACATTTATAACAACTGATGTAACGGCTGATGGCGTTGTCAGATTCGCTGATGATATTTATGGTTCTGACCTTAGACTTTCCGGAATTTTGAAATCTAAAGATTCAGCTCTGACGGAAGATATAGATAGTCTTAGACCGCAAGAAGTTACAGATACTTTGCAAGCTATTCCAGAAAACAAATCGGTGATTGGTTTCTTGGGAACGTTAAATGGAAACCATGTTTCTAAAATCGTTAAGCTGTACAAATGTGTTAATAACAAACGTAATTCGTGTGAATTGAAGTACGCGTTAGATTTCAATAAGAACTACACCGTTGATTCTGGTGACTATATCGCTATTTTTGAAAATCAAATACACGCCGACATGTTGTCGTTAATATCGCGTGCGGCAAAGTTAATCAAAATGACTGAATTGCATTTGCCGGGCGTTTTGGCTGGAGAATCAAGAGTTCGTGTGTTTCACGATTTAAATGCGGGCGTCGAACAAAAGCGAATTTTAATGGAAAATTTTTATTTTTCAAAATCGCCGCTAAAATTTTCGCAATATGATTTTGGTGATTACTATTTATCGTCATTGGGAATGAAGGTAATGAATGAACGCATTGACTACAGTATGTGCCTAGCTAAAGGGGCTAGATTAACAGAAGAAGCGGCGAATGTTTGCAAAGTGTATAACAGAGCGAAATCGCCGGAAGGGCTACACGGACTTTTCGTATTTGGTGCAACGTCATTGGCAGATAAATATTCGGATGGTGAGTACACTCAATCATGGTTATCGAAACCAGGTGATCGCGTTAAAATAAGTCACAAGCGTAGATTGTTAGCGGCGCCTATGTCCGGCAGTGGAACGATTTTAGTATTTCCTGGGTCTTATAAAGCGCGCGGGGATCAAAGCGCGAAAACGGTTGCTATCAAAGCTGCGGCAGTGAACTAAGGGGACATGGTGAAGAAAATATTTTTTGTTTTGATGCTATCATTAGTGATTGGAGCTTGCGGCAGCCGACCGGAAACGGCGACGATCGCTACGCACACATCTCCTAAAGACGCAAAAAAAGAAACGGCAGTGCCGGCGAAGGTGGCGACACAAGTGGTTCCGTCGGAGGAAACAAAGCCGGCGATTAAATTGCCAGGTCAGTTTGTTTGCGATGCTAAAGACAGTATTTGGTACAACACTTCGAAAATAATTAAAGCCAAGGTTGTTGCAGATTTGACAGTGCACCCGCAGTTACAGATTAAGTCGGATGACAAAGATCTTACGTTTAAAATCGGCCGCGAATTTATTGAAGGCGAAAAAATTGATAAAACGCTAGATTCTGAATGTGAAGATAAAATTGAACACACAGATCAGAAATATGAATGGACCTACACGTGCCGTTATTTCGTCAAAGACTCGGACGGTTCGCGCGAGCAAGTCGCTGATCAAAGCAGTTACTTCCGCGTGCATAGCAACGGAATGGGAAAACTGTGCCGTATTTTAGATCAACAAGGGTCTCTGTGCTGGGACCTGTCGGAATGTAATTAGATTTATTTTGTGGACAAGGTCTTCACTCAGCTGACACTATAAAAAAATGGCAAATTGGATTTTCATATTTTTATTTTTAGCAGTGGGCGTGCTTGCGCAAACATCTGAGCGGGTAAAGAGTAAAAAACTGCCCTCGATTTCTTACCAAAATATAATTCAATGTTACCCCGAGCTTATTAATAAAAAAATGGAATTCAAGGTGGACTTGAACATCTTGAAAAAAGACATCGATCAAAAATTCCCTTCGATGAAATCGGTGTTGCGCTACCGTCGCGTTTTGTTTACGGACCCAAAGCGTGGAACCGATCCGCATCGTTTGACGATCAGTTTACAAAAATGGCTTAAAGGTATTCCTCAGTATGATTTCTATCTCGAGAAACTGGATAAAGACGATGTGGCCGAGATCGTGCCACTCGAGAAAGAAAAGTTTAGAAACCCTGTGAAGGACGTTCCGCAAAAATACCTTTTGGATGTGAAAATCCTTGATGACGAGTCGCTGTGGCTTGACACGAAGCCAAACAAAACTGAAATGTCCTACAAAACTGGCAATGATTCCGTACAAGAGCTCGATCTTACCCACAGTGGTGGCACGGTTCAGCTAAAGTGTGAAAACAAGAAGGACCAAGGCGTTCTTTGTTTGTGCTTGAAACGATAAATTGATGGACAATAAACATTTAGAATATATAATTAATTCTAAGTTTTCGAATATCTAAGAAGGTTGAATAATGATTCACTCTGAAAATGATTTGGTTAAAGGATCTAAAGGGAGCGCTAATGAGGCGCGGGCCTATGAGTTTTTGATTGCTGGCATCCCGTATCGTCTTAAAACCAATCATGATGACGCAACAGTTCAAGAGTTGGTCGGCTTTATCAATAAAAAAATGGAAGAGTCTCTGGCGTTAACAAAACATGGTTCTTATCAAAACGCAGCCGTTCTGACTGCGCTTAATTTAGCCGAAGAATTAATTTTATTGAAACGTAAGGCACACCGCGAACTAGAAAAAATAGAAGAACGCGTCTTAAAGCTTTCTGTAGATATCGAAAACTCCAAAAAGTAGCGTGAAAGTCCTAAAGCCGTCATCTGACTGCGTTGGACTACCACCAAAATCGCTCCAACGTGGCTGTGCCACGCCTCCGCGCTTTTGGCGGCAGTCCGCCTTGCATATGCCGCCTTTAGAACTTTCATAGGATGTTTTGGCGTGCCTTTGGCCGCCGCTTTTTGGGAACAATTTTTCTGGTTGGAGTTTTTCTTTGATATCTGATGTTTCTCTTTCTACTAAGGCTTCGGTTCGTAAAGAGCTTAAAGAGCGGGTTCGACTGTTTGTTCAGGTGCCGACGCTTCGGGCGGCCGCTGAGGTTGGGGTTGTTTCTTCGCTTCAGAATTTAATATCTAATTTGACTGTGTCTGAGATTGCTCCTTTGTCTGGGGCGTCTTCTGTTTGTGTGGCTGGGTTTAATGCTCTTTCTGATGAGCCCGACCTTTCTTCGTTTTATCATTCTACGTCTTTGTCGCTTGTTTTTCCTAAGTTGACCTCTGTTGATGGGGTTATGGAATTTACGTCTGTGGCTAATTATTCTTCTGAGAAGTGGGAAGTTTCCTCTCTTGGGTTTTCTCATCCGGCTTCGGTTGAGGTTGTGCCTGCCTCTGACATTCAGCTTATGTTGATTCCAGGGCTTGGCTTTAGCTCTTCTGGTGAGCGCCTTGGTCGTGGCAAGGGTTTTTACGATCGTTATTTACAAAATTTTAAAGGTTTAAAAGTTGGGGTTTGTTTTGATTGTCAGTTGAGTGAAGCTTCGCTTCCGACTGATGGTTGGGACATCAAAATGGATTATATTATCACTGAAACTAAGTGCATTGATGTGCGGAAACTAAGTGTTTAGAAAATAGAGGGTTGAAATGGAAATAGTGATTTCGGTCATCATCGGATTGATCGTTGGCGGAGCAGCCGTTTTCTTTGTAAAGAAATACAAAGATGAAATTCAGAAAAAATCGGCACGTATTGAGGCTGAGAAAATTCTAAGTAAAGCAAAAAATGAAGCTAATAAAATCAAAAAAGACTCAGAAGCTAAGTCTAAAGATTTTGAAGCGCGTTCACGCAAAAACCTAGAAGCTGAAATTCAAAAACAAAAAAATGGCATGCGTACAAAAGAACAGCAGCTAGAGAAGAAACTTAAAGAAGTCGATGACCAAGCTAAAAAAGGCAAAGACGATAACGATCGTTTTATGGGCCAACTTAAAGATCGCGACGAGAAATTAAAAGTTCAAGAACAGAAACTAGCAGACCAAGATAAAAAATCTGAAGAAGAACTGAATAATTTAAAAAATAAATTACAAACAGTGGCTCAGATGACTCAAGAGCAAGCTAAGCGTGAATTGATTTCATCGTTAGAAGATGAAGCCAAGGCCGAAGCCGCTAAACGTATTGCTGAAATCGAGCAAGAAACTCAACGTGAATCGCAAATGCGCGCTAAGAAAACAATTGCGACCGCATTGTCACGTTTCGCAGCCGAGTACACGTCTGAAAGAACGGTGAGCGTGCTAGCGCTTCAGAATGACGAGATGAAAGGTAAAATCATCGGCCGTGAAGGTCGTAACATCCGCACGCTGGAAGCATTATGCGGTGTTGACTTGATAGTGGACGACACACCAGAAGCCGTAGTTATTTCGGGTTTCGATCCTATTCGTCGTGAAATTGCTAAACGCACGATCGAGAAATTAATGGAAGACGGCCGCGTACATCCGGCACGTATCGAAGAAGTCGTTGAAAAACAAAAAGCAGAAATCATGAAATCCATCCGCGAAGCCGGTGACCAAGTGGTGGTGGAGTTAGGTCTAAACCAAATCCATCCTGAATTAGTGAAACTAGTGGGTTCCTTGAAATACAGAATGTCACAAGCGCAAAACGTACTGAATCACTCGATGGAAGTGGCGTATATCTCTGGCTTGCTAGCCTCCGAGTTAGGTGTAAATCCTAAGTTAGCTAAGCGTGCGGGTCTATTACACGATATCGGTAAAGCGATCGATCACGCCGTAGAAGGCAGCCATTCTATTGTTGGCGCTGAATGGGCTAAAAAATATGGCGAATCAGAAGATGTATGTCATGCGATTCGTTCACATCATGATGACGAAAAACCAAATTCATCTTTAGCTTGGATCGTCCACGCGGCTAATATCTTGTCGCATTCACGACCAGGTGCGCGTCGTCCACAAATGGATAATTACATTCACCGTCTGCAAGACCTTGAATCAATTGGTAACAGCTTTGAAGGCGTCCTTAAAACATTTGCCATTCAAGCCGGGCGTGAAATTCGCGTCTTAGTTGAAAGTTCAAAAGTAACGGATGACTTAGCTGTTCTACTATCGCGTGACATCGCACGTAAGGTTGAGCGCGAGTTACCTCATTTGGGTTCAACTAAAGTAACAGTCGTTCGTGAAACTCGTTCGATTGATATGGCAAGGTAGTAGATGAGTTTGTTGGGTTTAAAGCCAGAAGAACAATTAGAACGCATTGGTTTTGGTACCGTAGATTTAATTTCTAAAGAAGATATGCTTAAGAAATTAAAGCGAAGTTCTGAAGCTAAGAAGCCTTTGTTGATCAAGTTTGGTGCGGATCCTACGCGTCCTGATATCCATATTGGTCACACAGTAGTCATTAATAAATTAAAAACATTTCAAGATTTAGGTCACCACATTCATTTCTTGATCGGTGATTTTACAGCATTGATTGGTGATCCGTCGGGTAAAAACACAACTCGCCCGATTCTTAGCCGTGAACAAATCGAAGAGAATGCAAAGACCTATGAGAAACAGATTTTCAAAATCTTAGATCCTGATAAAACAGAAATCGTTTACAATTCAAAATGGCTGGCGCCAATGACATCGATTGATTTCATTCGCTTGGCATCTCGCTATACGGTGGCGCGTATTTTAGAACGTGATGATTTTTCAAATCGCTTGAAGAATCACACACCCATTTCAGTTCATGAATTGTTGTACCCACTGACTCAAGGTTACGATTCCGTGGCGTTGAAATCAGACGTAGAATTAGGCGGAACAGATCAAAAGTTCAATTTGCTAGTTGGTCGCGATTTACAATCGCAATACCAGCAAGAGCCTCAGTGTATTTTAACGATGCCGATCCTTGAAGGTTTGGATGGCGTAAATAAAATGTCCAAGTCTTTGGATAATTATATTTCTGTGGTGGATACACCTAAAGACATGTTCGGTAAAACAATGCGTGTGTCGGACGACCTGATGTACCGTTATTACGAATTGTTATCTGATATTACCTCGGTACAACTAGAACAGCTGAAGAAGGACGTTAGGAGCGGGAATAAACATCCTCGCCAAGTTAAAGTCGATCTAGCTAAGTTCTTGGTGACTCGCTTCCATTCAGCGAGTGATGCGCAAAACGCAGAAGATGAGTTTAATCGTATTTTCGTTCAAAAGGGTCTTCCAGACACTGTAGAAGAGAAAAAGATTAAGCCAGCTAAAGATGTGGCTTTGAACCAATTGATGACTCAGTTAGGGATCACGCAAACAAATTCCGAAGCGACTCGATTGATCGAAGGCGGCGGCGTTAGTATTGATAGCGAAAAAGTTTCTAACTCAAAAATTCGAATTGATTTGGAATCTGGCAAAGAATTTATTTTAAAGGCCGGCAAGAAAAAATTTCTTAAAGTCATTGTGGAGAACGCATGAAAATTAAGTTCCTTCCTCAAGATATTACAATAGATACAACATCAGAAAAAAGTTTGCTTGAAATCGCATGGGCGAACAACATCCCGATTAAATCTATCTGCAAAGGCGTTCCTAGCTGCGCTGAATGCCGTATTAAGATTGTGGAAGGCGAGAGTAACATCAATCCGCCGACCCGTACCGAACTGAATATCGTTGGCACTAATTTTTTTCTGGATGGACGACGCCTATCATGTCAAGTGTATTGTTTTGGTGATGTCACTGTCGATATGAAAGAACAACTAGATCGTGATGAATCCTCATCGAAAAAAATTCGTGGATTTAAATCGAACAAAGCCTATGAATCTAAAGCGGTTGTCGACACGATGATATTGAACGAAAAAGATAAAAAATAGTAGGAGTCTCCTATGAAGCTATTTGCTGGTTTGGTTTGTTTGCTATTTGGATTAACTTCCATCGGCGTGCCTACCGTGTACCCTGATTTATGGTGGAAGCCGGTGACAGATAGAGTCGTTCCCAGTTGGGAGATCCTTCCCCAAGCGGCTTCAAGAGAGATGAACGAAGTTATTATTTCTAAGCGAAACGAGCTAGGCGTGATGTCGAACTTTGCGGCAGCTCCATTTGCGATGCTAAAAACTAAATACGCGAGTGTTGAAGGTTTGTGGCAGTCAATGAAATTTCCGGAAGATGAAAAAGATCAACGTATGTTAGTGAGTCAAGCCTGGTCACCAAAACGTGCTAATGTAGAAGCATTAACGGCGTTTGATGCGCTTAAATCGGGGAAAGCCGCTGAAGCTATCATGAAGGACAAAGGCATCACTTGGGTGTCATTCCGCGGAAATAAAATTGAATACAAAGGTCAGCACGCCGATGCCTACTATGAAATTATTGAAGCAGCGACTCGTGCGAAGATCGATGAAAATCCTGAGGTAAAACGCGTTCTGCTTGCGACTGGTGATTTAAAACTGCGTCCCGATCACCATGAAGACAAAGATGGTACGAAAGCGTGGAAGTATTACGACATCTACATGAAGTTACGTAAAGAGCTTCAGCAAAATCCTAGCAAAAAGTTATACAGCGAAGATTGGTATAAGGATTTTGCTAAGAAATATAAATTAACGTCAATTCACTAGAGCGCGTGTCTCAGCTATTTAATAAAATCTATCTTCGTTATCATGCGCTATCCGTTAGCTGTGTTTAAGTTTTACTTATGATGTTTTAGAATATCACAACTGGCTAGCTTCGCGATAATTTCACGACGAATAGGATCTGATAAAGTATATTTAAAATGAGGCTTAATTATGAGTAATTTGCTATTCCAACCATTAACTTTAGGCGACCTGACTTTATCTAACCGAATCATTATGGCGCCATTGACTCGTCAGCGTGCTGGTCAAGAACGTATCCCAAACGATATGATGCGAGAATATTATACGCAAAGATCCACTGCGGGATTGATTTTAACGGAAGCAACGTCAGTAGATCCAATGGGTGTTGGCTATAAGGACACTCCCGGAATTTGGAATGAAGAGCAAGTTCAAGGGTGGAAGAAAGTTACAGACGGCGTGCATTCTAAAGGCGGAAAAATATTCCTGCAACTTTGGCATGTGGGTCGTATTTCTGATCCTTTATTCTTGAACGGTAAGCAGCCGTTAGCACCGAGTGCGTTGGCTCCCAAAGGACATGTTAGTCTAGTACGCCCGGAAAAAGACTACGTTGTGCCAAGAGCTTTGGAAACGTATGAAGTAAAGGACATCGTTCAAAAGTATAAGCAAGGTGCGCTCAATGCTAAGAAAGCGGGTTTTGACGGTGTTGAAATTCACGGGGCCAATGGTTATTTAATTGATCAATTTTTGCAAAGTACAACAAATCTTCGTACGGATGAATATGGGGGAATCGTTCAGAATCGCGCTCGTTTCCTATTGGAAATTGCAGATGCTGTGATTGAAGTTTGGGGTGCCGGACGAGTCGGCGTTCACTTAGCTCCAGCGATGGACAGTCATGATATGGGCGATGCCAATCCAAAAGAAACCTTTGGTTATGTAGCTCGTGAGCTTGGCAAACGTAAAATCGCATTTATTTTTTCGCGTGAAGGACAACGCGAGAATTACTTAACTGGATTTTTGAAGAAAGAATTTGGTGGAGTGATGATTGCGAATCAAGGTTTGTCGCCAGAACAAGCAGAGCGCTTACTGAAAGATGGCGTCGCTGATGCGGTATCTTGGGGTAAGTATTTTATTTCTAATCCAGATCTTCCAGAAAAAATTAGAAAAGGTACAGCTTTGACGGCATTTGAGCCTCAGACATTTTATTCTGAAGGACCAAAGGGCTACACGGATTATCTATAAGTAAAAGTTTTCGAAAACATTCAGTTTTATTGAAGGCCGGAAGTGTGCTGGCCTTTCTCTATTGGTCTTTTGAAAAATTTTGGAGGATCGTCGGCACGAGCAGCCACGATTTTAGCTTTTGTTTGTCTTCCCAGTCCAAGTATTGAAGGTATCGGTCAACGGCCGTTAA
>NCGL01000117.1 GCA_002256935.1 Bdellovibrio sp. 28-41-41
TTATAGACCGCCAGCACCTGAAACTTTAACAAACAATCAAAGATCGGTTGATTTTAAATATGTCTCTTAGTATTTGGATCAACATCTGGGAGCAGGTCACTACCGGCATTAGCCTTCATCCGAATTTTCTCAAAGCCGTGATGGACTCACAAAAGAAAGCCTCCTAACGGGGGCTTCTTTCCTAAGGAGGAAGGTATATGGAAGAAAATTATAATATCGTAATTATCATCAAGAACTTGTCTTACAAGTCTTTTGATGTGGAGTTTAAAGACCTATCAGATAAAGATGCTCACTTCATGTTTCGAAAATATAAAAAAGAACTCATGGAGATTATTGATGGCGCTTCTTCAGCCACATTTTACAAGAACAATGAGGGCTTCTCGAATCGAATGACCTCAGCATTTGTATATTTCGTTGAGACGGTGCTGTTGGACCAATATTATACGAAGGCTTGTGTTCTGCTGGACGTCCCTTGGATTTCCCAAGATGACCTTCTAAAAAATAAAAGTGAGATTGTTGCCCGTATGGAGTTTGACCTTGATTTCATTGGCAACCAGAAGAAAAAAGCCTCCTGAGTGCATAGCACCTAAGGGGCGTTGCATTATTAGGTGACACTTTTTTCTACAAAAAGTATTCTCAGTTCAAGGTTAGACAGAAGCCTTGCGTCTGCACACTAAAACTTTCTATCGAGTGCTGTCATTGAACTTAAGTTCTCTATTCTTAATAAACTAAACATCGTCCATAGATGTTTTGGAGCAGGCGACGAAACGTTGATGGGCAATATGTGAGGTTTATATGAAGAAGTCCCCTGTTTCACCATCGTTTCTTAAGCAACGAGCCAGACAAATAAAAAAGGAAAAATCCTTAACTCAACATCAGGCTCTTGATGAAGCGGCCAAAGAATTAGGTCATTCAAATTACAAAAACTTTTTGAACATTTTAGATATGGGTCAGCCACAACCAAAACCTGCTACGGAAGACCAAATGCAGGCATTGTGGCTAGACAAACAAAAAGTAATGACTAAAAAGTTGTATGCTGTTCAACCTCTATTTGAAAATTTCAAAATTCCATTCCACGATTTGTTCAATACTCTTAACGAAAATAAAAATTCAAAAGATACCGTTCAGTCTATTTGTGAAAAATCAGCACTAAAAGAATATCTTGAATTATATTTTCTAATCGATGCTCTTCGTGATGAAGAAGGGGAAATAGACGACTACACCCCTTATCATGTTGCAAAGAAAGCCTCTCTAAAAAATGTTATCTACAAATTCAAAAAGGGCAAAATTTTTGTCGAGGGTGAATACGATTTGAAATTGGAATTTGGTTTTGAATACGACAAGGATGACAAACATCCTACTTTTCAAGATGAAGAAATGTCCGGTTATTTTGAACTTACGCTCGATAGCGATAAAAACATCAGTATCGAGGACATGGATATTGGACACAATTTTTGATTAAGAAGAAATGAGCACCAATGGCCCAAGAAAAGCGTACAAATAATTTTTTTGAAGAACCGCACGGAAATAATGACGTCTACAAATTTAATAAGACTCATCCAAACCGGCAAGAGGTGAGAGACTATTGCTCCAAACTTCTTGAGCATCATTGGTCCTATTGCGGTGACAATCATTTTCAACAAGAGGCCGTTGAAAACCCACAGCAACGCTGGTGGGAAATGTATCTTTCTTGGGTCCTTTTTAAAATTGGTGGATTCAACGGACAGATTGTTGAAGGAGAAGGTCCCGACTTCTGTATTGTATTGCCGAATAAAAAGAAAATTTGGATTGAAGCGATAGCGGTTAAAGTCGGCACTGGTGAAAATGAAGTTCAGCGTCCACCTTCAGGGCAAGCGGGCTCTCTTCCCACTGATAAAATGGTTCTTCGATTCACCAGTGCATTTTCAGATAAGGCAAAGAAGATTGATTCGTATATCTCAAAAGGAATTATTGGCAAAGAAGACGCCGTAATGATTGCGATTAATACTGGAGAGATGAGAGATTCTGACCTTGCAGACCAATACCCTCCGCTTGCCGTAAGGTCTCTATTGGGCATTGGAGACGCCGCCTTTAAAGTTTCTGTTCATCTGGGTGATGAGGCACTAAAAACCGATGACGTTGAAATGGTTTTCCCACAGCAGACGACAGTTAAAAAAAATGAGAAGACCGCAATTTCTACTCAAGGCTTTTTGAATAATACAGTCATAAGCGGTGTGTTCACTTCAACTAGACATCTTGTCGACATGATGGACACAGGAAAGGATTTAAAAATTCTCCTGAATCCAAAAGCACAAAATCCCTTAGACAAGGATATTTTCAAATTTGGAACCGTAATAAATATAAATTAAGTTTATCAGCACCTTGAGATGTGCGTGAATCAATAATTCATTATTAGTAACTCAACAACACTACGTGATTGAGACTTTAAATTAATTTCTCTACGGGCAGAGATTTCAGCAAACTTATATCCGGCAAACAATGTTCTTATTAGTTGCGTATCACTGTTGCTTACTGCCCATTTTACTCCAACTGCATCTAATTCATTGCAAAGCGATGCTAATCGAACGTGGTCCATTTCTCGAAATTGGCTAGCCGTATATCGATTGAAGTCCGAATAACCACCTAGTTTAAAATAGGGAGGGTCGAAATAAACAAAGTCGCCTTTTTTTGCCTGAGTCGCAGTTTCTTCGAAATCACAACATTGAAAATTAACGTGCTGAAGAGCCTTGGAAACTGATTCTAAATTTTCCGGAGAATAGTATCTTCTATCGTATTCGCCGTAAGGAACATTAAATTGACCTTGCTGATTAACTCGAAACAATCCTCTAAAACAGGTTTTATTCAAATAAATAAAATGTGCTGCCCGTTTAGTTAGAGTTAATGTTTCAGGTTGAACCTTGCGAATTTTAAGAAAACTTTCTTTTGTATTTTCAAGTCCGTCCAAGGCCTTGGCTACGGCTTTCCAATTTTCTTTGATTGCTTTATAGGTGTCGATTAGCCAACTATTTTGGTCAGACGTATAGGCTTGGTCAGGAAGCACGGTAAGTAAAACACTTCCGCCCCCTAAGAATGGCTCAAAGTAATTATTAAATTTTTTAGGAAAGTAAGAAACCAATGTAGGGGCAAGTGCCTGTTTTCCGCCCACCCATTTTACGAACGGATAGACACGTCCATTAACGTCTTCCCGTTCCAAATTTCTGTTTTGAATTACTTCCGAATTGAGCATATCCTAGTAATATCAATTGCAAAAGTGGGGCCGTCAATTTCCAAAATCTACTTGGCACTTGGGGTCGTACAATTAATTGTGTTGTCCGGTTTTCGGAAGAATAGGCGACTGCTTTTTCGAGTATTTTAATTTTTTTGGAGTAATTTTGAACGTCAAAGAATGGCAGAAAATTGGTTGGAGACACAATCTGTGGGAGTTAGTCCGCTACTACCATTCAATTCGTTCAAAACCTGATGACTGGCTAAAAAATCTTTCCTCCACCGGCAGTGAATTGGCAAAACTTCTCCAGATTTCTAAAAACGATTTGGAACTTCTTAATTCATATATTCAGTATCGTAAAAAGGCTCTCAAAGAAGGTCTAGAATTGTTGCGGACTGAAGAAGAGGCTATTTCATTTTGCAAAAGTGAGGGATTTAAGTGGGGCATCACTAAAACCAAAAGTAAGGACCACCATCAAGCCACCAAAACTTTAATTGCTACGGTTGCTGGAATTGCCCAACCAATTTGTGATGAGTACGGTGTTTCGTTAAATGCAAATCCATCCGCACGATGTATTTGGCGAGTTGGAAATTTGCTTCACGTCTGTGCTCGAAATCTAGACGGTGCCATTCCAGACTTAGCGGATCCATTTGTTGTTTGGGAAATTAAAGAGTATTGGGGCAAGACAGGTGGCGGTAGTAAAATGAGCGATGCCGTATATGAATGCCAACTCGTTGGACGAGAAATTAGGGAATTCGAAACGAAAGCAAAAATCAAAATAAATCATTTCGCTTTCGTTGATGGAAAAGAACAATGGGCCTCAAGAAAATCCGATTTAATGCGTTTGATTGACCTTACTTCTCAAGGCTTGCTCGATGATATTTTTATAGGAACGGACGTAGAAAATCGTTTTGAAAAAGTCCTTACCGACACTCTGAATAAGCGTCGGTCTATTTAGTCTTTATCCCGCTTCTTCTTTCTTTTTGTTCATTGGAATAACTTTTCCCTCATAAGTATCGTCAAGAACATCAGTCATATTTTCAATCGACTTCTCTTTGTTAATTTCTCGAACGTATCTATCTGTAGTTTTATAATCACTATGTCCAACAGAGTTCATTACGGCCACGGGAGAAACTCCTTTAAGCAACAAGTGGGTAATGTGAGACGCACGAATAGAATGAAATGAAGTTTGAGAAATTTTAAGTTCTTTTTGAAAAACTCTTAACACCGTCGCAATTTTTCCGTCTCTCCACATAGGGTGGTGATTTAATACATAAGTTGAATCAGATTTAATTTTCAAAGACTTTAGAAATTCAGCCAATGATTTATTGATGGATACTCTTCTTGCTGTTCCATTTTTCGGCGGTTTTTCTTTTTTCGATTGAAAGCAATAAGCCCGTTTAATTGTTAGAAATTTAAAGTCAGGACTGATGTCATCCCATTTTAACGACCACAGTTCCGCACTGCGTGCCCCTAAGTGGTAGGCACAGAAAAATAGAGGGTGAAACTCCGAATCGATGCTTTTTGTGTGATGAAGAAGTTTTTTAATTTCATCTTCCGACATCTTCGGAATTTCCTTAGCCTCATCTCTATCAACTTTACCCCAACCTTTAATTCCTTTACATGGATTGTGCGTCAGTGGAGAACGTTGCTTATGAAAATGAAAATCAAATACCGCACGAATGTGTTTCAAAATACTTTGAACGCTAGATTTAGGATAACCTACCAATTTTCCTTGCAGGTCATTGTGAATAAATTCTTGCTTGAATTCTGAAAGCCTCATCGAGTCCCACGACTCTGTATGTTTATTGACTGTTGCAACTTGGTTATAAAAAGTTTTAACGGCTACGCCGTGCTTACGAAAATCAAAATAAACTTCTTTGGCTTCCTTCCAAGTATAGTCGCCATTCAGCAATTCTTTTTCTGTTAGTTCCAATTCATGAATAAACTGATTTCTAACTTTTCTGGCTTCACTCAAAAATCGAACGTTTCTTTTTGCTTTAGTTTTTTGAACGCCAGCACCCTTAGAAGTTTTCTTTATTCTCTTTCGAACTTTAACATCGTAGAGATTTGGTCCTACTTGGTAGATACCATTTTCCACAAGTCGTTCATCTTTTTTGCTTCTTGGTTTTGATGCTTTTTCTTCACTCATTTTTTTGTCCCTTTTAGTCTTATATCGACTATTTGTCGGACAAAATGGAGGTCTTCAACAGAGAGGTTGGATAGAACTTTACCAAGGTAGTGAAGGTCGTCTTCATCTTCTTTAAAATCACGCACGAGTTCGTAGAAATACTTTTTTGAAATGCCCCCATAAGTCTTAAGCAACTTGTCTAAAGTATCGTTGCTCTTCGGGAGTTCAGCCCTGCCATTTTCAATAAATGAAATCATTGTATCCGACAGTCCTGTTTTTTCCGACACCTGCCTTAGAGTTAATTTATGCTTTTTTTCTCTTAGATTTTTTAGAACCTGTCCCTCTTTAGTTAAGAGAGGCTCTTTTGACCTTCTGCTCATATAAATCAGTGTATCAAAATGAGAAAAAATCTGCAATATCTTGCTAAGTATTTAGTAAGTAATTAGTTGGTCCTCAACTCGGTCTATCATTTGAGCCTCAGGGGTTTTAAAAATAAGGTTTCGATAACTTGTTGAAATGTCGTCTAACTTACTAATAAATATAATGAATTTCTTATTTTTAAAGAGAAACCCCTTATACTTGTGGTTCATCACGGTTAAAGGTGGGAAGCAATAAGTCATAAAAAAAGGAGCATGAAGAATTAATCTCTAGCGCTAAGCTTTGGGTATCTGACATCCAACG
>NCGL01000038.1 GCA_002256935.1 Bdellovibrio sp. 28-41-41
TTATGAAGCCATCGAAAGATCAGTTCTTTATGATGGAATTACCATTGTATCGTCGTCCACGTATACGCATTATCGTTAAACAAGCATTGCAAAAAACTCGTTCGTACGTAACTCGCGCCGGTCCGATCATCTTAGTGTTCGCGGTATTGCTGTGGTTGGGCGCTCAGTTTCCACGTGTTGACTCTAAAGCGCCGGATTTAGCCGACAGTTACATTGGTCAACTAGGCCACATCCTGGAACCTGTATTTAAACCAATGGGCGTTGACTGGCGAGTTGGTGTTGGGTTGATTTCAGCCTTTGCGGCTCGCGAGGTATTCGTGTCGACGATGGCTGTAACATTCAAGGTAACCGCCGCTGAAGATCAGCAAGAGCATGACCTGCTAGCTATTATGAATGAAGCTAAATTCGCCGACGGTACACCGATTTTCACTGTGGGTAGCATTCTAGGATTGATTTTCTTTTTCATGATTGCCTTGCAATGTATGACCACCGTAGCGACGCAAATTCGCGAATCGGGATCAGCGAAATTTGCATGGGGTCAGCTAGTGATATTGAACGTTGTCGCTTATGTTGGTGCAGTGTTGATTAATCAGTCGTATCGTTTCTTTTTTCTGTAAATACCAGCGCTCGAGCCCGGGCCTAAACCAATTGGATTAGGTCTTTTCATGGGCAGGGTGCCTATTAAAGAATAATTACTTTGACCTAGGGTCGACCTAATAAGATTTGAAAGATGGTCACCATAGAGCGTTCCTACAAAAATGAGATTTTCAATGTTCGCTAGTGGTTCCGGGCAATTGACACTAGCTAAAAAATATTTAGACTTCACTCCATGATGACAGACCAATGCTTCTCGCTCGCAGCCCGATTCAGTTTAAGGCATCACTCAACTTCAAGCCAAATTTCATTTCTACGTAAAAACCAAAGTTGAAATGGAGAATTGTAACGAGCTAACGAAGGCTCACCAATAGTCGTTATCTTATCCGTGCTTAATTCAAGTTTAAAACTTAACAGTTTTTCTGCATATCGAGATTCTGACCAAGAACCAGAATAGGTGTAGACAGCAACTTTGCGAGCTGGCAATTGCCGCAATTCAACCCTTGAGTCATCAGGAATAGGCAAAGTTTCTAGGGTATATTTTTGGGGCATCGTGAATTGAACAATAAAACCAGAAGTGTCTTTGGTTTGAGTTACCGGCGCGGTCATATCAATTTTCTCTGAAACGGCTTCCTGATTTACGGGAGCCGTCATTTCAATTTTGGTTTTCGATTTATTGGCTCCAAAAATATATCCAGCTAAAATTTTAAAGGCTTTGTTTCCTGCATTTTCAAAATCAGAATCAATCTTTGTTTGAGCGACTACTATTGGACCATATTTCCTAATTTCATAGTGAGATGTTTTTGACTCTAGTGTGTACTTTGGTTCTTCTATCGCCATAGCCGCCCCTGAAAATAAAAAAATTAATACCGTTAGAGTTTTCAACTATTTCTCCGAAACGAGCTGGCACAGTGGAGTTTTCTGTTGCAAGCCCGAAGTTTGAATTGTCGATATCAATTTGCAAGTATCAAAACCCTGCGCGACAAGAGCTTGATTGGCTTCGATGATTTGTTCATGAGTCATATCTGGTGTGCGGCTTAATATCCAAGCGTAATCTCTTCCCGGCGCTCCCACAATCGCATATGAGTAGTTCTCACCGATTGTCAAAATCCAATAGTCCCCTCCGAGCAGAAACTGCCAGCCGAAGAAATTCACAAAAGTGACTTTCAACTTAGAGTTTGAATTCGTGTCGATAACTTTGGCCCTGCCAATTGCAATACTCGCAAGCCCACTGGCCGTATCGCACGTATTAACAACAGAAATGAGGTCATCTTCTGCGGTATCATAAACAGCCGTTGTGCCGCCAACGCATTTTTTTTGAAAGCTTTGTGGAATTGCCGCAATCTCGTACCATTTGCCAAGGTACTTATGAAGATCAATCGAATCGACGGTTTTAACCGGCGGCAGTGGCTTCTGAGATCCAGCCTGAGTTTGCATTGCAATTATAATTCCGAATGCTAAAATCATTTGCTTCATTAAATTTCTCCAGGGTTCATTCTCTGTTTCTGTCCCTTTTCTAACTTGTCTATCTACATAGGTAAACACAATCAAAAGCCATGTGCAATTTACCCCAGATAAAATTGCCATTTGTCAGGACTCTAAAAAATGGCCCGCACGATAAGTGCGAAGCTTTGCAATTCGGTCATCCAAATCCGGATGAGTCGAAAAGAGCTTGAGTAGTCCTCCGGCTTTACCTGAAATCTTAAGAAAGGCACCCCCGCTGTTGGCGCGGAATTCTCGTCTTCGAGAGAAAGCCGAAACGACAATCATACCCAAAATGCCAAGGGCAATTTCTAGGACAATGACAATTTCAAATTATAGCTGAACAATTAAAATCAATGTAAGAGTTTGTGGGCCTGATTTCCTTGCAACACAAAAATGACTAAGAATTGCATTTTCCTTTTGGCAAAAAAAGACAAAGTACGTCCAACTCTCGACGGTTAAGTTTTACCGACTCGGAATGTCTATACTTCTGGATACATAAAATTATTTTCTTGAAAGAGTTTAAATATGGGATACCTTTAAACGATAGAGGTGAAATTATGAATACATTAAATGTTTTTAAAGTGGCTGTCATAGTCCTTATGGCGAGCTTAAGCACATACGCTACGAATGGTTATTTTCAACATGGTTACGGGACCCGCGCTTCGGGCATGGGGGGAGCCGCTATCGCCGCACCAGAGGATACATTTGCAACAGTAAATAATCCCGCTGGCTTAGTGGATCAAAAAAATCGTTTTGATGCCGAATTAACTTGGTTTAACCCAATTCGATCAACAACCCTTATGGGAACTGAATTTCAAAGTGGAGCGACAAGCTTTTTAATGCCTAACCTTGGCTATAGTTCATTGATTTCAGAGACTATGTCTTGGGGTTTGACTTTTGTGGCCGCTGGCGGAATGAACACCACGTATGATTCCCCGTCATTGTTCAATAATCCACAGACCCCCCAGGCTGTAGGCACAACAAACATCTATAGTAATTTAGCTCAAATGTACTTGATTCCTTCATGGTCCATGCAATTAAACCGGGATCATTCTGTGGGTGTATCACTTAATGTTGTTTATCAGACTTTCGAAGCTAGAGGGCTTCAGGCTTTTGGAATTCAAGACCAAGGGCAAGACACTTCAACTGGTTTTGGATTAAGAGTGGGCTGGAAAGGCCGTTTAACCGAAACGCTTTCTTTGGGTGCCACATACCAAATGGAAACAACAATGTCGGCGTTCTCTAAATATAAAGGCTTGTTTGCAGAACAAGGTAAATTCAATATCCCCGCAACTTATGGTATTGGTGCGCAATTTAAAGCCACTGAAAGTTTAACATTAGCCTTAGATAGCACTTGGATTCTATATTCTGCTGTTAAATCTTTAGGGAATAAAATGACGCAAACGGCACCTCTGGGTGCGGATAATGGATCTGGTTTTGGGTGGGCAGATCAAAACATCCTAAAACTAGGTTTAGCCTATACTTTAAACGAAGATTGGACCCTTAGAGGTGGTTTAAACAGTGCCAAAATGCCTGTGTCGTCTTCTCAAACTATGTTTAACGTCCTTGCCCCAGCTGTAATAGAAAGCCATTACACTTTAGGTGCTACTATGAATTTGGGGGATGGAGCCGAACTTAACCTGTCCTATATGTACGCACCGGAAGTAAAACTTACTGGAACAGATATGGCTACTGGTTATGACTTAAAGATGAAACAACAAGATTTACATATTGGTTACAGTTTAAAAATGTAATTGGAATTATAATTTAAAACCCACCTGGAGTTCACATGTTTAAAATAGTAGCTTCTTTAGTCTTATTTGCGTTGTCAGTTTCGGCGGCACCGAAAATTAGTGCCTACCAGACGGCCCCTTTTCAAACAAAAGAAGTGGTTATTCAAAAACTAAAGGACTCCGGGTTTGAATTTCTAGCAGATTATGCAGTTAACAAAAATTCTAGTTATACGACGATACTATTCACCTCGACACTACTAAAAGAAAAAGCGAAAAAAACCAATCGAGGATTTGCGGCCCTTTCAAGAATTCTGATTAACTCAGAAAAAAAAGAACTTCGAATTGCAAATCCCAACTATTTCTTAAGAGCTTTTCTACAAGATGATTTTGATTCAGAGGCGGCTCAAAGCACTTATGAAAAACTTAAGACTGCTTTCGGACCATTGAATGATACAGATGATCTTTTAAAAGAAAAAGATCTAAAAAAATATCGGTTTATGTTTGGTATGCCCTATTATGAAGACCTGATCGAAGTCGGAACTGGTCAGCCCAATGAACTTGTTAAAAAACTTAAAGATTCTAATTCCTTAATTTTTGACCTAGAGATGGACTCAAACAAAAGGCTCTGCGCTGTTATGTTGCCTGAAAAAATTGAATCTTTTCCTGAGACGTTAAAAGTCTCTGATAATGCTCTTCTTCTTCCCTATTTAGTCCTTTTGGAGGATGAAAAAGCGAAAATACTTCATGCTAAATACTATTTGGCAGTGTCGCTTCCTCAATTAGGAATGGGCCAATTTATGACAATTTCCGACGTTCCTGGAAAAATTGAAGATACCTTTAAGGAACTATTAAAATAGATATTATTTTATCAGTCTAACTTGAGGATTTTTAAGCCCAAATCGTTCAAGCCTAACGCCTAGGTTTGCCTTCGTTGGCTCTAAAAGGATACTAAAGTGAAAAAACAATGGCATATTAGCAAATCCGCTTAAATGTCCTATGGTAAAAGCCCTTAATATTATTGGCGGCCGTTGGAAACCAGTCATCCTTCATATCTAGCCGGAAAAAACCGTACGCTTTGGCGAACTTCGTAAATTAATACCGCTAGTAACTCAAAAAATGCTAACCCAACAATTGCGAGAGCTTGAAACTGATGGAATTGTTCATCGAAAAGTATATGCGGAGGTTCCACCTCGCGTGGAATATTCGATGACTGCGAAGGGTAAAACCATAATTCCGATCTTGAATGATCTGTATGAGTGGGGATCTGAAATTTGACTTCCGGCCAGATGGCACTTCTTTTTTTGCTGAAGCATGGAAGCAAAGGTTTTTATTCTTTGCGCTTAAAATAATAATAGCGGCGATACCACGGCTTAGTTTTGCGTTTTAAATCATTCGCCGTGTCGGTTGGAAATATCGAAACTCGAAATAAGTTATGAGGATTGTCAGTGAAGTGCAGAACGCCCCGTGTGGTGTTTACCGCAAAGGCATACCCTGCGCGCTTGGCTAGCTGAATATCGCGATCCGTGCGGTCTCCGTAGGTGTAGGCGTAACTTAGGATAGGCGAGCCGAATTCCTTTTCCAGAGCCGATTTGGAGCTCTCGAATTCTAGAACGGCCTGTTCCTGACTCATTTGTGATAATTTCTTATGGTCAAAACCATGACTGCCAATTTCCATATCTTGAGCCAAGGCTTGGCGCTGATCGGGTGACATTAGTTTTAACTGCGGTGCTTTGGAATCGGCGTCCCAAAAGTTATGTGAGTGCGGACTTGTCAGCAGATAGAATACTGCCTTCATGCCATGTTTTTTTAATATAGGTAGCGCCTTGGTGTAGTTGTTCTCGTAACCATCATCAAAGCTAACAATGACTGGATGTTTTGGAAATGGACGGGACGGATTAGATTTATAGTCGAGCAAATCCTTAAACGTCAGGGTTTCAAAACCGGCGTTCTTTAAATACGACATATGTTCATCGAAGCGACTTTCTGTGACGTATATTTTATGGGGGGATTCAAAACCAGGCTCAACGATCTGATGGTACATCAGAATCGGAATGTTTTTTTTCACACGGCGTTTGAACTGTGCCCAACCATAGACATCTACGATTTGGTCCACTTCATACTGACGATTAAAATAACCGGTCGCACGTTCTTTTAATTTAGCGATCGGGTGGTTATTCAGCTGTTCTGGCTGGTTTAAAATTGTTTCCAATTCTGATTTCAACGCTTCGAAATTAACCGCGTATTTAGTTTGGTAATCAATATCGCCAAAATTAGATTCTGCGCATTGGCTGAAATTTTCTGGTGTGATTAGACCCAAATACAATTCTTCGCCGATAGCCATTGTTGGTTTTTGCAAATACAGGCTTTCAATTGCGATACGGCCCGAACCAAAAACTAAATCAGAACTCGCAATCGTATGAAATAAATTATCTAGCTTGCCTAAAAACTTAAACTGGTTCGGGTAGGCCAACGTTAAACGCTTAATATTCTGCTGAGTCGCATCCGAGAAAAACGAAATTTCGCCGCCGCCAAACTGGAAAATCATATTTGGGTTGGATTTCATCCAGGATTCCACGTAGGAATTAATGATATTCGCCCAATTTAAACCTTTGGGTCCTGATGTTCGACCCAAAAAAGAAATCGTCAAAGGTCGATCAGCGCGAGGCAAAGGAGACGGAATCAAGGAATCAATGTATTCCGTATTCAAAAAATTGTGAGCTATCTGAATTTGAGCATCATGAAAGCCAAATTGCTGAACGAAATGTTTTTTAATGTTCTCGCAAACCGCCAGAATATTTTCACCATAAATATTAAATAATTTTTTAGAATACGAGTAGTGCTGTTTACCGTGTAAAGTGGAAACTAAAGAACAGCGACTAAAACGAGTCGCCCAAAAACCGATACGGACTGCTGCCCGGGAATGGGCGTGGATCGTGTCGATATTGTTGTTTTTAATAAAACGACGTAAGAAAACGATACTGCGCAGACGGCGAGCAAACGAGGCATTGTGAATAGGCAGCGGAATAAAGGTCGCTTTCATACGTTTGTGAATTTTATCACTGACGATATAGCACGAATGACCGCGTTTAATTAATTCGTCGGTTAGATCGACGGCATAAACTTCGGCTCCGGTTAACTCTACTTGTGATAATAAGTGAACGACTCGCATACTGACTAATACGATTAGCAAATTAGCTTATTTGAGTCACCCAAAGACTTTAGAAGTCTGACGCTTTTGTCAGTTTTAAACGATCCTCATCTTCATCAAATGGAATCAGTTCCTGAGGCGTTTTTGATGTTTTAGGCTTATTTGTTAAGCTAGGCTCTAAAGTCATTCTTTTAGGTTTAGATTTAGTTTCATCGGCTACAGCTGCAACCGGTACATCCGCAGTTACGGCTTTAACTGCTGGCGTTGCCGATTTTACAGGACTGCGCGGCTTTTCGTTTTTAGCCGTACGTAGCGGAATGACATTTGCTTTGGTCGCTGGTTTCGTCGCCGTCATAGTGAGGCGCGCTGCTGTCGGGCGTGCTACGGGTCGCAACGGTTTAACTTCGGCACGTGGAGCGGGTGTTTTGTAGGGTTCAGATTTGAATGATTCGACAGTCGGAGTAGATAACCCCTGGTTGTGATCATTGATCTGCTTGATGATGTCTTGTTGAGACATCACAAGTTCTGATAAAAGAGCGCGCAAGTTTTTAGTGTTAGAGGCTTGCTCTTGGCTCGATAAAGAAATCTCGTTATTGATGTCTGAAACTTTTAACGTGCCCGATAAAATGCTGTTTAAAAGTTCGTGCGAGCTTTGTGCTTGATCGCAGCCAATTTTAATATTCACTGTCGTTTCTTGAATCAAAGATGAAATATCTTTGGCGGCAGAGCTACTTTTCTGAGATAGATTACGAACAGCTTCAGCAACTACAGCGAAACCTTTCCCTTGTTCGCCGGCACGTGCGGCTTCCACAGCAGCATTTAAGGCACGAAGGTTAGTTTGAAACGCGATATCTTCGATCATGCTTAGGATTTCAGTAATTTTTTTAGAGGATAGCGACACTTCATTCATTGATTGATACAATTCAGAAATGGCTTTCACACTGGATTCAACCGTTGTGCGTGATTGATGCGACAACATCGCTGCTTGTTTGGCCTCATCGTTTTTATGTTTGCGCGAGCCAATCCAAAATAAGGAGCTTAATACTAAGACACATGCGACGTGGGCTGGGGTGATAGGCTGCTAAAAGATAAGGCGGCTAAGGCTAAACTTAAACCAACAAGAGACCAGAACAAGACAGGTAAGTTCATTTTTCTCACGCAAATACTCCCGCTTATTTGTCGGAGAACTGGATAAAGTATTAAGGCCAAATTAGGGGAGGGCTGCTCAAGATCTCTGCAAAATAGAGCTAGGATCGTTTAAAATAACTTTAATCGTCTCAGGTTGATATTCTGCAAGGCCGGCGACGTAGCCAACCACATAAACGCAAAGTGAGACTCCGATAATGATGGAGATTTTTTTTGCATATAAATAAATCAGAAATTTAGTTTCGTTTTGTATCACAACCATTCGATTTTAAGCATTGACAGACTCAGAGTTCAATACTAAAGATTAGGTTCACGACGCATAACGCGGGAGTAGCTCAGTTGATAGAGCGATGCCTTGCCAAGGCATAGGTCGCGGGTTTGAGTCCCGTCTCCCGCTCCAAATTCCCCAAAGGGGTTTGGAGCGTTTTTTTATCCCCGCGACATCACTACAAATATCGGAATTCATTAGATTCGATTTCAGCTTAAGATTATTTCCTGACATTTCACCAAATTTCTTTCATCGGCTTGTTACTGGCTTGTTTGAAAACGTCGTGTTTTTGAGTTTTTCAAGAACGCTACTTTTGTCCTTCAATGGTGTTAAACCCTCAAAATTCAAAAAGAATTTTTCTGAGCAACACCTTGCCCGTAAGGTCTTACAAATCCATATCAAAAATCAGATCGTAGCCAGACCAAATCCAAAGGAGGAATATATGGAACTGGGCGAACTAAAGGTAATTCATAAAGGTAAAGCTATAACCAAGGCCGTCCCAAAAGATGTAATAGTCCTTCGGAGAATGAGAATTTTTCGAAAGATTTCTCGAAAAGTCGCAGCCGAATCTATCGATCGAGGAGAAAAGGCAATTGAACGCTTTGAAAACGGACGCGCAACATTAACAGTTGAGCAAAAGAAAGCTTTGGTCCGGCGTTATCGCTATACCTGGATTGAATTTGTTGAATTTTTTGAGGGGCAAAAAGAACTTCCCGAACTTTCACCACGTTACATTTTTAAACCTAAAAATGTTCCCCGTGAGGATGGACGAAAGTATCAAAAGCAAATCTCAAAAGAGGCTCGTGTTTTGCGAACCATGAGAAATATGGCAGACCTTTCACAGCCGCAAGCCGGTGCAAAATGTGATCTTCACCGAAGTTGCATTGATCATATCGAAAATGGAAGAGTAGAAATTACGCCCGAAAAAATTGAGCTTTTAGTGCGAAGCTATGGATTCACGATGGATCAGTTTAGAGAAATGAAAGAGGCTCCTTTGTTGCGCGATGAAGTCCTACAGGATTGTCACAAAATCCTCGCTCATTTGGACAACGACAAACTTCGAGCTGTAAAAGCGCTACTAGACAACTTTCGATAATTTGAAATCGAATTACAAATTAAAAAAACAAAATGGAGAACCAAAACATGGAAGAAATGAATCAAACTGCTAAATCTGAAATCGTAAAAACTAACATCAAAAATAATTCAAAGCCAAAGCTCAAACGAGCTTCAAAAACATTCACCAGCCGTGCAAAGGAAATTTTACTTGAGGCAAATAAGAAAACCATCGGCCGCAAAATTAAGAAGCACGAATTGTTAAATTTCGCGCTCTCGATTTTGAAGCCTGAGCATATTAAAATGCTGCAAGAGCAATCCTTAACTAATGAAGATCGAATGGAACAATTGCGCCAAAAATATATTAAAATCCATGGCCCGATTTCAAAACGCGATTTTCTCGGGTTTACAATGTCGGTTGAGTACCTGGGCTTTTTAAAACAGCACCATTTTGAGGTCAAAAACGAAACAGTGGCGTAGTGTGAAAATGCAAAAGCAGAAAGAGCCTCGTTGATTATTCGGAGGCTCTTTCTGTTGAAAACCGTTTTCAAAAATTTACGGTTCTTTTGCCAAATCTGATTTAAGCTTGATTTTCCAAGTTAGGTCATTTCTGGATTATCAGAGTATGCACTTTTGGATGCGAAGAATTGCTATAGACGATCTAGGTCTTTGGCAATTCTATTTAGAATTTCGTCCAATGTTGGGCGGCCTTTGTAATATAAATTCGAACTACGATTGTACTCTTTTTCAAAAAGAATTCTGTCATCCGCGTTAGACAACTTAAATGCATCGCTATTTGAAACTTTATTATCTAGCGATTTGAATCGCTCTTTTTTAAAGTCTTTGTATTGTGAAGTTCCAATAAATGATTGAACATCTTCTCGATCAATCAACTGATACAAATCGTAATAATGACGAATGAAGTTTTCGGGAAGGTTTCCTTTCCCAGTCTTTCCATCTTTATATTGCTTAAATTTTTTAACAACTGCTTGAAGTTTCTCAACGAAAGTGTGCTTGGGCTCATAACAAACGACACCTTTTGCACTGTTGTCTTTGACCTCAACTCCAGGTGTTTTCTGAGCTTTGTTGAGAGCCCAAGAGCCAATATGTAGTGGCTGGTTTGGTGTCGTCGTATCGAAGCCAATTTCCAACAGCACACCTTCTTTCAATCCACCTTTGGGTGTCCCGAAGTGTGAATTGTAAATTAATCTAATGCCGCAACTTCTGGAATCTTCGTCATCAAAATTATTATCGCGAACTACAGAAGTAAGGCCATGAATTTTTCCATCTAGAAAATTTAGAATCCAATCGAAAAATTTATTGCGTGACTCGATATGTTTATCATCTTGTTGATTTTTTCCAAAATACAGTGGCTCTTTATATACAGTAGGAGGATGAATTCTTATGTCTATATCTTCCGAAAACCTGTTGATACATTTGTAACCTTTTGAAAGGGAAGTTCCGCCTTTTAATTCAAATTTAAGACCTAAATCTGCCAATCCCCAAAGACAATGCATGATCCAGTAATCTTTTTCGACAAGATAAGGATCGTTAATTTTCTGTTCGGTTGCTACTATTTCTAATAGATCCTTAAAGTCTGGATGTTCATGAAGAAAAATCGACATTTTTACAGAGCCTTTTGTTGGTCTTGGAGCAGAGCTTTTAGTTTCTTCTGTGCTGATAGAGTACCAAAACGATTTGCAGCATTATGCAATTTTGCTTTATTGAAAGTCGGAAGCTTTTCTCGAAGCTTTGCAAGTAGCGCTTCGCGATCTTCAGCAAGTTCATTTATGCGATTTAATAGCTCAACGACTAGAAACTCTTCTGACAATGCTTTGGGCGCTTCACGCCAGAGCTTAAATGAGTATGTCCTGCCCCCAACGGATAGTTCGCCTGTTCTCTTTCGATTGAAAACTATTCTGGTGTTGTAAAGCTGGGTAGCGCCAAGGCCTAAAGAATTGAACTGACTTGGGCTATAGACGACGAAGTGATCGTCATTTAGAAACGTTTCCAGTAAAGAATTCTCTTCAGGTAAGGCGTCTCCAAACGCAGTCTTTTTTGGAGCAAGGTAAAGCCCTGTAGAGAGTTTTTTTAGGAATCCTTCGCTAACTAGTGATTGAAGATTTCTATCAACGTTAGACGACAGCGCAGCAAGCTCGCTTCTGCGATACGCTTGACCGGGAACTAAATGTCTTTTCATTCTTTCTAGTGCATTCATATTGTTTTAGTTCCTCCAATGCTAGTATCGGACAAAACCGTAAAAATGTAAAGGAAATTATTTAAAAGTCATGTAATTTAAAACATAAGTGTATATAATTACGGGATAAAATATAGAATATCAATATGGAACATCCCATTTTATGTTTGAAAAGCCACATATTGAGGATGAGAAAGCAACTTTCATTCTATCTACTTCGAGAGGTCAATCTCGACCTTGGTAAGATCGACAAGTGTGAAATCTTTTAAAAATTTAGCCATCTTCATAGCGTCGAAATAACTTAGATTCAATTGAACCTCATACCTTCCGTTGTAAGTTTGATAAATCGAAACGTTGTTTGCTTTTACATATTCCGAATTTCCTGAGTATCTGTGGCCGTAGTCGCGGCAGATTTCTCCATCAATTTCAAATGCGAGTGCCTTGAGTTTTAGTTTTTCAGCTTCTTCAAATTCTGTTCGTTCGATTTTTTCTTTTTTTGTTTCAAAAAAGTCGGCGTGATACGCGGGCATCAGTCTGCGGCGAATGTCTTTGAATATTTTTTCTAGGGGTTTAGAAAATGAACATCCTATTGAGTGGCCGTGCTTTGCATGTAGGCCAATGACAATTGTTTGGCCTTTCCAGTCTTCTTTAAAAACTAGCTCCATGCCATTTGAATTTTTAAGACGATTTTCTACAGCAGTAAAACCGATAAAAAAAGGTTCTAGTTTTTTTACTAAATTTTGAATTTGTTCAGACGTCATAAAATTCCTTTTTTTGTGAAGGCTCACTTACGTGTGAGCCGGAAGATAGAAAGTTTTGGAAGATTTAATATTGTCGGCGCCGTATTTGCCGCGAATTTCGTCCATAGAAAGCCCATCCTTTTTAAATCGACGAGAGCTTGCATAATGTGGTCTAAAATAAACCATTTTTTTTGGCGGCGAGAATTTGAAACCGGCCTCTTTTAAAGTCTGCCAATGTTCTTTAGTATTCCCTGAGACCCACACCCAAGCGCCGCACACTTCAATTACCAAGCCTTGAAGATTTATGATTTTATTCAGTGCTGTATTGATTTCATCGCCATAATCGTAGCCTACTTCGCTTTTATATTCGAAAGGAAAGGACTCACCCTTTAAAGCTTCCTTTGCTTCATTAATTAACCTCATCATTTCATTTCCGGCAGGATTTCGGTCAGGGTGATATTTTAAAGAGGCTTTTCGGTAAGCATTCTTAACTAATTCGTCCGTGATAGTGCTTTCTTGAATACCAAGAATTTTTAGTGCGTCGTATTTGTTCATTTTTTTCTCCTTTGAATTTGTTTTCTTAAAAACATTTTTTCCCCCGCCGGGGACGCACCAAGCTTGCTTGGCGGGGGAAAAATAGAAATCTCTAGAAGTCTTGTCTTTTTTCTTTCTCTGTAAGGCGTAGCCGATCAAAAATCATGACAGCCGCTCGCGGCTGGCGTGATTTTTTTAAAGAGAAAGTTTCAAGATTTTTCAGGGCCGTGTTTAGAAGATCTGAATTTTTTAGAAGACTATTGGATCGTTTATCTGAGCTCTCCCTGCGCACTCCCTCAGCTTTGTGAAGGGAGGTGCTAATGAGCACTCAGTTAAACGGAAAAAATCAAACATTTTTGGAAATCAATCTTCTCTTATTTAAAAAGAGATTTGGTTTTACATTGAAGATAAATACAAAAATTGCGTTGAGCATCTTAGTTCCAATTGTTGTAAAAATAGTTTCAATGATTCTAAATCACTATGGGCAGGTGTGCCCTTAGTGTGACTGGCGATACGGAGCGAGTGTTATAAAATGACGGATGCCGGGATTCATTGAACGTATGCATGAAATAAGTTGTTTTAATCGAACACTTCGAAAGTGCTATGAGCCGAAACCGTCTAATTTTTTAACTATTTTTCCAAAATTTACCCTATGGAATAGCGATGTGGCCAACTTTGACCGGAAAAATAAAGTGAAATACTTGAATAGGCCAATGATGGCCGCTTGCCGTGAGCAATATAAATAAGAATGGCCATGTTTGGCCGACTCTGACTTATGGTGGGCATTAACTAAACTGTAGTCTTTTTAGTATTGGCATGTAACTTGGAAATGATTCCTTCCAAAGCCATTCAGGCTTTTATAACAGGGGGAACAATGAAAAAAATACTATTGGCTCTTGGGACAGCGATGCTGGCATTATCAGCTAAAGCAAATCAAGAAGGCTTGCCAAACTCTGCGAATATGAAGGTTAACGTTTTTTATCTTTTAACTGACAAGCGTGCAAAAGCTTTGAATATAGACGTGACTCTAATGAGAGCAGCGATGGATGTTAAAGACGGTCAACAATTGGCAGTTCTTTTGGATGAACAAGCCCAATTGAACCTTTCAATTTTCGAAGAAGGCGTATTCAATCAAATGGCAATGGACATTGTGAAATAGGTTAAAATGATAAGCCCATTTTTGTTGAAGCATATTGAGTTAGGGAATTGGGTGATCGGAGAAGTCTCCGCTCACCTGATTCGTCAATTTCAGAAAATTCAAGTTCCTTTAGAATCGGAACCTGGTATTACTGCGAGATCACTTTCCTACTATAGAAAAGTTGAATTAAGAAATTGTCTTATAAGCTCAAAGAGTCAAGGTGTAGCAGATCTGACGACTTCGGTCGATGCGGTGAATGCGGTAAATTCGATTTTCAAGCAGGATGTTGAAAATGGTGAGCTTAGCGTTGGATTTGACTCGATAGAATCGGAGAAAATTAATTCGGCTCTTTCGCTTATTAAAAAAACAAATGAAACTATATCCCGATTGCTGACGAGCAATATTTCATTATTCTTAAAAGCAGATAGAGTTCATTTTCGTAGTGCCTCTCATCCGCATTTGATGGGCGCAATCATTTTAGGAAAGAAGGCTTTCGATCAAACACTTGAAGGCCTTGCAACGTCAATAGTTCATGAACTAGCGCATCAGGAGCTTTACCTTTTAAATTTGCTTGATCGGTTGGTGATAAAAGAGTTTGATTTTAACCAAATACATGCTCCGTTTCAAGGGCGAAAACGACCTCCGATTGGTCGACTTCACAGTATGTGGGCACTTTATAGAATGGTTAGATTTCAAAACGATCTAAATAATTCAAACGAACGTTTCAGAAATCTGCTTATTGAGAATTGTGAAGCGTTTAATTCGAACGAGCTAACAGACTTTGGAAGATTCCTAGTTTCTATTACAGCAAAGCAGGTAGCGTGATGAAAAACATTTTCTTTGTCCTTGTGGGAGGACTTATGGCTTTTGAAATACAAGCTGCAACTACAGATATAAAAAAGTATGGCTATGTTCCGGTTACGTTTCCTCGTGATCCGGCTGAGGTCAATCAATTTTCAGAGCATATTTTGCTCGGTCAAATTCTCGAGCCATTGGTAGATACGGATAAGCTTGGCAATGTAATTCCGGGTATCGCTAAAAGCTGGAAATTTGAAAAGCAAGGTACAACTATAAAATTTCAGTTAGATTCAACTCGTCAGTTTTCAAATGGCAAGAAACTTACTTCAAAAGATGTTGAATACACTTTAAATCGAGTTATCGAAAAGAAATCTCAGTCCAGCAACTTTCTTTTAAGTGTGGCTTCGATAGAAACTCCGACTGATGATGTTTTAGTTATAAAAATGAAAGAACCGAATGTTTCTATTTTAAAAGCTCTCAGCCGAGATCAAGTCGGTATTGTTCCAAAAGGTTGGGGATTTGAAAAAGAATCTAATGAGCCTATAATAGGGACAGGACCTTATCGACTTGTGAAAGACAGTGGCCATTGGTTTCTGAAAAAAAATGTTACGTTTCCGTCGCAGGAAAAAATTGAAATTCCAAGTTGGAAACTCATCTATTTTGCGGATACTCAAATGAACATACCTTCGACGGAAATTCCAGATTACGTCCCAGGCGCGAGTGCTTCTATCAAGGAATCTATTTTTAAACTTAAGGGTTCAGAGGCATTAAAATCTATTGAGCAAATTAGTTATGCACAAACTTCAGCTTGGTGGCACCCTCATGGTGAAAGTTTTGGCGATATTGAAAAGCAAAGCCGGGCAATGAATTTTGTGGAAGCGGTTTTCGAGCAAGCTTCTAAGAGCCTTGGATTTGAACGCGCAACCGGAGTGATACCAAAGGGCGTAGCTGGTCATTTATTGAATGCTGACTTCAAACCCGACAAATGGGTTAAGGTAAAAAAATCTCAAAAACTAAAGTTAGCATTTGTTGCAGCGACTTTTGATGACATGATTTCCAAGGTGGATGTTCAAAAGCTTGGCAAAGAATATGGGTTTGAAGTTGAAGTTTTAAAAGTTTCACCTACAGAACTCTCAAGCCTTCCAGGAAAAAAGCCAGATGTTGTTTTTGCTGGATGGGCTGGCGGTTTCAACGATCCAGAGGGATTTATTGCTTTGTTGCCAACTTTTATTGGAAAGCCTTTTAGCGACTACATTGGGCCAAAGCTTGCCGAAATTTATAAGAAAGCTCGCCACGATTCTGATTGGACTTCGCGAAGTGAACTTTTCAGAAATATGAATAGTTCATTACGAAAAGACAGATTGATGGCTCCGGGATGGAGAATACCGTTTTCAATTGTTGGAAAACCAAACTTAATTTCTGAAGAAGCGACATATCGTTATACCCCAAGACTGCATGCAGTAAGACAGAAGGAAAACTAGCGCTGTGAAAGCAACTTCAATTAGAAATCACTTTTTAAAGATCGTACTGCCGATTGTCGGGATAATGTGGTTAGGAATGACCGGGTTATTTACCTGGAATGACTATATGGTAAATTTAGAATCTCGGTCAGCGAGCGAGGAATTGGTCTCTGAGACTTTTGTATTGGGCGTGAAACAGCCGCTTATTCAAGGAAGTTTTATCGAAGCTAAGATCCGCGCTGAAGCGCTGTTAAAAAATTCAGAGATAAAATGCGTTCGGATAAGCGTAGGGCAGGAAATTGTTCTTGAATGCCCTCCGTTATTCAAAAAAAGTCGTTATGTTCACCAAGTCGATAAATTAATCATGCTGAATGAAGGTCAGAATCAAGAGTATGGAAAAGCATCACTATATTTTGACAACCAAGATTTGATGTTTCAGTGTTTAAATCGAGTGTTGAGATCTGCCGTTGCCTTTGCAATGCTAGTTCTTTTGTTATTTATCGCTCTTACAAGAGGAATGAACCCAATAAAAAAAGAAATATACGCGATCTTGGCTCAGGCCAAGGAAGACCCAAGTGCCTCGGTTCAGAATAATTTTAGAATCAGCGAATGTGCTATGGTCAGCGATGCCCTTCGTAGAAACATGAAAATTGCGTCGCAAGTTGCCCAAGCCCATTCAAGCCTTGCGGTGGCAAAGCAAGTCGCACATGACATTAGATCGCCACTTGCGAGCCTTAAAATGTTAATTGATGACGTCAAGGGTTCGGTTCCTCAAGCGCATGTTTCGGCGCTAACCGCAAACGCCAATCGTATTAGTGAGATTGCCAGTGATCTTATTGAAAAGCATGAGTTCAAATTGCGAACTCATTTTGAAGTTTTAAATGCTGGCGAGGTTTGTGAAGAAATTTTAACTGAAAAAAAGAATGTTTATCGCGAATTTACATCGGTTGGACTAGTTTTTTTAAATAACTCTAAAAATTCGCAAATTTTTATTAACCCTTCTGACTTCAAGCGTGTCTTATCAAACTTGCTGGACAACGCTGTTGAGGCTTGCGACGGAAAAGGAAGTGTTAAAGTGATTCTTTCTAATGTTGACGACAAAGTTGAAATTCTAGTTTCTGATTCTGGTTCCGGAATCGCAGATGATGTCATTGTAAGACTATTTAAACCGGGTGCGACTTTTGGGAAACCCGATGGAAAAGGACTTGGTCTGGTTCACGCCAAAGCGACGATAGAGGCGGCCAGTGGTAAAATAGGGATCTTTTCCCGATTAGGAATAGGAACCGAAATTAAAATTGTATTGAGTACATACACTACCGGAGAGATTCCTAAAGATTCTGGATTCAGAAAAGTCGCAATAAATATTTAGCAAATGCGGGGTACTGAATGGAAATGCCTAGGGTGATTTTTATCGAAGACGAACAATGTTTGCGTGAAACATATGATATTACTTTGAAGCGAGCTTACGGTGAAAATCGAGCATTTAATTTCGAATTTTACAGTAATCCAGACGAAGCTGTTGCGGAAATTCGCAAATTTCCATTCAATGTGGCAATTGTTTTTATGGACCATCATTTTAGAACGGATTCTGATAAATTGGTACTTGGGTCAAGTTATATAAAAGAAATCAAAAAGCTCAATCATCACATTGAGGTCATTATGATATCAGGGGACAATTCAAACGAGTCCCTTCAGCTTTGGCTTAAAAATGGAGCGGATAAATTCATTTATAAAGATAGTGACTCAAATTTAACAAAGATTCAGATTTTCATGAATCAGGCGCTGACGACTTTCAATGCCAAGTTTGGCAAAATTTTAGGGAACAAAAGAAATGCAACACATGCCATATCTGAATCTATTCGCAAATTAAAAATTGTCAGTGTTGCTCCCCAGATGGAAACGGTAGCGCAATTAGTTTTGCAAAGTTCAAAATCAAATCACTCAATTTTGCTCATTGGAGATACAGGTACGGGGAAGGAACTGATTGCGCGTGCGGCGCACGAGAATTCTAATCGATCAAAAGGGGTTTTTAAAACGATCGACTGCACACAGTTTAAAAATTCGCAAATTATTCAAAGCGAGCTGTTTGGGTCTGAAAAGGGAGCTTTTACGGGAGCCGAGCACAAAGTAGGACTGTTGGAACTTGCTAGTGGAGGCACGCTGTTTATTGATGAAGCCCATCATCTAGATAGTTCAGCACAAGCTATGTTTCTGCGTTTTCTTCAGGAGCGGAAAGTTCGCAGAGTTGGCGGCAGCGCGGAGACGATGGTTGATGTCCGTCTGATTTTTGCTGCAAAACCATTGCTGAAGGAAATGGTCGAAAAAAATGAATTTCTTCCTGACCTTTATTACAGAATGAATGAAATCAAGATTGAGATTCCCAGTCTTAAGGATCGAGAAGGCGACGTTGAAGCTTTATGCTATTTTTTTATTAACCGTGAAAATGAAAGAAATGGTAGTCAGAAAAATCTATTTCCGGATACTATTCGACTTTTGCAAAAATATAATTGGCCTGGAAATGTTCGGGAACTGGAAAATGTGATTAAAAAATTATGTGTTCTAGTCCAGGACTCAACTATTTTGCCCGAACATGTTTTTAAGTATGGTGAACTGAAGATTGATATGAGCGACGATGATGTTCACATGATAAAGACTTTTGACGAATTAGAGCGTGAACAAAAAAAGCAAAAAATAGAACTGATTATGCGTGCGTATCGGATCGGTAATTACAACCAAGCAGAGGCGGCTCGAATTCTGGATATTCCACGGAAGACGTTTGCAAATCGTGTAAAGGCTCTTGGTATCGAACAATTAATGGATAAAAAAATTGAAGAAGAGAGGAATGGTAGTCCAAATACCAAAGATGCCTTAAAAAAGTCTTGGGATGTGGTTAAAGCATTTTTGGATTAGTTGTTGTTCCTTAGCTTTAGTCTGGGGTGTTGCGATGGTCGGCGGTATTTAAAGCGTTTTTTTCGCAAATGTTTCAATTTGAAACAATCAGTACGAGATAGGTTTTAGCTTCGGTTTTTGGATTTAGGTCGGGTCTTTTTAAATTTATACAAAGAGCGAGGCTTAAAATTCGTAAAATCCTTTAGTTCGTTCAGGTACTTGCCGAACAAATGGTCGTATGAAAATTAATATCGAATTCAAAAAAATATTTTTAGTTTGTATTACGATGGGATCGTTTATGTTGAGTGGCTGTCTCAACGGCGGAGACTCGGGAAGTTCGTCTACAACTTCGACTACTCCCACTCCGACAAATCCTACAACGACTACAAAGGATTTTGGATTTGCTGGGGTAAGTTCTGTAACAGCAATTGGTGGCTCATCTTTAAAGATCCAGTGGACGCTAGCTACAAATTCTTCGGTGCTAGGATACCGAATATATGAAATGGGTACGGACGGTACATTGACCGCTATAGCCAGTGTATCTAACACAACGACTAGTTATAACCACGCAGGGCTTGTTGATAGTTCATTTCATAATTATGTTGTTCGGGCATTCGATGCTAGTGCCAATGACGGTAATTCAAATTTCAAAGGTAATTATACGTTTTCTGGGGCGACGTCAGTGGTCATCACAGGGACAACCACTGCAACGATAAATTTTCCAGCGGCGGGTACTTTTGCGGATGTAGTAAATATTTACGGAACTTCGCGAGGCGTGACGACTTTACTTGGAACGGCGACGAACTCGGCGACGTCGTTTTCTGCAACTGGTTTGAAATCAGGTGCTACGTATACATTTACGGCAAAAGTTTCTTCCTCAGGAGTTGAGTATGACAATTTAGTAAGTCAATCGGCACAAACCACATCAAATACATCTACAAAATATAAAGGTGTGTTGCTGGTTCAGGCTTATGGCGATGCCCCTGGTGCTCCGACAGGAACTCCGCAATCAAGAAAAACGGTTATAACATGGAATGCGTTTACGGGAGCCTCTAGTTCCACGGCCTATTCTTTAGTTAGAACTGGCCAAGGTAATACGTTGGATTCAACAACAACCACAGCGTGCACCAATACGATGACGACAAGTTGTCAGGTTTGTACGGCGACTGGGACGGGTGCGAAAACGTGTAACGACACGAACGTTGCCGCCAGCCCTCAAGTCTATGATTACGCTGTAGTGCTGGTGCCCACAGCCGGGTGGCCTGAAGAGATGCCTGCGAGTAACTCAGCCTATAGAATCACAGTTCCGATCCCGCCAGCAAATATGGTGCTTGTGCATAGAGATGCTGCCAATTATGAAATGTGCCAGCTTATGGGACTTCCTAGTGATGCTTTGAACCACCAGAGATGCGTCTATACTGGTATCGGAGCGGCCCCTTATTCAACAGGGCCAAGCGCGTCGCCATTGAATTTAACATCAGGTTTTTATGATTTTGGTTATAACTTATTTGTAGACCGCTGGGTGGCCGCTTGCAATTGGACAAAAAGCCAAGCAACGGGTGGCACGGGTATGTGCGGTGCCGGAAACACGGCGGGCGACTGCTTTGGTACAGCGACCCCCACTGGTACAATTGGAACCCCTGGAAATGTCTATTATGATACCGACGGTGGAACTTGTTATTATCGACAGGCCGGAGGTTGGGTTGATTTAAATAGTGGAAGCCTAACCACCACAGAGCGTGCATTGGCTTATACTGTTGATCCAGTATCGAATGGTGGCTACAAGCCGCCGATGGTGAATATTAACCAGACAAATTCAATGTCTACGTGCCAGTCAGTCACTGACGGATACTACGGATCTAAACGTTTATTAAGAAATAGAGAATATCGAGCTATGGCAGCCTGGAGAACTTTGACAGGAGAGCCAGATATGTCGGGCACTGCCGATCCACTGACCGATGCACAAATTAGCAGTTATGAAAACGGAAGTGGTTCGACGGCGCATACGACCCTTAATTATTGTAATGCCAATACCCATTCTGGAATTACAGCCACTACTTTTACAGGAACCGAGTTAGCCCGAGTAGCGGCAGGTGGTCCGGATTCGTTTAATATAGGTAGTGTAGGAACTAAAAACTGTGTTTCACGCTATGGCGCCCAAGACCATGTTGGTAACGTTTGGCAATGGGTGAGTGATCAGATGACTTGCAGTACTGCCTCTCACACGTGTACGGGAATTCAATCGGCGGTAGATACTTCCAACGGATATTCATCGAGCTTTGATATCAATAGTTTCTTGTTCAATGGAATCGTTGGCCCAGGCGGAACAATAGCGGGTCAAACTGGACCCAACTATACAACTGAATGGTCTATTTCTGGTGCCAATTATGGAGCGGCCTATTTTAATTTCCCTTTAGGTTTGCCGATGGTCGGCACTGACGGCGGCAATGCTAAATCTGTTGCCGCTAATTCGGCAAAGTTCCACGGCGATTACATCTATTTATATACAGATAACGGCAATTCTTCTCGCGGTCTGTTTGCCGGGGGCTTTTGGAATTATGGTGGCTATGTGGGTCGTTGGACGTCGAATTGGGCTTCTGCGCCCTCTAGCACGAGCTACATTTTCGGCTTCCGCTGTGCTTTGCCCGCCGAGTGACGTGATTATTGACGGCAAACTTGCCGCTACAGCGGCAAGAAGTGGCCGAAGGACACTGGTTTGACGGCAAGAATCGCGATTAAACTATCCATTATCCTCCCCATTTTTTTCAATCGTCACAAGATATAGTTTTCTGGGAGTAGACTTTCCTTTCATCGCGTAGCGATTCGAAAATTTTTTTAAAAATTTTTAGAATAAGCGTCGAAAAAAAAAGACAATCTGATATTGTTAGAAAAATTGGTTAAATTTTGTACTTTACCTAGAGCAGGCGCTCTAAAACAATTGAGCTATCGCAGAAAAAATAAACGATTCAATTAGAATAGTTGAATTTACTATTTTCAGATAGTAAACCAAATTCTGTAAACAATTTAAAATCTAGAATTAAAAATATTTTTATCAAAAATGGAAATAGTTATGTGGGTTTCGATACAGCAGGTTTCTAAAATGTACGCTAAGCCTGAAAGGACGTTAAGACATTATGCAGCCCAAGGGAAAATCATTGTAAGAAAGAAAAACAGAAGCTGGGAATGTAATTTGGCTTCCGTAGAAAAGTTGGGTTGGGCTCGCACTGCGTATTTGGGTTCTGCGGAAAAAAATCCTGGCGAAAACAAAGAGACAAAAGTTTTAAATCCTGACATAGGTGGAACTTCCGAAACCGAATCCAATGAAGTAAAAGAAGCGTCAGATGAAATCAAAGTACCTAGAAAATTTGTACTTTCAAATCTTGGTATTTATACAGAGTTGCTGGCACTAACAATAAAAATAAAGAGCGATATGGTCGAAAACAGCGAAGCTCGGGTGCTTTTTGAAAATGCTTTCAAAAGTATTCAGTCTATCGGATATGGGTTTTATACATTTGATAAGACGTCTAAGGTTCAATATTTTAGTCAAGCTAGGAATTATTTAATTAATTTACTGATCCAGTTGGAAGTCAATGGGCTTGTCACTGATCGAGATCAAATAAAAAAACAGATTGAAGAGTCAATTCTTCCAGGGATAGGCGGGCTAATTCGCAGAGCCGAAAAGAATAATTCAGAAGGAAGAAAGTATGACAAAAACTCAAGGTCCGCAAATTTTGCAAAAAATTGAAAACTTCAATTTGGCACTGCTTCCAGTTTTGAAAAAGTATCCAAAAAATGAGCGATACACATTGGCCGAAAAAACAGAGAAGTTTTTTCTTCAAGGAACAGAGAGTATCTATTGGGGATCTTACGAAAGAAGGGAAAGAGCTTATCATTTGTCCAAGGCCAGAATACAATTTCAGATGGCGGGTTATTTATTAAGAATTGGTCGCAGAATGGGTTATACGTCTGAAGGTCAGTACGAAAAACTGTCGGTGGATCTTATTGAAATTGGGAAAATGGTTTCAGGCTGGATTAAAATTGTCGAAAAAACAGAGCACAATGCCAAAGACGTTTGATAATATTTTTGATGAAATTTCTGATTTCAAACGACTTCGGCGTTGTTTCTATAAAGCTTCAAAGAGTAAGTTTTATAGATATTCAATAATTCAATTTAATCACAGCCTTGAAGAAAATATATTAAAAATTTCAGAAGAATTGAAAAATGAAACTTATGAGTTTGGAAATTACAGGTGCTTTTACGTTCATGAGCCTAAGAAAAGGCTGATAGAATCAGCCTGCTTTAGAGACCGCGTCGTTCATCATTCAATTCACCAGACTCTAGAGCCTATTTTTGATAATCAATTTTCTACCTATAGTTATGCGTGCAGAACCGGACGCGGTCACCACAGGGCGGCTTTGCTTATGAAAAAGTGGATATCCGACCATCCGGAAAAGTATTTTTTAAAGTGTGACATAAAAAAATTCTTTCCGAGCATCGATAGAGACATCTTATTTAAGATAATTTCTAAAACAATTATTGATGAAAGGCTGTTGCGGTGTTTGAAGAAATTAATAGCCAATGCTCCAAACCATGGAATTCCTATCGGTAATTTGACAAGCCAGTTATTTGCCAATATTTATCTAAACGAGCTTGACCAGTTTGTAAAAAGAAAGCTTAAAGTGAAAAAGTATATTCGCTACATGGACGATTTTATAATGCTTGCGGATTCGCAGAATGAGGCGCAAATACTTCGAGAAAAAATTGAAGTATTTATTACCGAGTCCCTTAATTTGACTTTAAGTCCTCAGAAAGTGCAAATTGCCAAATGCAGAGATGGGGTTTCGTTTTTAGGATTTTTCATTCGGCCTAATGAAATGAGATTAAGAGGGGCGTTTTTCCGAAGAATGAAGAAAAAATTGAAAAAAGCAAGAATTCAAGCATTGCTTAGTGATAGCAAAACAACAGAAAGCCCCAAAAGGCACCGTGGTGAATTGCATCCTTATCTGATGACAATTAATTCCTATTTGGGGCATGTGAAATTTTGCACCAATAGTGCGACGTTAAAGAGAGAAATTTTAAAAGTGAATTTGGGTTTATTTAAGGAGTCAGTGATCTGAATACCAGACTGGGGTGGAAGACGTGGGTCTTCTCGCGGTCTGATTGCCGGGGGCAATTGGAATAATGGTGGCAATGTGGGTCGTTGGACGTCGAATTGGAATAATGCGCCCTCTAACACGAACAACAATATCGGCTTCCGCTGTGCTTTGCCCGCCGAGTGAGTGATTCAAAAAGTGAGCTTGAACCAGCGGGTTTTTTTTAGAATTCCGGTTCAAAATTTCATTTTGCCAGAGCCAAATTTAGAACTGCTAACTTTGGGAGTGCGAAATTGAAATCACAAGATCCTGATTTCCTTGTCAGATTAAGCGTTAGCAGAATCTGACGAAGGTTATGTGTGTAGGCGCGGGCTTTAATTGTGAACCCCGCGCCTATTTTTAGAAAAATAGGATACACTTTTGATTCATTATTTAATCTGGACTAAAAAGTTTAGTGGAAGTTCCACCGGCCGGACTTATAGAATACCATTCATATTTTGTGATGTCTTCGTTGTTCATTCTGTATAGGGCTTTGCTGCTATTGGGTAAAACGTAAATATCATCTGCTTTTCTTGCTGCCGATAAAGATGGATTGAGTTTAACTCTTGAGGTGCCATTCAGATTCACAGAATAGGCTTCACTTTGGCCTTGTGAATCCTGATCACCGAGATAAATGACGCGACTGCCGTTAGGAACAATGATGAATTTTGATATGTTCCCATTCATCACGGGCGTAAGGTTGAGTTTCACACGACTGCTTCCGGAAGTTGAAACAGAATACAATTCCCTAATGGTATTTGAATCTTGTCTTCCTAAATAGACGACAGATGAAGAGTTTGCTGTAAAATCAAAGGACTCGATTTTTCCACCAACTACTAATGAATCATTGAGTTTAGTACAGCACGAACTTCCACTGGCTGACCCGATATAGAGATCAAATTCATTGGCGGTTGTAGCATCTGTTAAAAATCCAATTTTAGATGAATCTGATGTAAATTTAAAAAGACTAATGCCGCTTCCCACGGTGTATGTGGGATTAATTTTGAATCGAGATGATCCATTTGAGTTGACTGCATAAAGATCAAATAGGGTGCTGGTTGTGGCGTTATGAGTAAACGCTATTTTTGATGAGTCTGGCGAGAATTGAAAATCGCCAATTTGTCTTGAGGATACACTGAGGCTCAGTAAAGATGAGGACCCGCCACTGACAGGTGATATAAATAAACTCTCGGTTCTAGTAGGACCGCTTCCGGTCATGACTACAAAGGCTACTTTGGTAGAATCGGGGCTGATCTTCAAACGATCCACAGATTGACCTGCAGAAAGCGTTAAATTAAGTTTTTGAGTACTTGCCCCTGTGGGAGTGACCGAAAAAATTTCAAATCTTCCAGCCGTTGCGGTATCTGCTATGTAGACTACTCTGCTTCCATCTAGGGAAACTGCGAAATCTTTTACGCTTTCCGTTCCTGTATTCAGTCCTGATGCAATACTGACCGGACTGCTGCCATCTGTATTCACGCTAGCAATATCATAAAGGCCACTTGTGGTTTGGTCGAATTGATAAATTACACGAGTCGTTCCAGAAACACTTTGAGCCTTTAAAACTTGGCGAGTGTTCGGCCAGCCGGATGGATTCAGACGTGTGCGTGACGTGCCATTGGGATTCACCGAGAAAAGATCAAAACTAGAAGCTCTTTCGAAATTTCCAATAAAGACTACCTTGTTGGAGTCACCTGACCAAGAGAAGTCTTGAACTTTCGGAGATCCTGAAGAATTTTGTGAAAGTAGTCCCCCTGTGTTGCTGTTGGGAACTCCTGCTGCCAATACGAGAGACGAATTGATTCCACTTAAATACGTGATTTTACTTGAATCTGATGTCGCTGTCATGATGGGCCCTTGATAGGGGTCATCTAAAATTGTTAGGTCGTATTCTGTTGTGGCACCAAGGGGTTCGCCCGTAATAGACGATAGTGTTAGTTTTAAAATCTTTCCGTCATCGGCATCGTTGTCCCTTAAAATATTCACTGTCACTTGGGCTGAGGACTGCCCTGCAGGGATATTCAAAGTAGTGCTCGGCAAAGTGTAGTCGACATTATTAACGGCTGTGCCACTGGGGGCAATACTGGCGGTGACAACGCGATTTGTGATGTGTGAAAGGCTTACGGTCACGAGTAAACTTCCTTGGCTTTCGGTGACGGTTTGCGAAGCAGTGGCCCAGGAAATAGTGGGAGCTGAATCATTATCGTTGATGGTAATCGTTGTCGGTGAAACAGGCAGATCGATGTTTGTTGGATTTGAAAAGTTAATTTTAAAATTCCTTGATCCTTGGTCAATGACATCATTTATTGTTGAGACTTGAATCGTTTTCGATGTTTCACCGATGGCAAAATTCACGCTGCCACTAGCTGCCGTATAATCCGTGCCACTGATAGCCGTGTTGTTTTGGGTAGTCCAACTAAAACTAGCAGCTTTTGCACAAGCCATTTGAAGGTATGCCGTTAAAGTAGCTGTATTACCTTCTGTCGCTGACACGTCAGCGATTGTAAGTGTTGGGTTATCATTGTCTTTTATAGTCGCCGTGCTAGAAGTCCCTGATCCGAGCGTGGCGTTTGTCGGACTGCTGATAGTTACACTAAAAGTCCTATCAGTTTGACAAGGTGTCGAATTGTCGAGGGTTGAGACACTAATAGTTTTGCTAGTTTCGCCAACGGCAAAAGTTAAGGTTCCGCTCGTTGTTGTGTAGTGTGAACCCGCAACGCCAGTTCCGTCGGATGTTGCATAATTCACAGTAGTAGAAAAGTCGCTGGCATTTGAGAGTGTGACCGTGAATGCGGCACTTGTTCCTTCATTGATAGTTGGACCCGAGGAAATAGAAACCGCTGGAGGACTGTCATTATCTGTAATGGTTAGCGTGTGTATAAGTGCAGCTCCGGCATTGGCTCCAGATAGTTGACTCAGTGTTAAGATCATATTTTCACTGGACTCATATCTTGAATCGTCAGTGATGGAAACTGAAATGCTTCCTGAGGTTGTTCCGGCAGGAATAGTGATTGAGTTTCCGAGGTTTGCGTAGTCGCTGCCCGCTGTAGCTGTGCCCGAAAGCGAAAGGGTTGCTGTGATATTTCGACCCGAGGCTTGATTTAGAGAGTAGTTAACTTGCACGGTTCCGGCATTCTCTGCATATGTTGACGTGGAACTAGTGAAACTAAGAGTTGGGAGAGGATCATTGTCAGTGATTGTGACTGTACCAGAACCGGATACAATTCCTTTCGTTGCGGCCACGATAGAAACTAAAAATGTTTCATCGTTTTCATTTAAAGAATCATTAAGCGTTGAAACTGGAACCAAAACCTGTGTCGTTCCCGACGCGATTACAAAATTTTGATTTGTAATCGCCGTATAGTCCGATCCACTGGCTGCGGTCTGGTCTTGAGTTGAAACACTGACTGTGCGATCAAATGGACAACTCATGTTGGAGCTTAAAGTCACAGAACTTGAACTGCCTTCAGTATTAGTCACTGAAGAAATAGAATATGTGGGAAGTGTGCTGTCTATGATCGTGAAGTTTTCAGCGATCCCAGAACTTTGAGTTGATCCAAGTCCCAAAGGAGGCTTTACAAGAATTGAAAAAGTCTCGTTGGTCTCACAAAAAGAATCTGATTTTAAAACGATGTTTATGTTCTTTGAAACTTCACCTGCTGCGATAATCACGGAGCTATCAGAGTTTTCGATGTCGTTGCCGGAGGCTGTGCCGAACTGAAATTCGTAGTCAAATACGAGAGGCACTTTTGATCCATGATCCAACGTGATTGTGAGAACCGCAGTTTGTCCTTCAGTTGCTTGAACAGAACTTAACGAAATCTGAGGAAACGCATCGGTATTTATAATTTCTGTTTCAAGTAGCGACCCATCGGTTGTGGTAATTTTTAAAAGTTTCGTTCTTGAGTCATAGAGGCCATCTGGAGGAATTAGAAAACTGATTTGGGCTTCGTCCTGATTTTCGGGGATTACGAATTCCGTAGGAGCCTGAGGTAGATCACTTGGCGCAAAGTCGCCACCGTAAGTTGCCTGTAGACGAATTTCCGGTTTGCTTGGTGAAGTCGTATTTTTATCACTAGAAGAATCTGTGGAATTTGTAGAGCCCGTTTCTGAATTTCTTGAAACTTTTAATACAAAAGTGTCGCCCTCATGGATTTCTGCGTTTGATATTCTTTCCATATTGATTTTCAATTTTGAGTCAACGATTCCACTTCCGCCCGAGGAGCAGCCCGTAAGAATTGTAAAAACACAAAATGAGAAGATTTGAAATACAAATTTCACTCTTAACATATCGGTATTGTTGGGCAAAAGCTTAGTTTCATGTGGGGGGTGGAAATTCATATCGCCTTCGATTAAATTACGTCCGTAGTAGGCAAGGTAATTGACCGAATAACGACTAATGAGCGTATCAAAGTGAGTCATTTCCTTTGACGCAAAAAGGACTAAAGTCGAGGGCATGTAAAATCACGCCAATGGAAAATAAGTTAGGTCACTTTCTCAGAAAGTTAAGCGAGATATTCAGTACTACGTCTAAGAAGATTTTAAAAAATTGAAATATTTTGATTCAATCACGTCGATTTCGAATCTAATTCCTTTTTCATCGGTAACTGATCCGTTGATTTTCAGTGGTCCAGTTCCGTATTCTTTTCCAAAAGTAAAGAGCACATTCTTTTCGAGGCTTTCCTCTTCATTAAAGTATGGTACATAAAATGATTTAATTGAATATGGCGAAGGAATAAATCCTTGGACCATATTCACTTGATCTATAAAAAGTTTAGGACAATTGAAAATTTCAAGATTGATTGTTCCTATATGCCCAATAAATTTAATCCATTCGCGAATACCTAGAGAATTGATTGCTGTCACATTCTGCAAATCTATGCTTAGAGTTTGACCGAACTCTATTTTATGCAATTCGGGTGGAAAGGTCTCATCGATTTGGCCAGAAAAAATGATTTGTGTAAGTCCAGGGTCCTGTTTTAATTTGAATTCAAGTTTTGACATATTATTCTCCCAAAATTATTACTGATTTTTGAATTTGTTCGATTTTTTTTTGTGGAATTTGGTAGGGGAGTATCACAGATACTCTTGTTTTTAAATTTGGTTTAACGGCGATCAGCATTGTGTCACAAGCGTTGAAAATAAGAGATGACCCCAATCCGGCCCCTTCTTTTTTTTGAGACATGCCCCCAGCAAAGCCCATTTCAAAAACGAATTTCATTTGCGAAAGCATTGTTTTTGGGACAAGTGATCCAAAGTTGTCTATGACGGATATAGCAAAAAGATTGTGGAGATCATTTTTTTCAAAAATAATCTGTGATTCTTTTTGCAACATTTGGATCGCCAAGGTGGGGGCATCAATTTGAGCGTTCATCATCAATTCTTGACTAACACTAAAAATGTCGTTGTTTTTGACCTTAGTTAAATCGACATGTGCTTCGTCGAACAGTTCATCTAAAACTTCCTCTCGGTCCGATTTTGTATTGAATTTTGTACTCTTAATTTGGCCGCCAATTAAGGAAATATCCGTGTTATAGATGTTTAAGACGTTCAATTTTTTTAAAAGCCTAAGCTTTTCCTCAAGTGGAAAAAGAGAATTCTGAATGACAGCGGTAATTTGTTTCTTGTTGATTTCATCAATCACGCTCCGATCATTTAGTCCATTAGCTACGCAAACTGAACTTTTAATTGGATGAGTTGCGACGATATTTCTAAATTCAAAATCATTCAATTGATAGACACTTTTAGTTTGAATCATGTGATAAGGATATCCGATTTCGTCCTGTGCGTTTAGCAATATAAAGAGCGTCGTCGGCTAATTTATAAAGAGTTTTCGGTTTTTCTGCGCTGGAATTTGATATTTGCCCTGAAGAAGCTATTCCAATGCTAATCGTCAGGTTAATGTCTAAGTCATTGAATCTTACTTTTGAGGTTTCTACTTTTTTTCGTAGTTCTTCGGCAAAAATCTTCATGAAGTCTAAAGTACTGTCGACAATTAAAATTGCGAACTCCTCTCCTCCGACTCTTGCAATTGTAATATCTGTCACCTCGGGCTTGAGTTGATTTATTGTTTTAGGAACGATTTCTCCTAAAAATACTAATACGGCGTCTCCCCCGGGGTGACCATAGACATCGTTTATTTTTTTAAAATAGTCGACATCAAAAAGAGCTAAATGAACGGGTTTGTTTTGTATAAATGCCTCATCCAGTTTGTTTCTGAAAAACATGTTGTTTCTTAAGCGGGTTAGTCCGTCTGTATATGATAATTCTTTGAGATTGAGGTTGTTAATCATTAAATAAAGTTGTTCATTCAATATAATTGCGGTTTGATGTGCGAAATCTTTTAATAGGTCTAAGTCTTCAAAAATAAAGACAACGAGTAAAAGTTTTTGTCCGAATTTGAATGGCACGAAGCTACAGTAGTAATAGTCTTCTAAATTATTTGCGCACTTCAACTTGTCTGTTATATATTTAGAAATTAGTTTATCACTTAGATATAAGCCTAAGTCCTGCGTTAGAGACGCCAATTTTTCTTCCGGATAGGAATCTGATTTAAATACAAATTTTACTTCATTTTCTTCGTATATGCAGGCTAGTGAAATATTCGAAGATTTTATAAAGAAATCGATGTATTCATTTAGAATTTGTGTAGGTTGATCTAAAAGTCGAATTCTTTGGAAGATTTCGATAAGTTGGTTCATTTCAGAAATTTTTTTATTTAATATATTTGTCTCGAAACGAAAAGATTTAACTAGATCTTCTTCAATTGTAAGATCTTTAAATGTTGGTCTGGCCCCAGTTTAGTGGAGTCGTAATTATGCGGCTGTTAATTGTTTAGTTTCATATTCGATCGGTGTTACGTAATCAAGTGAAGAGTGCAATCT